>DATNBX010000001.1:0-7034 GCA_035571795.1 Ramlibacter sp.
ATGCTGTCCAGCCCAAGCCCATAGGAAGCCAGCGCCCTGATGTCGGCCTGCACTCGCACGGCCGGACGCTGGCCGCCCGACAGCGTGACCAACCCCACGCCCGTGACCTGGCTGATCTTCAGCGCCAGGCGGGTATTGACGATGTTCTGAACGTCGGTGAGCGGCAGCGTGTCCGACGTGATGGCCAGGGTCAGCACCGGCGCGTCGGCCGGGTTGACCTTGGCGTAGACCGGCGGCGCCGGCAAGTCAGCCGGCAACAGCGAAGCGCCCGCATTGATCGCGGCCTGCACTTGCTGCTCGGCCACGTCCAGCGCCAGGCCCAGGTTGAACTGCAAGGTGACGATGGACACGCCGGCCGCGCTGGTCGAACTCATGCGCGCCAGGCCGGGCATCTGGCCGAACTGGCGCTCCATCGGCGCCGTGACGGTCTGGGCCATCACTTCCGGGCTGCCGCCCGGGTACAGCGTCTGCACCTGGATGGTCGGGTAGTCCACCTGCGGCAGCGCAGACAGCGGCAGGAACTTGAAGCCCACGATGCCCGCCAGCACGATGGCCGCCATCAGCAGCGAGGTCGCGACCGGCCGCAGGATGAAGGGCAGTGACGGGCTCATTGCGTGGTGGCCGGCGCCTGCGCGTCGCGGCGGCGGCGCCGCTCGCCGGTGCCGGCAATTTGTCTGGGTGAGCTGGCGGAAACTTCAGGTGGCGCGCCGGAGGCCGGCGCCATGGGCATGGTGGCCGCCGCATCCGGCGCCGCCTTGGGCGCAACTCCGGAAGCCGCTGCCTCGGCGCCCCGCCGGCGCGCGCCGCCGCCACCGCCGCCGCGTCCCTCGCCCGCGCCGGGCGTGTCACCGGGCAGCACCACGCGCGCACCGTCGCGCAGCCGGTCCGCGCCCTCGGTGATCACACGCTCGCCCACCTGCAATCCGGTTGCGATCTGGATCTTGTCGACCGTCGCGCCGCCGCGCTTGACCGGCCGCTGCGCCACGGTACGGTCCTCCTTCAGGACAAAAACATATTCGCCGGTGCTGCCCTGGCGCAGCGCCGACACCGGCACCACTACTGCATCCCGGATGGTGCGCACGTTCAGCTGCACGTTCACGAACTGGCTGGGAAACAGGGCCAGGCGCGCGTTGTCGAAGCGGGCCTTGGCCCGCACCGTGCCGGTCTGGGTATCGACCTGGTTGTCCAGCGAGGCGAACACGCCGGTGTCCAGCACGTTGACGCGGGTGCGGTCGAGCGCCTTGGCTTCCATGACGGTGCCGGCGTTCTGCTGCAACAAAGGCGCCTGGTCCTGCGGAACGGCGAACTCGACGTCGATCGGCGAGAGCTGCGTGATCAGCCCGACGCCATTGGCATCGCCGGTGCTGACGACGTTGCCGATGTCCACGGTGCGCAGGCCGACCCGGCCCCCGACCGGCGCGACGATGCGGGTGTAGCTCAGGTTCAATCGGGCCGTGCCTTCGTTGGCCTTGTCGGCAACGACCGTGCCTTCGAGTTGCTTCACCAGCGCGGCCTGGGTGTCCACATCCTGGCGGGCGATGGAGTCCTGCTGCAACAGCGTGCGAAAACGCTGCAAGGTCACGCGTGCGGCCTCCAGCTGCGCTTCGTCGCGCATGCGCTGCCCCGCCGCCTGTTGCAAGGCCATCTCGAACTGGCGCGGATCGATCAAAGCGAGCAGGTCCCCCTTGCGCACCATCTGGCCTTCCTTGAACAGCAGCTGCTGGAGCACGCCCGACACTTGCGGACGCACGCGCACGGTGGCCAGCGGCACCACGGTGCCCAGCGCCTCGATGGTGACGGGGATGTCGGCGCGCTCGGCGACGGCGACGCCGACGGTCGTGGCCGGGCCGCGCCCCGCGCCGCCGCCGGGACCGCCGGGACCGCCGCCCCCGCCACCGCCACCGCCCGCTCCGCCGCTACGTCCCGGTCCCGCCGCTGCCGACACCGGAGTGCCCGGATGAGTCAGGTCCCACGCCAGCCAGCCGACGCCGCCGACCACCAGCAGCGCGATGACGCTCCCCGCAGCGGTGGCGCGCCGGCTGATGCGCCGCCGCGCCGGTTCCGTGTCGTCAAGGGCTTGGTTCGATTCGGGCGGTAATGGCGGATGTGGGTCCATCGCTGTCTTTCTTATGGCGGCAGCTACCTCGGCCTGGGAGGTGTGCGCTCTGTGTTTGTAGAGCGTGAAGCATAAGCCCCCGCAGGCCCATCGGCTGGCAACGCAAGCCAATGTAGGTGCAGTCCTGCACCCCGGCGGGAACTTTACTGAGGGTTTACGTCCGGCTTACGTGGCGTTTTCCCGGCCGTCAATGAAGGTCCGGCAAGTACACGCCGCGCGCGATATACACGCCGCCCAGGAGCGTGCTCTGGACTTCGAGGTCGGTGAGGCGCCTGGCCAGCTTGTCCCACGGATGCCCCAGGCCCTCCATCGACGTGACGGAGTACAGCGCCGCGAGCAACACGAACGCGTTGGTGGGCCAGGCCCAGGGCGGCGCCCATTGCAGGCCGGTCGCCACGACGCGGGCACCGCGCTTGAGGTGCGCCAGCATGTTGCCGATGGCGGCGCTCTCGCGCAGCACGTCATGGGTGAAGTGAAACAGCGCCGCGTCGGCCATCGCCCGCACCTGCGCCGTGGCGGCCGGCGCGCATACCAGTTCGACGTTGTGCCATTGGTTATCGCGCACGCGCATCCGGGCCTTGTCCAACATTTCCGGGCACTGCTCGATGCCCACGATGCGGCCGTTCTTGCCGACGCGGCGGTGCAGCAGTTCGAAGCTCAGGCCGGTGCCGCAGCCCACGTCCAGCACCGTATCGCCGGGCCGCAGCTCCAGGCAGGCGATGGCTTCGCCGCGGATAGGCTCGAAAGGCGCGAGCTCCTTGTCGTAGAAATCGGCGCGGCGGCGATATTGCGCGAGCGCAGCGGCGCGATCCGGCGCCCGGCGCGAAACGGGGGTTGGCATGGTACTGCTCGACGGATTCAGGGAATGATGACCACCAGGACGCTGCAAGGTGCGTGTTCGATCAGGGCGCCGGAGATCGAGCCACGCCACCAGCGCGCGGCCCAGCTGTCCAGGTGCTTGTGGCCCACGACGATCAGGTTCGCTTCGATCTTGCGCGCGTAGCGCGTGATTTCCTCGACGGCCTCGCCGACGATCACCTCGCCGCGCGCTGCATGACCGGCGCTCGCCAGCCGGCGCAGGCCGTCGTCCAGCACGGCCTGGTGCTTCTTCTTCTCGCGTTCCTCCAGCTCCATGTCGTAGACGCCGCCTTCCAGGCCGACGAAACTCATCGCCGACGGCATCACCGCGATCAGGACCACCTCCGACTGGCCCCACTGGGCCAGGTCCAGGCAGTCCAGCAGGGCTTTCTGGCCGGCGTCGGAGCCGTCGTAGGCCAGCAGGATTCGTTTATACATAGCTCTCCTCGTAGCGGCATCGCGGTAAATAACGCGATGCAAGCATAGACCCGCGCACGCTTGCGCACAACCGCGTTTTGCCGGGACGCTCAATCCTCCACATGGAACAGGTGGCTGTCGCCCCAGGCGAGGCTCTGGCGCGGCCAATCGACCCGCGCCGGCAGGCCGGCGCCGCCCTGGTGCACCAGCATGGCCTTGAAGACGCCGCCGTGGGTGATCCACGCCTGATCGCCGCCCGCTGCCCGGGATTCGCCCAGCAGGCGGCCCACCCGAGCGACGAATTGCGCAGTGGACTCCCCGGTCAGCCCCGCGCGATAGTGCGCAAATTCAGCGGCCCAGGCATCGAGCTCGGCTCGAGGCAGGTCGTTCCACAGCCGCCCTTCCCAGCCGCCGAAATCCATCTCGGCCAGCCGCGGCTCGACTCGCGCCGGCAAGTCGGGGCGCAAGGCGGCCAGCGCCTGCGCCAGTTGCGCACAGCGCCGCCGCGGAGAGACCAGCACCTCGACCGACGGCGGCAGCAGCTGCGCCAGCCGCTGCGCGGCCGCCGCCGTTTCTTCTTCATCCGCGGTCACATCGAGGGTGCCGTAGCACAGTCCGGTCTCCACCAGCGGCCTGGCGTGGCGCACCAGCCAGAGCCGCATGACGTGTCCCGCCCCGCCAATGTCCGGCATTGCGTTCGTGTTCATGCGGTGGCGCGCAGCGCCATCGCGGCGCCGAGATAGAACGCGATCTCGCACAGCTGCTGCGCCGCTCCGAGGCAGTCGCCGGTGAATCCTTGCAGCCGCCGGGCCAGCATTTGTCTTATCCACAACAATGCGATCACGGCTGCCGCCACGCCGGCGGCGCAAAAGCCCGGCGACGAAAGACCTGCCGCCAATGCCAACCCCAGCGCGGACCAGGCCGCGGCGACGAGCAAGCCCGTCCATTCGATGCGGCCCGCGACCGGCAGCGATTTCGAAGTGGCGGCGCTGCTGATGTTCGGCAAGCTGGCGACGATCGCGAGCGTCAGGCCACGCGAGGTCACATGCCCGCCCAGCAAGGCCGCGGCGGCGCCGGTCCAGCCGCCCACGGCGCCGATAAGGCCGAGCAACGCGATCTTGCCCAGCAAGGCCAGCAGCAGCGCCAGCGCCCCGAAGCTGCCGATGCGCGGGTCTTTCATGATTTCCAGGGCCGCCGCCCGAGCGCGGCCGCCGCCGAGTCCGTCGGCCATGTCGGCCAGTCCATCCTCGTGCAATCCGCCGGTGAACAGCACGGTGGCGGCGGTGGACAGGACGGCCGCGACCAGCGGCGTGAAGCCCGAACGCGGCAGCACGCGGTCCACCGCCCAGTAGCAGGCGACGGCCACTCCCGCCACCAGCAGGCCGACACCCGGAAAATGCGCCAGGCTGGCGCGCTGCAAGCCGGTGTCGAACCCGGCCCAGCGCGCCAGCGCCGCGGGCAGCGGCAAGCGCGTAAAGTACTGCAGCGCCAGCATCAAGCCGCGCATGGATCAGGGCCTGCTCATGCCGTTCTCACTCGGCGGGCGCCGGCTGCGGACCGGACACGCCCGCCGACTCGAAGCTGGCCATTTCGCGCAGCAGCGCGCAGGCCGAAACCAGCAGCGGCCATGCGAGCGCCGCGCCCGAGCCTTCCCCGAGACGAAGGCCCAGGTCCAGCAGTGCCTGCGCCGGCTGCTGCGGATCCGGTCCCAGGTGGCGCAGCATCAGCGCGTGGCCCCGCTCGCCCGAGCAATGCGAGAACACGCAGCGCTGCGTGACATGCGGCTGAAGCCGTTGCGCGACCAGCACGGCCGCGCTGGAAATGAAGCCATCGGCGACGATCACTCGGCGCTCGCCGGCGGCCTGCAGCACGGCACCCACCATCGTCGCGATCTCGAGCCCGCCGAACGCCGCCAGTGCGTCAAGCGGCGCAACGGCATTTGCGTGGAAGTCCAGCACCTGCTGCAGGACGTCGCGCTTGCGCTTCATACCGGCTTCGTCCAGTCCGGTGCCGGCACCCACACATTGCGCCAGCGAGTGGCCGGTCAGCCGCGCCAGCAGGAGCGACGCCGCCGAGGTATTGCCGATGCCCATTTCGCCCACCAGCAGCGCATTGCCGGGAAGCTGCTCGACGATCGCCCGGCCGTAGGCGATGGCCTGGGCGCATTGGGCGGCCGACATGGCCGGACCAACAAGGGAATCGGCCGTGCCGGGCGCCGTCTTGCGGATGACGAGTCCGTCGCGCGGCGCGAAATCGCGTCCGACGCCGCAGTCCACCACCGTCAACGCCAGGCCGTGCTGGCGTGCGAGCACGCTGACGGCGGCTCCGCCGGCCAGGAAGTTCTCGACCATCTGCCAGGTCACGTCGCTCGGGTAGGCCGACACGCCGCGGGCCGCCAGGCCATGATCGGCGGCAAAGACTACGAGCTGCGGCTGCAGCAGTTGCGGCGTTTCTGTGTCCAGGATCAGGCCGAGCTGCAAGGCCAGCGCCTCCAGCCGGCCGAGTGAACCGAGCGGCTTGGTCTTGTTGTCAAGCTTGTGCTGCAGGCGTTGCGCGAGATCGATGTCGAGGAGATCAGGGATGTGCATTTGGTTGTCGTTCCGGGCTTGACCCGGAGTCCAGGTTATTGGCAGGCCCATGCGGATCACGGATCAAGTCCGTGACGGCGCCGGGAAGAAAGTGGCGATCGATGAAATCGGCGAGCCCGTCGAACACGCTGTCCAGTGTCGGGACCGTGGCGCCGAACAGTGCGCGCACCACGGCCGGATCCTCGAACATGCCGTGCAGGTACACGCCCAGCACGTTGCCTTCGCCGTTCTGCCACGCCAGTCCGGCCGGCATGGCCGCGTGCGCCTCCTTCATGCCGGGGTGCTGGAAGGTGCGGCCGTGGTGGATCTCGTAGCCTCGCATGTCGACGCCCGACAGCGCGGCCCAGGGTCCGCCGACGGCGCGAAAGCTCGCACGGGTGCTTCTGACGGATTTGGTGGGCTTGAACACGGTCACCAGGGGCAGCAAACCCAGGCCCGGCCCATTGTTTTCGATCCCATGGGTGTCGATCAGCGCCTCGCCCAGCATCTGCAGCCCGCCGCAGATGCCAAGCACAGGGCCGCCTCCCGCCGCATGCTGTGCGACGGCGTCGTCCAGGCCTTGCGAGCGCAGCCACTCCAGGTCGCTGCTGGTATGTTTGGAGCCGGGCAGCACGATCCAGTCGGCCTGCGCCACATCGGCCGGACTGCGCGCCCACACCAGGCGCACGCCGGGGAGGTTCTTCAGCGGCTGGAATTCGTCCAGGTTGCTGATGCGCGGATAGGCCACCACGGCGATCGTCCTGGTGACGGCGCCGCGCGCCATGGTGCGGTCGTCGAAGACGCCGTCCTCCTCGGGCAAGCCATGCTGCCACCACATCGGCAGGGTGGCGACCACGGGGATGCCGGTCAGGTCGCGCAGCATCTGGGGCGCCGGGGCCAGAAGCGATGCGTCGCCGCGGAACTTGTTCAGGACAAAGCCGGTGATCAGTTTCCGTTCGGCTTCCGGCAGCAGCGACCAGGTGCCGTACAGATGCGCGAACGCGCCGCCCCGATCGATGTCCGTGACCAGCAGGCAGCGCGCATCCGCATGCCGCGCCACCCGCATGTTGACGATG
>DATNBX010000002.1:0-2286 GCA_035571795.1 Ramlibacter sp.
GATCTCGATGCCCGAATTGGTGATGGCGTCGTACTTCATGTTGCTCATCGAAACCAGCCGGTGGATCCTGCGAACGCCAAGCCAGTGCAGCACGTCGGGCATCAGCTCCTGGAAGCGCATGTCCTGCACGCCGGCCACGCACTCGGTGCGGGCGAAGTACTGGTCGGCAGTGTCGCCGCCCACCTGGCGCTTGCGGGCGTTGTAGACCAGGAACTTGGTCACCTCGCCGAGCGCCCGGCCTTCCTTGCGCGAATAGGACACCAGGCCGACCCCGCCACGCTGCGAGCCCCGGATGCATTCTTCGATCGCATGGGTCAAATAGGGACGGCAGGTGCAGATGTCCGAGCCGAACACGTCCGAGCCGTTGCACTCGTCGTGCACGCGGGCCGTGAGCTCGACCTGCGGGTTCGCCAGGTCGTGCGGATCGCCGAAGATGTAGACGGTCTGGCCGCCGATGGGCGGCAGGAACACTTCCAGGTCGCTGCGCGTGACCAGTTCCGGGTACATCCCACCGGTTTCCTCGAACAGCACGCGGCGCAGGTCGGTCTCGGAGCAGCCAAAGCGCCGCGCCACGCCGGGCAGCCACCACACCGGCTCGATCGCCGCCTTGGTGACCATCGCCGCGCCGCCTTCGGTGAGCACCTTGCCGTCGGCCTTGAGCCGGCCGGCCTGCAGTCCCTCGATCACCTCGGGCAGGATCACGTGCGCGTTGGTGACCGCGATCGTGGGCCGGATGTCGTAGCCGGCGGCCAGTTCGCTGGCGAACACGTCGGCGACCAGCGCACCCCAGGGGTCCAGGCTCACGATCCGGGACGCGTCGCTCCACTGCGGATAAGGACCGATCACGTCGGTGGGCGCGGTATTGGTGAGGTCGGCCTTGTGCTGGCGGGACAGCGCGCCGGCGGCCACCGCCAGGGCGCGGTACACGCTGTAGGAGCCGCTGTGCGTGCCGATTACGTTGCGATGGCTGCGCTGCGTCGTGGTGCCGACGATCGGTCCGCGCTCGACGGCGCTGGCGGCGCCCCACACGATGGGCAGGGCGCCGTAGCCGCCCGCATGCGAAGTCAGGCGGATGTGGCGCGGCGCGTTGTCCTTGTTGGCCGGGCTCGGCGGGGCGGGTGCTTCGGCTGGCATGGCTGGCCTTCAAAAAAAGCAATGTACACCTGGGCTCGGCCGCACGTTCAACGCCGTTTGCCCATGATGCTGCCCAGCACACCCCGGATGATTTCGCGGCCCACGGCGCTGCCCATCGTGCGCACGGCCGACTTCGCCATGCTCTCCGCCATGCCTTCGTGGTGCCCGCCGCGTGGGCCGGTGCTGCCGAACACGGCGTCGCGCAGGCTGTCCAGGATGGCACCGCCGCTTCCCGCTGCCGCTGGCGGCACTGGAGTGGCTGGCCCGGGCGCAGATGCGGCCGGACCCGCCCCCGGTGCAGCCGGCTGCGCCGATTCGGCCCGGCCCTGGAGCTTTTCATAGGCGGACTCGCGGTCCACCGTCTTCTCATAGACGCCGGCCACCAGCGAATTCGCCATCAACGCCTGGCGCTGCGCCGGTGTGATCGGCCCGATCTGACTGCCGGGCGGCAGCACGTAAGCGCGCTCGGTCACGCTGGGCCGCCCTTTGCCATCGAGCAAGCTCAGCAGCGCCTCGCCCACCGCCAGCTCGCCGATCGCCGTTTCGATATCCAGGCCCGGCTTTTGCCGCATGGTCTGGGCCGTCGCTTTCACGGCCTTCTGGTCGCGCGGCGTGTAGGCACGCAAGGCATGTTGCACGCGGTTACCCAGCTGCGCCAGCACGCTGTCGGGAATGTCCAGCGGGTTCTGCGTCACGAAATAAACGCCCACGCCTTTCGATCGCACCAGGCGCACCACCAGCTCGATGCGCTCGATCAGCACTTTGGGCGCCTCATCGAAGAGCAAATGCGCTTCGTCGAAGAAGAACACCAATTTCGGTTTGTCGGGGTCGCCAATCTCGGGCAACTGCTCGAACAGCTCCGATAGCATCCACAGCAGGAACGTCGCGTACAGGCGCGGCGCGTTGAGCAGCTTGTCGGCCACCAGGATGTTGGCGACGCCGTGGCCATGGTCGTCGGCCTGCAGGAAGTCGGCGATGTTGAGCATCGGTTCGCCGAAGAATTTTTCGCCGCCCTGCGATTCGATCTGCAGCAGGCCGCGCTGGATGATCCCGATGCTGGCGGCGCTGATGTTGCCGTACTGTGTGGTGAACTGGCTCGAGTTGTCGCCCACGTGGCGCAGCATGGCTCGCAGGTCCTTCAGGTCCAGCAGC
>DATNBX010000003.1:0-52270 GCA_035571795.1 Ramlibacter sp.
GGTTCCGATGAACGCGCTGCTGCAGCACCGCGGCCACAACCTGATGGGCGCCGGCCGCTCGATCGCGGTGCAGAACTTCAACGAGCAGGCCTGCATCCTGGGACTGGGCGCGTTTTACAGCCTCTCGGCGGGCATGGGCCTTTCGGCGTTCAGCGCGATCACCGGCTTCGGCCTGATCGTGGCCAGCGTCATGTGGGTGATCCAGCGCTGGCACCGCAGCAATTGCGTGCACTACCGCGAGGAAGTCGAGCACCTGCTGGAAATCGCGCGGCACGACAACATCCACAGTTAGTGTCCTGTCCCACAAATATCTGTGCTCTCGCTGGCCCGTATCGGGCCGCAGGCAAGGCGTGGGCGCAGGTCAATACTTGAGGTATTGACCTGTGACCGCAACGCAGGATGCGGCCCGATACGCACCAGCCCGAAGGGTTCGGCCCCTGCGGCGCCCTCGCCGACTGGCCAAAGGGGATCAAGACGCCCAGTCTTGACCCCCTTTGGCCAGCCGCCGATCATCACCGCATGAACTCGAACGAGAGCACAGATATTTGTGGGACAGGACACCAGTAGGGGTTCAGCGGCGGCGCCTGCGGGCCGCCGGCCGTTGCCGCACAATGAGGCGATGACCACCATTTACGACTTCGACGCGCGGCAGATCGACGGGAAGACCGTGCCGCTGAAGAAATACAAGGGCAAGGTGCTGCTGATCGTCAACACCGCCAGCGCCTGCGGCTTCACGCCCCAGTTCGGCGGCCTGGAGGAGCTGCACCGCAGCTACGGCAAGAAAGGCCTCGTGGTGCTGGGCTTTCCCTGCAACCAGTTCGGCGCGCAGGACCCCGGCAGCAACGAGGAAATCGCCGGGTTCTGCCAGCTCAATTACGGGGTGAGCTTTCCGATGATGGCCAAGATCGACGTGAACGGCCCCTCGGCCGACCCGCTGTACCAGTGGGTCACCGCGCAGGCCCCGGGCCTGCTGGGCAGCACGGCGATCAAGTGGAACTTCACCAAGTTCCTGGTCGGCAAGGACGGCCAGGTGATCAAGCGCTACGCACCGGCCGACACGCCGGCGGCACTGGCCAAGGACATCGAGGCGGCGCTGGCCGCATGAAGCGAAGGGCGAGGGGCCCCGCTTGCGGGGATCGACCAGCGCAATACGGCCGCAGCCCGGCTTACAAGAGCGCGCCTGCAAACAATGCAGATGCCGGGCGCCGCATGAAGCGAAGGGCGAGGGGCCCCGTACACGGGATCGACCAGCGAAATGCGGCCACAGCCCGGCGTACATAAGTGAGCTTGCGAATGATCCTGGTGCCGGGCGCCACCTGAAGAGATCACCCGAGCGCGGCGTCCAGCACCTCGACCCAGTGTTTGACCGGCACCGAGGTGCCGCTTTGCAGATGCGCGATGCAGCCCATATTGGCCGAGATGATCGCCTGCGGCTGCAGCTGCGCCAGATTGCCGAGCTTGCGGTCGCGCAGCCGGTGCGCCATGTCGGGATACAGCACCGAGTAAGTGCCGGCTGAGCCGCAGCACAGGTGCGATTCGTTCATCGCCACGCGCACGGTAAACCCCAACTCGCCCAGGTGCCGCTCGACGCCGCCGCGCAGCTGCTGGCCGTGCTGCAAGCTGCAGGGCGGATGGAACGCCAGCACACCGGTCGGGGGCCGCACCTTGCTGCGCAGGGCGGGGACCAGCTCGGGCAACAACTCACTCAGGTCGCGCGTGAGCTCGCTCACACGCCGGGCTTTGGCGGCATAGGCTGGGTCATGCTGCAGGTGGTGCCCGTATTCCCGGACCGTGACGCCGCAGCCCGACGCATTCATGACGATGGCTTCGACCCGGCCGCTCACGACGTAAGGCCACCAGGCGTCGATGTTGGCGCGCATCTGGGCCAAGCCGCCTTCCTGGTCGTTGAGGTGGAACTTCACGGCGCCGCAGCAGCCGGCCTGCGCCGCGACCAGGGTCTGGATGCCAGCCGCGTCGAGCACACGCGCGGTAGCACTGTTGATGTTGGGCATCATCGATGGCTGGACACAGCCGGCCAGCATCAGCACCTTGCGCGCATGCTCGCGCGCCGGCAGTCGACCCGCCTCCTGCCGGGCCGGCACCTTGTCCTTCAGCATCTGCGGCAACAGCCCGCGCACGGCCTGCCCCAATTTCATCGCCGAGCCGAACAGCGGCGAGGGCAGGCCCTCTTTCAAGGTCCAGCGCAGCGCCTTGTCGGCGGTCTCGCGCGGCACCCGCTCTTCCACGATCTTGCGGCCGATGTCGACCAGATGCCCGTACTCGACGCCGCTGGGGCAGGTGCTCTCGCAATTGCGGCAGGTCAGGCAACGGTCCAGGTGCAGTTGGGTCTTGCGCGTCGGCGCCGCGCCTTCGAGCACCTGCTTGATCAGGTAAATGCGCCCGCGTGGGCTGTCGAGCTCGTCGCCCAGGATCTGGTAAGTCGGGCAGGTAGCGGTGCAGAAGCCGCAATGCACGCACTTGCGCAGGATGGCCTCGGCCTCGCGCCCTGCAGATGTGTTCCTGAACTCAGGTGACAGGTCGGTCTGCATGCGATCAGAAGTCCGCGTACATACGGCCGCGATTGAAGATGCCGGCCGGATCGAACTGCCGCTTGAGTTCGCGATGGATGCGCTCCAGCGGCGGCGCCAGGGGCGCGAACCGGCCGGCGGCAGGCGACCGCCCCGCGCCCGGCGCGAACAAGGTGGCGTGTCCGCCGGCGCGCAACGCCAGTTCACGCAGCCGCGCGGCGTCGCCGGGCTGCGCGCGCACCCAGCGCTGGCCGCCGTGCCACTCGATCAATGGCAGCTCGGGCAGATCAAGCACTGGCGCCGTCTGCGGCACCGAAAGCCGCCACAGGTCGCGGACGTCGCGCTCGGTGAACCAGGGCAGGGTTTGGTCGCGACACCGCGACCAGTCCCCGGCGACCTGCGCGTTGTCCTGACGCTCGCCGCCCAGGGTCTTGCACGCCGCCTCGACCGCTGCCACCGCTCCGCGCAGCCGCAGGAACAGCGTTTGCACGCCGGCGTCGTCGACCCAGCAGCTGGCGTTCAGCGGCAGCGGCTGGCCGCCCCAGGCATTCAGGCGCCGCAGCGCCTCGGTCTGGCCCATCTCGAACTTCAGCGTGGCCTGCGCCGGCGCGACCGGCAGCACCTTCAAGCTGACCTCGGCAATCAGGCCCAACGTACCGAGCGAGCCGGCCACCAGCCGGGACACGTCGTAGCCCGCCACGTTTTTCATGACCTGGCCGCCGAAGATCAGGACTTCGCCGCGGCCATTGATCATGGTCAGTCCGAGCACGTAGTCGCGCATCGAACCGACGCTGGCGCGCGCCGGGCCGCTCAAGCCGGCGGCCACCATGCCGCCGACCGTCGCTGCGCTCCTGGCGGCGGGGCCGCTGTCCTGAAGGCCCCCTCCCCAAGCCCCTCCCCCCAAGGGCGGAGGGGAAGGCTCGCCGCGCGAGCCGAAGTGCGGAGGTTCGAATGGGAGGCACTGGCCGCGTTCGGCCAGCACGGCCTCCAGCTCGGCCAGCGGGGTGCCCGCGCCGGCAGTGACGACAAGCTCGGTCGGCTCGTAGCTGGTGATGCCTGCCAGCGGCGCGGTTTCCAGCAACTCGCCCTGCAGTTGTTCGCCGTAGAAGTCCTTGCTGCCGCCGCCGCGGATGCGCAGTGGCGTGCCGGCGTCGGTCGCGGCGCGAATGCGTCCGGCGAGTTGATCGAGGATGAGTTCCATTTGCCGTCGATGGTAAGCGCGGGCAGGGCCGTGCCGGTTCCCGAAATGATTGATCTTTTTGAAATCAGTCGCTGACGAAATTGACCGGCAGCCCCGGCACGTCGACCCGCATCGCCATGACGCAGCCGGAATGGGGCAGGGCCTTCAGTTCCCCGGCCGGCCGGTTGTAACTGGCGCTGGTGACATACAAGGTCTTGAGGTCGGCGTCGCCGAAGCAGGGCATGGTAGGGCAGCGCACGGGCAAGGGAAACTCCGCGAGCAGTTGTCCCTCGGGAGCGAACTTGAGCACACGCCCGCCTTCGAACATGGCGCACCAGTAATTTCCTTCGATGTCCACGGCGGCGCCATCGGGGCGGCCGCCGTAGCCGGGCTGCCCCGGCTGCCAGCCGTCGGGCTTGCCGGCAAACTGCTGGAACACGCGGCGGCGGCTCATCACGTTGCCCTGCCCCTCCCAGTCCCAGGCATGAATCACATGGTTGGGCGTGTCGGCCCAGTACAGCGTCCTGGCGTCGGGCGACCAGGCCAGGCCATTGGCAATGATCGCGTCATCGGCCTTGAGCCCCACCAGGGGCTTGCCGCCGTTGCCGTTGCAGGCGCGCAGATCGATGCTGTACAGCCGCGCCTTGCGCGCGTCGCGCGGCTCGTACATGGTGCCGGCCCAGAAGCGTCCCAGCGGATCGGCCTTGCCGTCGTTGAAGCGCGTGGTTGCAACATCGTGGCTGAAGTGCGCCACGGGCACCAGCGCAGCGCCCCAGCTGCCGGCTCTATACACCCCGTCGCGCAGCGCCAGGACCAGGCCGCCGCCACGGACGGGTGCGATGCAACCCGGCTCGCTCGGCATGGCCCAGCTCTCGACGCTGCCGCTGGCGGGGTCGGCGCGTCGAACCTGCCGCGCCGGAATGTCCACCCAGTACAGCAGGCCCTCGTCGCGATGCCAGAACGGCGATTCGCCGAGCTGGTCCGGCTGCGCGATCACGCAACGCCAGGTCATGTCACCCGTTCCACCGAGATCGACATCTGCGCGCTGACGGATTCCCCCGGCTGCAGGATCGCCAGGCCCAGCTGCGCCGCATCGGCGCCCGCATCGACCAGGCTGATGGCGTTGTTGACGTGGCTCACCGGCTCGATCGCCACGAAGTCGCGCGTGTCGTTGGTGAACACCACCAACCGGCTCAGGCCCGAGTCCAAGCGCGTGTGCAGCAGCTCGTCGCGCAGCTGCACCGTGCCGGACCAGCCATCGAAGCAATGGTCGATATCGAGGAATGCGCATTGCGCGTCCAGCCCGTGCGCGGGGCGCCGCTCGGTCGGCAGCTTGTCGGGTCCCATCTCCCAGCGGCCGGTGGCCGCGAAGGAAATGCGGCTGCGCGATCGCTTGACGAAATACGGATGCCAGCCCAGGCCGGCCGGCGCGGGCCGCTGCGCCTGGTTGGTCAGCGACAGCGTGAGCTCGAGCGTGTTGCCGCGCAGGCGCAGCGTCTGCGAGCTGTCGAAGGCGAACGGCCAGGCCGCGTCGGGCCGGTGCTCATAGGCGAGCATGGCGAATTCGCTATCGCTTTCCAGAATTTCCCAGGATCGTTGCCAGCCCACGCCATGGATGGCATGCGGTTCCGCTCCGTTGTTGCGCACCAGCGGATGCTGCGTTCCCTGCCACTGCAAGGTCGCCTGCGCGATGCGATTGGAAAACGGCACCAGGGGATAGCAGCCGGCCTGGCGCGCCGAGGTCAATTGCGCCGCGGCCGTGCTGCGCAGCACGGCAACGTCGCCCAGCCACAGGCCGGCGATGCAGCCGCCGAGGCGTGGCTCGATTTCGCACCGCAGCGCACCTGAACGAAGTTGGAACATGCCTGGCGCTGGTCTCCTGGCTTCGGATTGTGCGCGCATAAAAAAAGGCCCGCTGGAGCGCAAGCTCCGGCGGGCCCAACATCCAAGGGAGACTCTTGCGTGATTCGCGCCGCGGCCGGACGGCCGCAGCCCTGGTTCCTTGCTGTTAGCGGTTGTAGGCGGTTTCGCCGTGCGACGAGATGTCCAGGCCTTCGCGTTCTTCCTCTTCGGAGACCCGCAGGCCGATCACCAGATCGACGATCTTGTAGGCGATGAAGGCAACGATGCCGGACCAGACGATCGTGGTCAGCACGCCCTGCAGCTGGATCCATACCTGGCCGCCGATCGAATAGTCGGGCGAGACTTTGTTCGTCACGTAGTCGTAGATGCCGACGCCGCCCAGCGCGGGCGCCGCGAATACGCCGGTAAGCAGCGCACCGAGCGCACCGCCGACACCGTGCACGCCGAACACGTCGAGCGAATCGTCCGCCCCCAGCATGCGCTTCAGACCGTTGACGCCCCACAGGCAGATCAGGCCGGCCAGCAGCCCGATGACGATGGCGCCCATCGGGCCGACAAAACCGCAGGCCGGGGTGATGGCCACCAGTCCGGCGACCGCGCCCGAAGCAGCGCCCAGCATCGAGGCCTTGCCCTTGGACATCGCTTCACCGGAGATCCAGCTCAGCGTTGCGGCAGCAGTGGCCAGCAGGGTGTTGGTGAAGGCCAGGGCGGCGGCGCCGGTGGCTTCCAGGTTCGACCCGGCATTGAAGCCGAACCAGCCCACCCACAGCAGCGCGGCGCCGACCATGGTCAAGGTCAGGCTGTGCGGGGCGAACGATTCCCGGCCATAGCCGATGCGTTTGCCCAACACGAAGGCGCCCACCAGTCCCGCCACGCCCGCGTTGACGTGCACCACCGTGCCGCCCGCGAAATCGAGCGCGCCCTTGGCCCAGAGCCAGCCGCCATGGGAGGTGACGACTTCCAGCGACTTGGCATCGGTGATTCCGTCCGGGCCGTCCCAGTACCACACCATGTGGGCGATCGGCAGGTAGCTGAAGGTGAACCACAGCGCACAGAACAGCAACACCGCGGAGAACTTGATCCGTTCGGCGAAGGAGCCGACGATCAGCGCGCAGGTGATGGCGGCGAAGGTGGCCTGGAAAGTGAAATACGACAGCTCGGGAATCACGACGCCCTTGCTGAAGGTCGCGGCCACCGAATCGGGCGTCACGCCCTTGAGGAACAGCTTGTCGAAGCTTCCCACGAACGGGTTGCCGGCGGTGAAGGCCACGCTGTAGCCGTACAGGGCCCACAGCACGTAGATCATCGCGGTCACGACGAAGACCTGCATCAGCACCGACAGCATGTTCTTGCTGCGTACCAGGCCGCCGTAGAAGAGGGCCAGCCCCGGAATGGTCATCAGGATCACCAGCACGGTGGCCACTGTCATCCAGGCCGTGTCGCCCTTGTTGGGGACCGGAGCCGGCGCGGCCGGTGCGCCTGAAGCGGCGGGGGCCGGCGCTGCGGCTTGCGCTGTTGCAGCCGGCGCGACCGGTGCAGCCGCTGCCGTGCCCGTGGTCGCGGGCGTGGAAGTTTCGGGCGCGGCCGCAGGCGCCACGGCGGCCGGTGCCGTTGCGGCAGGCGCCGTGGCGGCGGGTGCCTGTGCCAGCGCAACGCCGCCGATCAGAAGACCGAGGGCCAGGACCAGGGAAGGCAGAAGCTTTCTCATGTTCATTTCTTTCATGGTGGATTGCGCTAGAGGGCTTCCTTGCCGGTTTCGCCGGTGCGGATGCGCACGACCTGCTCCAGGTCGTAGACAAAGACCTTGCCGTCGCCGATCTTGCCGGTGCGGGCGGCCGCTTCGACCGCATCGATCACGCGGTCGACCAGATCGTCGTCGATCGCCGCTTCGATCTTCACCTTGGGCAGGAAGTCCACCACGTATTCGGCACCGCGGTACAGCTCGGTATGGCCCTTCTGCCGCCCGAAGCCCTTGACCTCGGTGACGGTGATGCCCTGCACCCCGATGCCGGAAAGCGCTTCCCGCACTTCGTCCAACTTGAATGGTTTGATGATGGCCGTGACCAGTTTCATAACTTCTCTCCTTGGGAAAACGTGAATGGTCTACAGGCTGTACTTCACGCCCAGCACCAGCGCGGTCTTGCCGGTGAACTTGCCGGCGGGGGTGACGTACAGCGTCTTGTTGGCATCGGTGCCGACCACTGCCGCACTGGCCGACAGGCCGTTGCCGAAGTCCTTGCCGAGGGTGAGCGAGTAATCGGTATAGGAGAACGCTCCGTTGTTCGCGACCTTCTGGTGGCCAACATGCGGCGTGACGGACCAGCCGGTGCCCAGGTCGAAATTGGCGCTCAGGTCCAGATAGCCGCTGTTCTTGCTGTCTGCAAAACCGAACAGGTTGCTTACCGAGTGCGAATACTTCAGCGTGGCGGGTCCGAAGGTTCCGGCCGCGTAGATTTCATTGGTGACCGGACTGATGGGCAGGCTGTGGTTGGGATACTGGTAGGTCAGGAAACCGACGTCATAGCCCACGGGGCCGGCTTGGCCCTTGTAGCCGCCATAGATGTCGATTTCCAGCGGCGCGTCGCCGCCGGCATCCTTGATCCACTGGATGGTCGAGGCCCAGGTGCCCAGGTAGAAGCCGCTCTTGTGGGCGAAGTCGATGCCTCCCTGCAGCGCCGGGTTCAGGCGCGATTGCGAAATGCCGCGGTAGCGGTAGTCCGTAACCACGCCCACGTTGTACGAGAGCGTGTAGTCCGGCTCGGGCGCCTTGGTCTGCGCGAAAGCTGCGCCCGAAAGAGCCAGGGCGGCCACTACCAGTTTTTGCGTCTTCTTGAGTTTCACCGAGTTCTCCTGAGTAAAGGTTGCAGACCTTTAGCAGGGAGCGTGCCAAAAGTCACAACTCCCTTCGGTGGGTCCACGGCCCCAAGCTCTACGGCGTTGAGGCCTCAAGCGCTATGTATTGAAGAGTTGACCGCACCGGGCTGGTGCAATCTCGTTTTGTGCGCTGCACCACAGGTGGACATGCACCTGTATGGGGAGGAGTTTTTGATGAGTTTGTCCTTGGTGCAAAGCCGCGCCCTCGTCGGCCTGCAAGCGGCCGCTGTGACGGTCGAAGTGCACCTGGCCAATGGCCTGCCCAGCTTCACGCTCGTGGGACTGGCCGACGTTGAAGTCAAGGAGGCGCGCGAGCGGGTGCGCTCGGCGCTGCAGAACTGCGGGCTCGAGTTCCCGCACAACAAACGCATCACCGTCAATCTTGCGCCGGCCGATTTGCCGAAGGACTCCGGCCGTTTCGACCTGCCGATCGCGCTGGGCATCCTGGCCGCCAGCGGCCAAATCAACGCGGCGCGGCTGGCGGATTATGAGTTCGCCGGAGAGCTTTCGCTGTCGGGCGAATTGCGCCCGGTGCGCGGCGCATTGGCCATGAGCCTCGCGCTGCACGCGGCCGGTGCCGCGGCCAAGCTGGTGCTCCCCGCCGGCAGCGCCGAAGAAGCGGCGCTGGTGCCGCAGGCGCAGGTCTATCGGGCCAACCACTTGCTGGACGTGGTGCGCCAGTTTGCGCCGTCGCAGAACAGCGAGTCTTCCGACGGCTGGGCGCGCATCGTCGCCCAGCCGCAGGCCGCTGCCGCCGTCTATCCGGATCTGTCGGACGTGAAAGGCCAAGCCGGCGCCAAGCGGGCGCTGGAAATCGCCGCGGCCGGCGGGCACAGCCTTCTGCTGCTCGGCCCGCCAGGATCCGGCAAGTCGATGCTGGCGCAACGATTCGCCGGCCTGCTTCCCGCCATGACGGTGGAAGAAGCGCTGCAAACCGCCGCCATCGCCAGCCTGGCCGGCCGGTTCTCCCTGGCGCACTGGGGACTGCGGCCAACCTGCAGCCCGCACCACACGGCCAGTGCCGTCGCCTTGGTGGGAGGCGGTTCGCCGCCGCGTCCCGGTGAGATTTCGCTGGCCCATCATGGCGTGCTGTTCCTGGACGAGCTGCCGCACTTTCCGCGCGCCGCACTGGAAGCACTGCGCGAGCCGCTGGAGACCGGCCAGATCACGATCTCGCGCGCCGCGCAACGAGCCGAATTTCCGGCCCGCTTCCAGTTCATCGGTGCGCTGAATCCTTGCCCGTGCGGCTGGCGCGGCTCGCCGCACAAGGCGTGCCGCTGCACCCCCGACCAGGTCGCGCGCTACCAGGGCAAGCTCTCCGGGCCGCTGCTGGACCGCATCGACCTGCACGTGGAAGTGCCGGCGATCGCGCCCGAACAACTGCTCACCGCACCTGCCGGTGAATCCACTGCCGCGATCCGGCGGCGCTGCGAAACCGCGCGCGACCGCGCCATGCAGCGCCAGGGCAAGGCGAACCAGGGCCTGCAAGGCAAGGAGATCGACACGCACGCGGCGCTCGACGCCGCCGCCGCGAAATTCCTCAACATCGCGGCAGCGCGCCTGGGATGGAGCGCGCGCTCGACGCACCGCACGCTCAAGGTCGCGCGCACGATCGCCGATCTCGCCGGCGCGGCCGTGACACAGGTGGTGCACGTGGCCGAGGCGGTGCAGTACCGCAGGGCCCTGGCGGCGACAATGGGCGCATGAAGCGAAGGGCGAGGGGCCCCGCTTGCGGGGATCGACCAGCGCAATGCGGCCACAGCCCGGCGTGCATAGGTGGGACTGCGAACGATGCGGGTGCCGGGCGCCGCATGAAGCGAAGGGCGAGGGGCCCCGCCCGTGCGGGGATCGACCCGCGGAGTGCGGCCAACCTCCGGCCCGCAAAAGCAAGGCAAACCAATGTGCAACGTGCCGGGGCCGCATGAAGCGCAGGGCGAGGGGCCCCGCCGTGCGGGGATCGACCCGCGGAATGGGGCCAACCTCCGGCCTACGAAATGGAGCGAAC
Organism: Ramlibacter sp.; assembly: GCA_035571795.1. Classification (GTDB taxonomy): domain Bacteria; phylum Pseudomonadota; class Gammaproteobacteria; order Burkholderiales; family Burkholderiaceae_C; genus Ramlibacter. Next base: position 10,451 of record DATNBX010000003.1, read on the forward strand.
CAATGTGCAACGTGCCGGGGCCGCATGAAGCGCAGGGCGAGGGGCCCCGCCGTGCGGGGATCGACCCGCGGAATGGGGCCAACCTCCGGCCTACGAAATGGAGCGAACCAATGTGCAACGTGCCGGAGGAAGCATGAGCGTGACGCTTAGTTCCGGGCGCCATCACGACCGGCGCCTTGTCGGCTGGCTGTCGCTGGCCCAGCTGATCACCTGGGGCAGCGTGTTCTACACGTTTTCGCTGCTGATGGAGCCGGTGGAACGCGAGCTCGGACTGACGCGGGCGCAATCCTCGCTGGCTTTCAGCCTGGCGCTGCTGGCCGAGGGCGCGCTGGCCTATCCCGTGGGCCGCTGGATCGACCAGGGCCACGAGCGCGCGGTGATGACCGGCGGCTCGCTGCTGGTCGCAGCCTGCCTGGCCTTGCACAGCGCCGTGCACGGCGTCGCGGCGTTCTACCTGGTCTGGACCGGCCTGGGTGCCGCTCTGGCCGCCACCCTGTACAACCCGGTCTTCGCGGTCGTGACGCGGCGCTTCCCGTGTGACTTCCGCCGGGCCATCATCACCTTGACCTTCCTGGGCGGCCTGGCCAGCACCGTTTTCATTCCGCTGTCGGCATGGCTGATCCAGTCGCTCGGATGGCGCCATGCGCTGTGGGTGCTGGCGGCATTGCACTTGCTGGTGTGCGCGCCCTTGCATGCGGTGCTGCTACGCGGCGCCCCGCCGGCCCTGGCGGCCGCCGCGACCGGCAACTCCGCGGCTTCACCGGCGCCGTACCTGCGCACTGCGCCGTTCCTGCTGATCGGCGTGTTCGTCGTGTGCATGATGGGCGTGACTGCCGCATTGCCACCGCACATGATCAGCCTGTTGCGCGGCAACGGCCTGGCCGAGGCCTGGGTCATCGCGATTCCGGCCAGCATCGGCGTGCTCCAGGTACTGGGCCGGCTGCTGCTGTATTTTTTCGAACATCACTTCGACCTGCACCTGGCCAACCGGCTCATCCCGATGCTGATTCCGCTGGGCCTGGCGGCGCTGCTGGCCGGCGCCGGGTACCCTGGGGCCGCGCTGCTGTTCGTGCTGTTCTACGGCCTGGGCAACGGGATGCTGACGATCGTGAAGGGCACGGCGATTGCGCAGTATGTCAACCGCGAACACGTCGCCTCGCTCAATGGCGCGCTGGGACTGCCCACGGCGCTGGCGCGCGCGCTCGCTCCTTTGCTGCTGGGCCTGCTTTGGACCCCGGAGGCCGGCTATTCGCGCGGCCTGTGGCTGCTGCTCGGGATGAGCACGTTGGCGGTACTGGCATTGCTGCTGGCCCAGCGCAAGTCATTGGCCACCAGCCGGCCGCGCCGTAGGCAAGGCTAGAGATTGGGCGCGAGCAGCCGCTGCAGCTGCGCCACCTCGGCGCCGCGGCGCCGTGCCTGATCCTGCAGCTGGTCCTCGCCGATCTTGCCGACGTTGAAGTAGGTGCTATCCGGATGGCTGAGGTAGAAACCGCTGACGCTGGCCGCCGGCGTCATCGCCAGGCTTTCGGTGAGGGCCATGCCGGCCTCTTGCGCCTGCAACAACTCGAACATGGCGCGCTTGACGCTGTGGTCGGGACAGGCGGGGTAGCCCGGCGCCGGCCGGATGCCGCGGTACTTCTCGCCGATTGCTTCCTCCAGCGACAACGCCTCGCCCGGCGTGTAGCCCCACAGGTCGCGCCTGACGCGTTCGTGCAGCGCCTCGGCGAACGCCTCGGCCAGACGATCGGCCAGCGCCTTGAGCATGATCGCCGAGTAGTCGTCGTGATCGTCGAGGAAATACTTTTCCTTCTTGTCGCTGCCGATGCCAGCCGTCACCGCGAACATGCCGATGTAGTCCTTGGCCACGCCCTGGGGTGCGATGAAATCGGCCAGGCAGCGGCTGGGCCGCATCCTGCCTTCGATCTCCTGCTTGGCGGCTTGCTGGCGCAGGCCGTACCAGGTCATGGCGATCTGCTGGCGCGTCTCGTCGGTGTACAACGCGATGTCGTCGTCGTTGACGCTGTTGGCCGGCCAGAACCCCAGCACGCCGTTGGCGGTCAACCAGCGCCCTTCGATCAGGCGCTTGAGCATGCGCTGGCCGTCGGCGTATACCCGCACGGCTTCGCTGCCGACCACCTCGTCCTTGAGGATCGCCGGGAACGCTCCGGCCAGATCCCAGGTCTGGAAGAACGGCCCCCAGTCGATGTATTTCGCGAGCTCGGCCAGGTCGAAGTTCCTGAACCGGCGCCGGCCGAGGAATTTCGGCGCTGGAGGCGTGTAGCCGGCCCAGTCGACCGGTGTCTTGTTGGCGCGCGCCTTCGCCAGCGGCCACAGCAGCACCGGCTTCTTGCTTGCATGCTGGTGCCGCACCTTGTCGTAGTCGGCGTTGACTTCGGCGATGTACCTGGCGGCCTGGTCGGACAGCAGGCCCTGCGCCACGCTAACGCTGCGCGAGGCGTCGGGAACGTAGACCACCGGGCCTTCGTAGTGCGGCGCGATCTTCACTGCCGTGTGCACGCGGCTGGTGGTCGCCCCGCCGATCAGGAGCGGAATCTTCCTGATGCGGAAATGCTCGTCCTTCTGCATCTCGCCGGCCACGTACTGCATCTCCTCCAGCGACGGCGTGATCAGGCCCGACAAGCCGACGATGTCGGCGCCCTCGACCTTGGCCCGCGCCAGGATCTCGTGGCACGGCACCATCACGCCCATGTTCACGACTTCGAAGTTGTTGCACTGAAGCACGACGGTGACGATGTTCTTGCCGATGTCGTGCACGTCGCCCTTGACGGTGGCGATCACGATCTTGCCCTTGGCCCGCACGTCCTGGCCGGCAAAGGACGCCTGCTTCTTTTCCTCCTCGATATAGGGAATCAGGTGGGCCACGGCCTGCTTCATGACGCGGGCCGACTTCACCACCTGGGGCAGGAACATCTTGCCCTGGCCGAACAGGTCGCCCACGATGTTCATGCCGTCCATCAGCGGCCCTTCGATCACATGCAGCGGCCGCCCGCCCTTGGCCAGCACCGCCTGGTACGCCTCTTCGGTGTCGGCCACGATGAAGTCGGTGATGCCCGAAACCAGCGCGTGCGCCAGCCGCTGTTCGACAGTGCCCGAGCGCCATTCGTTCTTCTTCGAGTCGTCGCGGGCCGCGCCCTTGGCCGACTCGGCGATCTCTACCAGCCGCTCCCCGGCGTCAGGCCGGCGATTGAGCACCACGTCCTCGACCCGTTCGCGCAATTGCGGGTCGAGCTCGTCGTAGACACCGATCATGCCGGCGTTGACGATGCCCATGTCCATGCCGGCCTGGATCGCGTGATACAGGAACACCGTATGGATCGCCTCGCGCACCGGGTCGTTGCCGCGAAACGAGAAGCTCACGTTCGAAACCCCGCCGCTGACTTTCGCACCCGGCAGGTTCTCCTTGATCCAGCGGGTGGCGTTGATGAAGTCGACGGCGTAGTTGTTGTGCTCCTCGATGCCGGTGGCGATGGCGAAGATGTTCGGGTCGAAGATGATGTCCTCGGGCGGGAAATCGATCTCGTCCACCAGGATGCGGTAGGCCCGCTCGCAGATCTCGATCTTGCGCTGGTAGGTGTCGGCCTGGCCCTTTTCGTCGAAGGCCATCACCACCGCCGCCGCGCCGTAACGTTTCACCAGCTTCGCCTGCCGCTTGAAGGCGGCTACCCCTTCCTTCATCGAGATCGAGTTGACGATGCCCTTGCCCTGGATACAGCGCAGGCCGGCTTCGATCACCTCCCACTTGGAAGAGTCGATCATGATCGGCACCCGGGCGATGTCCGGCTCGCTGGCGATGAGCTGCAGGAAACGCACCATCGAAGCCTTGCTGTCCAACATGGCTTCGTCCATGTTGATGTCGATCACCTGGGCGCCGTTTTCCACCTGCTGGCGCGCCACCGCCAGCGCCTGCTCGAACTGGCCGTTCAGGATCATCCGGGCGAAGGCCTTGGAGCCGGTGACGTTGGTGCGCTCGCCGATGTTGACGAAACTCGACCTGTTTGGGGACAGACCTTCAGCTCTGTCCTCGACTGAATAGGAGATCGGAGCGCGGTCCGAGGGTGCATCGGCCGGCGCACCGATCGTGACCGCCTCGAGGCCCGATAGTTTCAGGGGGGGAACAGCTGCATCCGGCATGGCTCATCCTGCATGGTCCGGCCAGGGGCCGGCGGTGGTTGGAGGCGAGCGCCGTTGGATTCTCAAGCCTGGCGACTTAAGCAAATTGCCTAGCCGCTGCAGCGCTCCTTGAGCTAGCATGATTCTAAATGCAGCCCGCCCACGCCATCCATCGCCCTGCGTCCGGCATGGTCAGCCGTTTGTTTCGAAAGAGCGACGCACAGAGCGACGCGAAGGGCGACCTGGCGCGGCAGCGGCTGCGCAACATCGCCGGATCGCCCGCAGCGGACCGGGCCGCCGAGATGCTGTCGGCGCCCAGCGCGTTGCTGCAACTCAATCACGAAGAGGCACGGACCATCGTAGCCTACATGCAGCCGCGGCGGATCGCGGAGGGCACGACCTTCATCCGGGAAGGCGACACCGATCACACCGACTTCATGCTGCTGGTCGTGGATGGCGAGGTCACGGTCGAAACGATCGTGGTCAGCCGCACGACGCCGATCACGGTTACCGTGCTCGGCCCCGGCAGCCTGATCGGCGAAATGGGTCTGCTCGACGGTGCCCCGCGGTCGGCTTCCTGCACGGCGATTTCAAACCTGCGCTGCGCCGTACTCACGCGCGATGCGCTGAACCAGCTGCTTGACGACCAGCCTCGCACCGCCGCCAAGCTGATGATGGCGATCTCGCTGCGCATCGCGCAGCGCATGCGCGAGAACCAGGACAAGCTCAAGCTCTACGCCCAGCTGGCGCAGGCGATGAACGAAGAGATCCACGCGCTGATGCCGCTCTGATACGCAAGCGATTTGGCCGGAGACAACTCGCCTCCAGCGAAATTTACTCTGACCGGCTGATGAGTTGCGGCGCAGCCATGACCACCCTGCTAGTATGGGAACGTGGTGACGCCTGACCCGCGCAGTCGAGCGGCAGCGGCGCTTTCCACAGTGGAGGCCTTCCACCACATACTTCAGAGGAGATTCGCCATGGTTTTTTCCCGCTGGGCCGGCGCGCTGCGTGCCGTTGGAGTCACGCTTGCGCTCGGCGCGTCATTGTTGGGCGGGCCGGTCCAGGCCCAAGGCAGCAACACCCCGATCCGGATCCTCGTGGGCTTCCCGCCAGGCGGCGGCACCGATGCCATCGCTCGAATCCTGGCGGAAAAGTTGAAAGATCAGCTGAACCACCCAGTGGTGGTCGACAACCGGGCCGGTGCGGGTGGTCAAATCGCCGCGCAAGTGCTGAAAACGGCACCTGCTGACGGCACCACTGTGTTCATCTCGCACGACCACACCATCTCGATCCTGCCGCTGGTCACCAAGACCCCGGGCTACGACCCGGCCCGCGACTTCGTCCCCGTGGCGGGCTTCGCCACGTTCGTGAACGCGCTTGCGCTTTCCGGCGGCACGCCGGCCAAGTCGCTGCCGGATTACATCGCCTGGGTCCGCCAGCAAGGCGGCGGCAAAGGGACGGTCGGCATCCCGGCACCGGCCTCGGTACCCGAATTCCTGGTCAAGCTGATCGGGCAGAAATACGGCGTCGACCTGCAATCGGCGCCCTACCGTGGCGGCGCGCCGATGATGGGGGACATGCTGGGCAACCAGATCAGCGCCGGCGTCGCATCCGTCCCCGATTTCTTCGAGAACCACAAGGCCGGCAAGCTCCGGGTCGTGGCCGTGATGGGCACCGCGCGGCAGGCAGCAGTGCCTGACGTTCCCACCTTCGCCGAGCTCGGCCTGGCGGGTTTCGAGGATCTGGCTTTCTACGGCTTCTGGGCCCCGGCCGGCACACCGCAGGCAGCGATCGATCGATTTTCCGAAGCGCTGGCCAAGGTCATTGCACTGCCCGACGTGCGCGAGCGCTTGACGACCATGGGCCTGACCGTCGGCTTCATGCCCCAGCAGCAGCTGGCCAGCCGCGAGCGCGCCTACACGCAGACGTGGACACGCATCATCAAGAGCAGCGGTTTCCAGCCCCAATAGGGTCCCCGCCGCCAGGCCAGGCGGGCGCCACGGCAGGGCGGCGCCTGGCGCCACGGCAGACGCCGGTGCAGCCATGTGCGTCAACCGGTTAAGCTCGAATTAAGTGGCACGGTGCACACTGTCGGGGTTTCTCGAGTGACCACATGAACAACCTCCGCGAGCCACGCGCCTTTGGCGGCGACCGCGGCCCTATTTCGCAGCAACAACCGCGGCAGCCGCAGCCATCCAGCGCCTTGCCTGCGGGTGCAGTGCGCGACAAGCTGCCCACCTTGTCGTGCGTCATCCCGTGCCACAACGAGGCGCGCAACCTGGACTTGCTGCTACCCATGCTGTGCGAGTTGCTGCCAAGCATCGCGCGCGCCTGGGAGATCGTCCTGGTGGATGACGGCAGCACGGACAACACGCCCGCCGTCACTGCGGACTGGGCGCGGCTGCCGGGCTTCCGGGTGCTGCAGCTTTCACGCAATTTCGGCAAGGAAGCGGCTTTGACGGCGGGTCTGGAGGCTGCGGCCGGCGAGGTGGTGGTGATGATGGACGCCGACCTGCAGCATCCGCCGGCGCTGATCGTGAGCATGATCGAGCATTGGCGCAAGGGCGCCGACATCGTTTACGCGGTGCGGGCCAACCGCGACGATGAAGGCCTGCTCAAGCGCCTGGGGGCGCGGCTCTTCTACACGCTGCTCAACCGGGCCAGCCGTTTCGACGTGCCGGCCGACGCCGGGGACTTCCGCCTGCTGGATCGCGCGGCGGTGCAAGCACTGCTCGCGCTGCCGGAGCGCAATCGCTTCATGAAGGGCCTTTACGCCTGGATCGGCTTCGACGCGGTCGCGTTGCCCTATGTCCCCAAACCGCGGGCCCACGGCCACAGCGCCTTCAGTATCGGCCGCCTGTTCCATATGACCATCGACGGCCTGACCTCGTTCACCACCTGGCCGCTGCGGCTGGTGAGCGCGGCGGGCATCGTGATGGCCCTGGGCGGCTTCGTCTATGGCGCCTACCTGACCCTGGCGTATTTCCTGTACGGCAACTCGGTCTCGGGCTGGACCACCATCGTGGTCACCCTGATGTTCTTCCTGGGAGTGCAGATGATTTCGCTGGGCATCCTTGGAGAGTATGTCGCCCGCATCTTCGAGGAAGTCAAGGCACGGCCGCTGTACGTCGTCAAGCGTGAACTCGGCCAGGGCCTGACCGTGCCGCATCCGTGACCCACGGCAGCTGGCTTTCGAAGCGGCTCGACCCCTGGGTCGTGTTGCTGATGGCAGCCGTCTGGCTCGCGGCTACCGCATGGATGCGGCCGCTGGCCGTCCCCGACGAGGGACGTTACGCCGGGGTTGCGCTGGAGATGCTGCGCTCGGGCAACTGGCTGGTGCCAACGCTGGACGGATTGCCGTACTTCCACAAGCCGCCGCTGTTCTACTGGATCACGGCTGCTTCGCTCTGGCTGTTCGGGCCGCACGAGTGGGCGGCGCGCGCGGCGCCGCTGGCCGGTGCCGCGGTGGCGTCGTTCGCGCTGTACGCCTTTGCACTGCGCTGGAGCGGCCAGCCCAGCGCCAGGGCGTCGTTGCTGGTGCTGGTGACTCAACCGCTTTTTTTCATTGGCGCGCAATTCGCCAATCTCGACATGCTGGTGGCCGGCTGCATCGCTGCCACGGTGCTGGCGCTGGCGCACGTCGCTCTGCAGGCCGAGCAGGGCCAGACGTCCCGCGGCGTGCTGGCACTCGCCTATGTGTTCGCGGCGCTCGGCCTGTTGGCCAAGGGCCTGATCGGCGTCGCGCTGCCCGGCCTCGTGATCCTTGCCTGGCTGCTGGTCTTGCGGCGATTGCGGCTGATAACAGCGCTCCTGTGGCTGCCCGGCATCCCGCTCTTTCTGGCCATCGCGGTGCCTTGGTTCGTTTCCATGCAGGAGCGCTTTCCGGAGTTCGCCGATTATTTTTTCATCGTGCAGCACTTCAAGCGGTTTGCGCAGGCCGGGTTCAACAACGCGCAGCCGTTCTGGTTCATGCCCGCCGCGCTGGCACTGACGACGCTGCCCTGGATCCTGTGGCTGCCCGCCGCCGCCAGGCCTGCGTACTGGAACGATTCGCGGCTGGGGCCGGTGCGAAAGCTGATGTGGCTGTGGCTGGTGCTCGTGACCATCTTTTTTTCCATACCCCAATCGAAAATCATCGGCTACGTCCTGCCAACGGCAGTGCCGCTGGCCTTCCTGATCGGCGACAGGATTTCGCTGGGCTGGCCCGAGTCGACGCGACTCAGCCGCCTGTGGCGCGTTGGCGCCGTCCTGGCCGTGGCCGCGTGCATGGCGGTGGTCGCGGCCGGTATCGCTTTCCCGGGCAAGTCGCTGCGCGATCTGGGCCGGACATTGGCCGAGCGGGCAGCGCCCGGTGAGCCGGTCGTATTCCTGTACGACTACTACTTCGATGTGCCTTTCTACGCCCAATTGAGCGCACCGGTGCGAGTGGTCGCGGACTGGGGCGATCCGCAGGTGGTCGGGCGCGACAACTGGAGCAAGGAACTGCTCGATGCGCAGCGTTTCGCTTCCGGCCCCGCCGCGCGCGTGCTGCTGTCCCCCGCCGAGCTGGTGGATACGATTTGCAATGCGACGACCACGTGGGTGGTGGGCTACTACACCAAGGCGTCCCTGGAACCGGCGCTCGCCAACGCGACCGAGATCGCGCGCAGCGGCACCACGGCACTTTGGCGTGTGCCCGGCCGGCCGGCGGCGCCCGTCAGTGCTGGAAGCTGCCCAGGAACGCCCAGCGCGAACTCAGCAAATAAGTCATGACTGCGACGCCTACCAGGACCAGTGCCAACACGACGTCATACCGCCAGCTGCTCCATTGCAATAACAGCGCGTACGCGAATTCGTTGGTGGCGAAGCCGGCTGCCGAGACGGCGAAAAACCGGCCGGCCGACCGCCACAACGGGGCTTGCTGCGAACGGAACGTGAGCAGCCAGTGGCCGGCAAAGGAGACAGTGAAAGCGACCAGCCAGCCGATCACGTTCGCCACCAACGGCAGCTGGCCGAGCCGGCTGACCAGCAGCACGACCACGCCCAGGTGGGTGACCGCCGCGGCGCAGCCTACCGCGATGAAGCAGGCCAGGCGTATAGCGGTTTTCCTCATGGAGCAGCCCTGAGGTGGCAAGCCCTGCCAACCCCACGCGCATGGCCGTCGGCATCGACGATTTCGGGCTTCACGAAGGTGTCGACGAAGCCGCTTTGGCGCTGGCGCGCCAGGGGCGGGTTACCGCCATCAGCTGCATGGTCGGCGCCCCGCGCTGGCGCGCCGACGCGCCCTCGCTGGCAGGACTGGACCCCCTGCGAACCGATGTCGGCTTGCATCTGGACTTGACCGAGCACCCGCTGCGGCCCGCCTCGCGCCGGCCGCTGCCGCTGCTGGTCGCGCTGTCCGGCGCGCGGCTGATGGACCGGGCCGGGCTGCGCGCCGAGATCGATGCCCAGTTCGACGCCTTCGAGCGCGAAATGGCGCGCCCGCCCGCCCATGTCGACGGGCACCAGCACGTCCACCAGTTCCCCGTCATCCGCGAAGTGCTGGTCGATGCCCTGCTGCAGCGCTACCCGCGCCGCCGCCCCTGGTTGAGGCGCACGACACGGCCGGCCGCAGCGCCCTCGGCCGGCATCAAGCCGTGGCTGATCGAGCGGCTTGGCTGCGAGCGGCTGGCCGAAATTGCGCGCGACCATGGCTTCCGCCAGAACGCGCACCTGCTGGGTGTCTACGATTTTCAGGGCAGCGCGCAGCGCTATCTCGCCTTGCTGGCGCAATGGATCGGTGCGGCGCAGGAGGGCGATCTGCTGATGTGCCACGCAGCGACCCGGACGGCGGCGCCCGACCCGATCGGGCCGGCCCGCGGCAATGAATACCAGGTCCTGGCCGGCGGCGCGTTTGCCGGCCTGCTGGAGCGGGCCGGAGTGCAGCTCGGACCCTTGAGCGGGGTGCACGGTGGCTACGCCGCTTCCCCGTAGAAGTATTCGCGCCGCAGCGAGCGGGCCGGCTGCGGCCCGACGGCATCGCGGATCGCGGCGATGTGCTGCGGCGTAGTGCCGCAGCAGCCGCCCACGATGTTGACCAGCCCTTCGGCCGCGAACTCGCGCAGCAGCCGCGCCGTGACTTCCGGTGTCTCGTCGAAGCCGGTCTCGCTCATCGGATTGGGCAGGCCGGCGTTCGGATAGCAGCTGATGAAGGTGTCGCCGGCGGCCCGCGCCAGTTCCTGGATGTAAGGACGCATCAATGCCGCGCCCAGCGCGCAGTTCAGGCCGACGGCCAGCGGCCGCGCATGCCGCACGCTGTGCCAGAACGCGGTCACCGTCTGGCCGCTCAAGATGCGCCCGGACGCATCGGTCACGGTGCCGCTCACGATAAGCGGCAGGCGCTCGCCCGACTGCTCGAAATATTCGTCGATGGCGAACAGGGCCGCCTTCGCATTGAGCGTGTCGAAGATCGTCTCGATCAGCAGCAGGTCGACCCCGCCCTCGACCAGTCCCTCGACCTGTTCGTAATAGGCCGCGCGCAGCTGCTCGAAGTCGACGTTGCGCGCCCCCGGGTCGTTCACGTCGGGGCTGATGCTGGCGGTCTTGGGCGTGGGGCCCAGTGCGCCCGCGACGAAGCGCGGCTTGTCCCGAGTGGAAAACCTGTCGGCGGCCGCGCGCGCGAGCCGGGCCGAGGCCAGATTCATCTCGCGCGCCAGGTCGCCGAGGGCATAGTCGTCCTGCGCGACGCGCGTGGCGCCGAAGGTGTTGGTCTCGATGATGTCGGCCCCGGCCGCGAGGTAGCCCTCGTGGATGTCGCGGATCACGTCGGGCCGCGTCAGGCTGAGCAGCTCGCCGTTGTTTTTCAGGTCCTTGGGGTGATCCTTGAAGCGCTGCCCGCGGTAGTCGCTCTCGGACAGCCTGAACCGCTGGATCATCGTGCCCATTGCGCCGTCGAGAATCGCGATGCGCTGCGCGAGCAGGCCCGGCAAGGCCTGGCCACGGGTGTAGACGATCGGTTTCATGATCACTGCATTGTAGGGAGCGGCAACGTTCCGGCGTTTTTCCCTGGGACAATACGGGCCATCTTGCCGTCATCCGCTCCCGCTCCCGGTTCCATCCTCCACGAAGTCTTCGGCTACGAGCAGTTCCGCGGGCCGCAGGCAGCGATCGTGGACCATGTCATCGCCGGCGGCGACGCGCTCGTCCTGATGCCCACGGGCGGCGGCAAGTCGCTGTGCTACCAGATTCCTGCGATCGCGCGGCAACGGGCCGGCCTCGGCGTCACCGTGGTCGTGTCGCCGCTGATCGCCCTCATGCACGACCAGGTCGGCGCATTGCACGAAGCCGGCGTCGAGGCGCAATTCCTGAACTCCAGTCTGTCGGTGGAGGAAGCCAACGCAGTCGAACGGCGCATGCTGCGCGGCGACCTCACACTGCTGTACGCCGCACCCGAGCGCGTCACCACGCCGCGTTTTCTGGCCCAGCTCGATTCCCTGCACGAGCGCGGCAAGCTGAGCCTGTTCGCGATCGACGAAGCCCATTGCGTGAGCCAGTGGGGCCACGACTTCCGGCCGGAGTACCGGGCCCTCACGGTGCTGCACGAGCGCTACGTGTCGGTGCCGCGGATCGCGCTCACCGCCACCGCGGATGCGATCACGCGCGCGGACATCCTCGAGCGGCTGCAGCTGGGCCAGGCGCGGCAGTTCATCAGCAGCTTCGACCGGCCCAACATCCACTACACCATCGTCGAAAAAAATGACGCGACGGCGCAGTTGCTGCGCTTCATCGAAGCCGATCACGAGGGCGCAGCGGGCATCGTCTACTGCCAGACCCGCAAGCGGGTCGAGGAGATTGCGCAGACACTGTGCCGGCACGGGATAGCCGCGCTGCCGTATCACGCGGGACTGGACTCGGAGACGCGCCAGGCCAACCAGGACCGGTTCCTGCGCGACGACGGCATCGTGATGGTGGCCACCATCGCCTTCGGCATGGGCATCGACAAACCCGACGTGCGTTTCGTCGCGCACCTGGACATGCCCAAGAACATCGAAGGCTACTACCAGGAAACCGGGCGAGCCGGCCGTGACGGCTTGCCGGCCGCCGCCTGGATGGCCTACGGCCTGCAGGATGTGGTGAACCAGCGCCGCATGATCGACGAGAGCCCGGCCGGTGAAGACTTCAAGCAGGTGATGCGCGGCAAGCTCGACGCGCTGCTGGCACTGGCCGAGGCCACGGATTGCCGGCGGGTGCGGCTGCTCGGCTATTTCGGAGAAGCCAGCCAGCCGTGTGGCAACTGCGACAACTGCCAGCATCCGCCGCAGATCTGGGACGGCACCGAGGCCGCGCGCAAATTGCTGTCGACGATCTACCGGGTGCAGCAGCAAAGCGGCATCAGCTTCGGCGCCGGCCACGTGATGGACATCGTGCGCGGCAAGCAGACCGAGAAGGTGGCCCAGTTCGGCCACGAACGCCTGAGCACGTTCGGCATCGGGGCGGATTTCAGCGAAACGCAGTTGCGCGGCGTGCTGCGGCAGCTGATCGCGACCGGCGCGCTCGCGGTGGACGGCCAGGCCTTCAACACCCTGAAGCTGACCGACGGCTCGCGCGCCGTGCTCAAAGGGCAAACGCTCGTGCAGTTGCGCGAATCGGTGTCGTTGCCGCCGGCGTCAAGGCGCCGCAAGGCCGCTGCGAAGGCCGCGCCGGCGGTGGCGGCCGGCCTCACTGATTCCGGGCAGGCCCGTTTCGCGGCGCTGAAATCGTGGCGCGCCGAAGTGGCGCGCGCCCACAACCTGCCGGCCTATGTGATCTTCCACGACGCGACGCTGGCGGCGATTGCCGCCCTGGCGCCGCGCACTTTGGACGACCTGCAGGGCATCAGCGGGATCGGGGCCAAGAAACTGGACGCGTACGGCGCTGAGGTATTGCGGGTGGTCGGCGCCGGTTAGCCCCGCTACTGCAGGAATCCGATGTTGCGCGCTTCCCGCACTTCGGGCTTGATGCAATGCTCGGCTTCGAGCTGTTCGAGGAACTCCGTCACCGAGATCTCGGTAGCCAGGATGTCGACCTGGCGCTTGACGGCGGCGAAGTCGCCGGGGCAGAGCTGGTCCAGCCGCGCCAGCCGCGCCTGGGTTTCCGGTGTCAGTAGCGTGGCGTCTCCGGCCAGCGCTTCGGTGACGAACATCTTCTCGCGCTGGAACGCCGTCAGCGGCTTGAACCGGATCTTGAAGGTGAAGCGGCGCAGCGCCGCCTGGTCGATGCGGTCCATCAGGTTGGTCGTGCAAACGAAGATGCCGTTGAAGCGTTCCATGCCCTGCAGCATCTCGTTGACCTCGGTCACCTCGTAGGTGCGCTGGGCGCCGCGCCGGTCCTGCAGGAAACTGTCCGCTTCGTCCAGCAGCAGCACCGCTTTTTCGCTCTCCGCGTCGCGGAACATGCCGGCCATGTTCTGTTCGGTTTCACCGACGAACTTGCTCATCAGGTCGCTGGCCTGCTTGACGATCAGCGGCTTGTCCAGCGTCCGGGCGATGTGCTCCGCCAGCGCCGTCTTGCCGGTGCCGGGCGCGCCGTAAAAGCACAGTGTTCCGTGGCCGCGCGCCTTGAGCGCGGCCACGATGCGCGGCACCTCGAAACGGGTCTCGACGTTGAGCATCTCGAGGTCGTAGGTCGTGACGCTGCGCCGGCCCGCCGCATCGTAGGCGCGGTTGCCCAGGGCCTGGTCGGAGTTGCGCAGCTGCCGTTCAATCAGGCTTTCCATCGAACTGCCATCCGGGCTCGCCAAGCCGGCGAAGCGCACGGCGGTGCGGATCTGCGCCGGGGTCAGGCCCTTGCGCTCGGTCAGCTTGCCGACGAAAGCATCCGACACCTTGACGCCTTCCAGCGTCTTGCGCACCAGCCCTTCGCGGGCGCCGGGCGGCGGCGACTTCAGCTCCAGGTGATAGGCAAAGCGGCGCCGGAACGCCGGGTCGATCTGCTCGATCCGGTTGGTGACCCAAAGCGTCGGCACCGCGTTGGATTCGAGGATCTGGTTGACCCAGGCCTTGCCGCTGACGCTGCCGCTGGGCGGCGCGACGACCTGCTCGGCGCGCGCCATCAACTGGGCCGCTTCACTGGAGATCGGCGGAAAGACGTCCTCGACTTCGTCGAACAGCAACGCCGCCTGCGCGCTGCCTTTGAGGAATACCTGGGCGATCTGCAGCGAGCGATAGCGGTCGCGCCCGGACAGCGAATTGCCGTCGCGGTCGGCGTACTCCACCTCGAACAGGTCCAGGCCAGCCGCCTGCGCCACGACCTTGGCCAGCTCGGTCTTGCCAGTGCCGGGCGGCCCGTACAGCAGCACGTTCACGCCGGCTTCCTTGCGCGCCACCGCGTTGCGCAGCAGCGAACACAGCACGTGCGCTTCCTCGTCGACGAAGCTGAAGTCCTGCAGGCCCAGCGAGCTCTTGGCCGAAGGCCGGGTGAACACCGCCATCAGTTCGCTCTGGTCGCGGTACTCGCGCATCAGCACCGGCGGCAGTTTTTCGCTGACCTTCATCAAGTCGGCCAGGTCGGTGATGTTGTGCTCGGAGATCAGGTTCTCCACCAGGCCGATGCGCTCCAGCCGGGAGCCGGCCCTCAACGCTTCCCCGACCTCGGTGGCGTTGACGCCGGCAAGCTCGGCAATAGCCGCGTAAGCCTCAGGGGCATTGTTGACCTTGAACTCGACCAGGATGCTGCGCAGGTCGCGCTGGTAGCGCGCGAGCGTGCCATACAGCAGCAACGCCCGCTCCGCCTTGTTCAGTTGCAGCAGGCCCGACAGCGCGTCGATGTTCTTTTCCACCAGGGTGGAATGTTTCTTCAGCGCGTGGGTCAGCCAGTCGCCGGTAACGGCCAGTACCGACAGCAGATCCTTGGGCTGGTCCTTCGCATATTCGTCGAGGTAGAAGAACAGCGTGCCTTCTTCGTAGGGGCCGCGCCATACGCCGTGGCGATCCAGGAATTCCTGCGTGGCGAGCTGCTCGTGGCCGCGCCAGAACTCGTTGTCCTTGCAGCGGCGGCCGAGGAATTCCCGCAGCCGCGCCAGCGCCGGAGTCGGCCACACCAGATGCCGCCCGGCCAGCGACAGCAGCCCATTCAAGTCGCGCCTCACGTTGAACTTGCCGCCCTGCTTGGCCGCCAGCGTCAGCACGAAATGCGAGCACATCAAGTCCAGCACCGGCGCGTCTTTCAGACCCGGCGAGGGTAATAGCTGCACATCGACCGAACGCTTGGCCATTTGGGAACTACTCCAGGAGACCGCGTGAAAGCGCCTTACGATAGCGCGACTCGATGCTACATGGAAGACGCCAAATGTGGGGAATGCGCCACTTTCCGCCGTCTTTACCGCCGACAATTCCATAGATGCTTGTCCTCGCCGATATTCGTCAAGCTGCGCAGCGCCTGCAGGGGCAGGTGCTCAACACGCCGTGCGTCGAATCGCGCACGCTCTCGGAACTCACCGGCGCGCAGGTATTCCTGAAATTCGAAAACCTGCAGTTCACCGCATCGTTCAAGGAACGCGGCGCCTGTAACAAGTTGGCCCAACTCGGCAGTGGCGATCGCGAGCGCGGTGTCGTCGCCATGAGTGCCGGCAATCATGCGCAGGGCGTGGCCTACCATGCACAGCGGCTGGGCCTGCGCGCGGTGATCGTGATGCCCCGCTTCACACCCGGCGTGAAGGTCGAACGAACCCGCAGCTTCGGGGCGCAAGTCGTGCTGCACGGCGACACGCTGGAAGAGGCGAGCGCTCACGCCCTCGAACTGGCGCAGCGCGAGCAGCTAACCTTCATCCACCCATACGACGATGAGGCGATCGTGGCCGGCCAGGGCACGGTGGGCATCGAGATGGTGGAGGCGGTGCCGGGGCTGGACGTGCTGGTGGTCGCCGTCGGCGGCGGCGGCCTGATCGCGGGCATTGTGGTGGCCGCCAAGGGCCTGAAGCCGGACATCGAAGTGATCGGCGTGCAGGCGCTGCGTTTTCCCAACATGTTCAATGCGGTCAAGCACGCGGCGATGCCGCAGGGCGGCAGCACGATCGCCGAAGGTATCGCGGTCGGCGCGCCCGGCCGCATCACGCGGCAGATCATCGAGCGGCAGGTCGACGATCTGGTCCTGGTCGATGAAGGCGATATCGAACAGGCCATCGTCATGCTGCTGGAGATCGAGAAAACCCTGGTCGAAGGCGCCGGCGCGGCTGGGCTGGCGGCGCTGCTGAAGTACCCGGATCGTTTCCGCGGCCGCAAGGTCGGCCTGGTGCTGGGTGGCGGCAACATCGATCCGTTGCTGCTGGCGGCGATCATTGAACGCGGCATGGTGCGGGCCGGCCGGCTGGCGCGCATCAGCGTCAGCGCGCGCGACGTGCCCGGCTCGCTGGCCCACATCACGGCCATCGTCAGCGAGGCGGGCGCGAACATCGACGAGGTCCATCACCAGCGTGCCTTCACCATGCTGGCGGCGCAGAACGTCGAGGTCGAACTGGTGATCCAGACCCGCGGGCGCGAGCACATCGAGACCGTGCTCGAGGCGCTGCATGCGGGCGGTTTTCAGGCGCGGGAGCAGTAGATGAAGACGCAGCTGTTCGCGGCCGCGCTGGCCCAGTTCTTCGCCCCCTGGGTGCAGCGGCTGGCGCTGCAGGTCGAATCGTTCGATGCCGACAGCGTGACGCTGCGGCTGCCGCAAAGCGCCGAATTGTCCCGCGTCGGCGGCATGCTGTGCGGCCAAGCCATGATGGCCGCGGCCGACACGGCGATGGTGCTGGCGCTGATCAACCACTTCGGCGAATTCAGGCCGTGCACCACGGTACAGATGAACACCACCTTCCTGCGGCCCCTGTCCAACCAGGATGCCCTGGTGCAGGGGCGGCTGGTGCGTGCCGGCAAGTCGCTGGCGTTCGGGGAGATCGACATCCGTGGCGCTGACGACGGCAAGAGCGTGAGCCGCGCCAGCGTCACTTATGCGCTGCTGTGAATCCGCCCCGGCCGATGCGCCAGCGATATGGCAGCTAGAATCCGCAGCATCGCCCGCGAGCCTGCACCAGGAAATACCATGCCCACCCCACCAGCCGAGCGCCCCAGCCACGGCACCTCGCACGAGCCGCACGACCCGGTGGAGAGCATCATCAAGGCCGTTCCGCTGGTCCTGCCGCTGATGGCGGGCGTGCTGATGTTCATGCTGGCCTTCATCGCCATCTACATGGCCTGAAACGGCTGCTTTACTGCGCTGCCGGCACGTCCTTCTGCGGCATGATGTGAATCGCGTCCGGCGCGATGCTCAGCCGCAGCCAGCCGCCGGCCGGGGCTTGCAGAAATCGCAACTGGCCGGTCGACAGGCTCAGGGTCACCCGCTCGTGCGCCAGCTGCTCGGGCTGCAAGGTGCACAGGCTGGTTTCGCCCAGCACCAGCTGCTCCAGGACCTTGCAGCGCAAGGTGTTGCCCTCGCAAGCGCCGTCTGCCAGCAAGTCGATCCGCTCCCCGGCGATGACCCAGGTCACCGTCGCGCCGTCCGGAATCCGGTTCTTGTCGAGCACCTGGAGGGAAACGCCGCCGGCGTCGCCCCACTCGAGGCGGCCGCGGCCGGGCTCGACCTTGTGGAAGCGCCCGCGAAAATGGTTCTGGATGCCCACCAGCTGCGCCACGCGGGCATTGCGCGGACTGGCGAAAACCTGTGCCGGCGTGCCGGTCTGCAGGCTGCGGCCGGCGTCGATGATCACCACGCGGTCGGCCAGGCGGCGCGCCTCGCCCAGGTCGTGCGTCACCAGCACCATCGGCGTCGACAAGGTCTGTCGCAGCGCCGCCAGTTCGCGGTAAAGCGCCTGCCGCGCTGGCGCATCCACGGCCGAGAACGGCTCGTCCAGCAGCAGCACCTTGGGTTGGCGCGCCAGGGCACGGGCCAGCGCGACGCGCTGCTGCTGGCCGCCCGACAGTTGGGCTGGCCGGCGCCGTTCCAGGCCGGCCAACCCCAGGCGCTCGAACAGGGCGCCGAACTGATCGGGCTGCGGCGCGGGTCCGGCCGCGAGCACCACATTGTCCAGCGCGCTCAGGTGCGGGAACAGCGCGTAATGCTGGAACACGAAGCCGGCGTGGCGTTGCTGCGGCGGCAGGTTGAGCCCGCGTTCGCTGTCGAACCAGGCCTCGGGGCCTACGGCCACCCGCCCGCGCAAGGTCTTGCTCTTCAGCAGGCCCGCGATCGCCCGCAACAGGCTGGTCTTGCCGCTGCCGGAGGGACCGACCAGCGCCACCAGTTCGCCGGGCGCGCAGCCGAAACTCGCGTCCAGCCGCATCGGCACGGTGTTTTGCAGCGAGACTTGCAGCATCGAGGTCCTCGCGCTAGCGGTCCTGCAAGGGCTGCCGCCGGTCGGCCGCGAACACCGCAGCGACGGCGACGATCGAAGCGGCTACCAGGCTCAGCGCCATCACATGGGCGGCGGCCGTGTCGAAGGCCTGGACGCGGTCGTAGATCGCGATGCTGAGCGTGCGGGTCACGCCGGGGATGCTGCCTCCGACCATCAACACGACGCCGAACTCGCCCAGCGTGTGTGCCGCCGTAAGCGCCACTCCGCCCAACAGGCCGGGCCAGGCCAGCGGCAATTCGATGCGCCAGAACGTGCGCCAGTTGCTCAGCCCCGACACCCAGGCCGCTTCACGGACGGAATTGGGAATGGCGGCGAAGGCGCGCTGGATGGGCTGGGCCATGAACGGCAGATTGATCAGCACACTGGCCAGGAGCAGCCCTTCGAAGCTGAACACCAGCCGCAGGTTCAGCTGGCGCACCAGCCAGGCGCCCAGCGGCGAGCCCTGTCCGAGCGCCGTCAGCAAGTAAAAACCGATCACCGTCGGTGGCAGCAGCAGCGGCAACATCAGGCAGGCTTCGGCCAGCGGCTTGCCGCGCCAGGAGCTGAACGCGAGCCAACGCGCCACCGCGACGCCCGGCGGCAGCAGCAGCACGGCCGTCAGCACGGCCAACAGGAGTGAGACGCGGGCAGCTTGCCAATCCATGGTAGAGATTGTGCCGCGCCGGCCTGCGCGAACCCAGGACACGAATTGGCTGCTGCAGAGCAGAAACTGGCTTGCATAACCCTATGCATGTTTTGCATTCTTTTCAGCTCCTATCGGACGCACGCCTTGGTCCCGATCACTGAGAATGGCCTGCCGGCCCCCGCCAGAACCGATTTCAAAAGGCACCTGCTCACTTTCCACGCCTGAGCTACGGCTTCTTTTGAAAGCGGTTCAACTTTTAGGAGCTCCGATGAATTCTCCGGTCATGCAGGGACTCAACCTGAGCAGGCCAGCCTACGTCAGGAACGCCAATGTCATCGCCTGGGTCGCCGACATGGCCGCCCTTTGCAAGCCTGACAGGATCCACTGGTGCGACGGCAGCGACGAAGAATACGACCGGTTGTGCCAGGAGCTGGTAGCGGCCGGTACGTTCCGCCAACTCGATCCGCGCAAGCGCCCCAACTCCTTCCTGGCCTGCTCCGATCCGAGCGACGTAGCCCGGGTGGAGGACCGCACTTTCATCTGCTCGCAGCGCAAGGAAGACGCCGGCCCGACCAACAACTGGGAGGCGCCGGCGCAGATGCGCGCGACCCTGCAGCCGCTGTTCGACGGCTGCATGCGCGGGCGCACCATGTACGTGGTGCCGTTCTCGATGGGGCCGCTCGGCTCCCCGATTTCCCACATCGGGATCGAGCTGTCCGACAGCGCCTATGTGGTCGTCAACATGAAGATCATGACGCGCATGGGCCGGGCCGTGTTCGACGCGCTCGGGGCGAACGGCGAGTTCGTGCCGTGCGTCCACACCGTCGGCGCGCCGCTGGCAACAGGCCAGCACGATGTGCCCTGGCCCTGCAACAAGACCAAGTACATCGTCCACTACCCGGAAACGCGCGAAATCTGGTCGTACGGCTCCGGCTACGGCGGCAACGCCCTGCTGGGCAAGAAGTGTTTCGCCTTGCGCATCGCCTCGGTCATGGGCCGCAAGGAAGCCCAAGGCGGCAAGCTGGGCTGGCTCGCCGAGCACATGCTGATCCTGGGCGTCACGACGCCCGAAGGCAAGCGCTACCACGTGGCGGCGGCGTTCCCGTCGGCTTGCGGCAAGACCAATTTCGCCATGCTGGTTCCTCCCGCCGCTTTCCCGGGCTGGAAGGTCGCGACCATCGGCGACGACATCGCCTGGATCAAGCCGGGCGCGGACGGCCGGCTGTACGCGATCAATCCGGAAGCGGGCTACTTCGGCGTCGCGCCCGGCACCAACACGGAAACCAACCCCAACTGCATGGCCACCCTGGACAAGGACGTGATCTTCACCAACGTCGCGATGACCGACGACGGCGACGTCTGGTGGGAGGGCATGGGGCCGCCGCCGGCGCACGCGATCGACTGGCAAGGCAAGGACTGGACGCCCCAGATCGCGCGCGACACCGGCGCCAAGGCCGCGCACCCGAACGCCCGCTTCACGGTGGCCGCCACCAACAATCCGGCGCTCGATCCGGACTGGGACGACCCCAAAGGCGTGCCGATCGACGCCTTCGTGTTCGGCGGCCGCCGCTCCACCACGGTACCGCTGGTAACCGAGTCGCGGAACTGGATCGAAGGCGTCTACATGGCCGCCACCATGGGATCGGAAACCACTGCGGCCGTGATGGGCCAAGTGGGCGTGGTGCGGCGCGACCCGTTTGCCATGCTGCCCTTCACCGGCTACAACATGTCGGATTATTTCCAGCACTGGCTCGACCTCGGCCGCAAGCTGGCGGCGTCCGGCGCGACCCTGCCACGCATGTACACGACCAACTGGTTCCGCAAGGGCGCGAACGGCAAATTCGTGTGGCCCGGTTACGGCGACAACATGCGCGTGCTCAAGTGGATGATCGACCGGATCGAGGGCAAGGCGCAGGGCGAGGAAAACGCGTTCGGTGTCGGTCCCACGTATGAAGAGTTGAACTGGAGCGGGCTGGACTTCAGCCGCGAACAGTTCGCGACCGTGATGAGCATCGACCAGGCCGACTGGCAACAAGAGCTGCAATTGCACGCCGATCTGTTCCGCCAGCTCGAATACCACCTGCCGCGCGAACTGGCCGAAACCAAGGCCGCAATCGAGCGGCGGCTCGCACGGTAGGCGGCAGAGCCAGCCGCAATAGCCCGTGTAAAAAAGCCACCGCTTCGGGTGGCCTTATGGGTCTGGGTCCGCTTGTGGCGGGCTCAGGCAGGCCAATCGGACGGGAGCTTGTATTGCGCAGCCGGTGCCGCAGCCCTGGCTTTGCGCGCCTCCGTTGCACGGCGGCGCCGTTCAGCGTGCTTGCGCGCGACGAAGTAGGACCAGGCGTCAAGCACCTTGACGACCCGGGAGGGCAGGAGGTGCAGGACCTGGATCAGCAAATTGGGGCGAGATAACGTATTCATTTTGCGATGCTCGAACTACTTGGATTGACTGCTTGAATCGCCTGGACTTCTCGTGTCTTAGTAATAGGCCTTGATGTCGCGCACGGCGTCCGCACTCATCGCACGGCTGATGTCGGCCATCACGCGCGCGTCGGTCAATGCCAGCTGCCAGAGCTGGGCATCTTCCGCCGCTTGCTTGCGCGCGGCGTTCCAGCGCCGCAAGCCCACTCGCAGCGCGGCGGACGCGCGTTTGGCCGGCGTGGCCAGCAGGGCGAGGGAGGCGAAGGCCACCGCCCACATCACGATCCAGGCGGCCAGCAGATGGCCTTCAGTCCAGGTATCGATCACCTGGCTGGCCACTACCAGCAGCGCGGCGACGATGGCTGCGAGCAGCAGGCTGGCACTGGCGCGAGTTGCATTGAAGCCGTGGGCCGCCTGTTTCAGGCTTTGTGCCGCCCGCTCGGCGCGGACCACACCGGGGTGCTCGCTCGGATAGTGCACATGGGCAAAGCTTGTCATGATCTTCCTCTTCGGTTGACGCTGGCTGAATTGTCAGGGTCCGTACCCGGATACTAGGGTTACTACCGATATTTATCCACTTTAGATTGGTGATTGATATCATTCACAAGCATGATGAAAGCAAGCCCCAATTTCCGCACCCTGGACCTGAACCTGCTGCGGGTGTTCGACCAGGTGATGGCCGAGCGCAACCTCACCCGCGCGGCGCGCAACCTGGCGATGACGCAGCCGGCCGTGAGCAACGCCTTGAGCCGGCTGCGCAACGCCGTCGGCGACAAGCTGGTGGGACGCAGCGGCTACGGCGTGGAGCCGACCCCGCGCGCACTCGCGCTCTGGCCCGCGATCGCCGATGCGCTGCGCCAGATGGAGGCTTCGCTGTCGCCGGGGGACTTCGTCGCGTCAGAGGCGGTCAACACCTTCGTGGTGGGCATGGCCGACGCAACCGCCGCCGAGCTCATGCCGGGGCTGACTGAAATCATGGAGCGGGACGCCCCCGGCGTGTCGATGCGGATCCTGCCGCTCACCACGCGCGATCCGCGATCGCTGCTCGACGAAGGCCACATCGATCTCGCGGTGGGGTTCTTTCCGCTGGTGCTCGCCGACCTCGCGGTGCAGACCCAGTCCGGCGGCATGGCGCCATTCGATCACCAGCGGCTGTTCGCCGGCGAGTACGTCTGCGTGATGCGTAAAGGCCATCCGCTGGCGACCGGGCCGCTGACGATCAAACGCTATTGCTCGGCCAAACACTTGCTGGTGAGCTTTTCGGGACGCTCGTTCGGGTTCGTCGACGAGTCGCTGGCGTCCCTGGGCCGCAAGCGGCGCATCGTGCTCACCGTGAACCAGTTCTTCACGGCCGGCCGGGTGGTGGCGGGCTCGGACCTGCTGACGGTGCTGCCGCGCCACTTCGTCAACATCACCGGCATGGCCCACGAATTCGTGCTGCGGGACCTGCCCTTCGACATGGCGCCGGTCCTGATCGACTCGCTCTGGCATCGCCGCCAGGGCCAGCGCAGCGACCACGCCTGGTTGCGCCTGGCGGTGGCGGCGGCATCCCAGAAGGCCTTCGCGGGCGAGGGGCGCTGAGCGCGCGCGCTTGCGCCGCGGCGCAAAGCTGGTCATGCTGTCGCCTCCAATTCTTCCCCGGGGAATATCCACATGACCACTCCATCGAACACGCCACGCCGCCGCGTCTTGCAAATCCTGGCTGCGGGTGCGGCCAGCGTTTCACTGCCATCGCTGGCGGCCTGGCCGGACAAGCCGATCCGCATCGTCGTGACGTTTCCGGCCGGTGGCGCCAGCGACATCGTCGCGCGTGTGATGGGCGAGCACCTGGGCCACAAGCTGGGCCAGGCGGTGGTCGTGGATAACCGCCCCGGCGCCGGCGGCAGCATCGGCGGCCAGGTAGTGACGCAGGCGCCCCCCGATGGCTATACGCTGATGCTGTCCAACTCGACTCCGATCTCGATCGGCCCGTTCGCGCTGGAACGGCAGCCCTATGACCCGGTGGAAGGCTTCACGCATATCGCCCTGATCGGCAGCGCGCCTTGCGTGGTGATGGCCAATCCGAAAGCCGGCATCAAGACGATGGCCGACCTGGAGGCCACCGCCAAGAAGGCCGGCCGGCTGGATTTCGGCTCGGGCGGGCCGGCGTCGATCGGCCATATCTACGGCGAGCTGATGAAGAACACGCTGGGCTTGAACATGGTCCATGTACCCTACCGGGGCGGGGCACCGATGACCACTGACCTGATCGCGGGCGTGGTGCCGGTCGGCATCGACGTGCTCACGGCGTTCGTGCCCTATTTCAAGGCCGGCCAGCTGGTGCCGCTGGCGGTCACCTCGGCCAACCGCTCGCCCCTGGTTCCCGACGTTCCAAGCGTCGTGGAGGCGGGCTACCGCACCTTGGTGCTGGACAACTTCTTCGGCCTGTCGGGCCCGGCCCGGATGCCGGCCGAGGTGGTGAGCCGGCTGAATGCTGCCTGCAACGAGATCCTGGCGCAGGCCGACATCCGCAAGAAGATGGACGAGCTGGCCATTACCGTCACGCCGGCAACGCCGGCAGCGTTTACCGCGTTCGTCAAGCAGCAGGTCGGGCAGCTTGGCCCCGCGGTCAAGGCGGCCGGGGTGCGGCTGTAGCGGCATGGCCCGATGAAATTCCAGCTGCTCTCCGACCTGCACCTGGAAGTCCATCCGCATTTTTTTCCGCAGCCGGCGCCCGAAGCCCAGCTGCTGGTGCTGGCCGGCGATATCGGCTCGTACCAGAGTGGCAGCCGGCTGCCCGGCGATGACTTCGGGCTCGAGCGTTTTTCACCCCGGCTGGGTTGGCCGGTTCCGGTGCTGTATGTGCCTGGCAACCACGAATACGACAACCTCGACTTCGATGCGGCCCATGCACGCTTGCGCGAGACCTGCGCCCGCCTGGGCATCACCTGGCTGGAACGCGAATCGTTGACGCTGGACGGGGTGCGCTTCGTCGGCACCACGCTGTGGGCCGACTTCGATGCGCTGGTCACCGACAGCGATCGTGCGGCGGATGAGGCGGGCGTCCTCAGGAAACGCGGCAAGGCATTCCGCGCCGCCAACTTCTACCTGCAAAAAACCGGGACGACGCGCCGGGGCGAGCCAATGCTGGCGCCGCAGTGGCGCGAACAAGCGCTGGTGTGTGAGCACTGGCTGCGCCGCGCGCTCGCCGAGCCATTCGACGGCGCGACCGTGGTGGTGACGCACTTCGCGCCCAGCCTGCGCAGCGCCGATCCTCGCTACGGCCTGACCCCCGGCACCGCGGGTTTTTGCAACTCGCTCGACGAGCTGTTCCCTCTGGCATGTCTCTGGCTTCACGGCCATCTTCACCGCCAGCAGGACTACGTCGCCGGCGGCTGCCGTGTCGTGGCGAACACGCTGGGCTACGCGGCCCGCGGCGAACAGCAAGGGTTTCGCGAGCAACTGGTTCTGCAAGTTGCTATGCCTTGAATTGGGGCCGGGCGCGTCATCGCGGTGCGCGCGTCACGCGCGGCGGATCCAACGCGACGCGGCGGCAGTCGAAGGATTCACTTCCGCGTACATCTGTCCCGAGTTCTTTACAAGCCGGACGTGACGCGCAAGCGCTCGACATGGAACACTTCTCCCACAAACAGCGGAGGCTGGTGTGACAAGAACAATCTGGACCCCTACCCTGGCATGGCTGGCGGCCGTGACGGCGGCGCTCGTGCTCGCCTTGGCTGCCCCCAACGAATCGAATTTCCTCGGCCAGCTGCCCAAGCTCACCGTCAAGCGGCTGGACCAGCAGCACGTCGTGCTGCCGCAAGAACTACCGGCGCCTCGCACGCTGGCGCTGGTGGCGTTTCGGTCCAGCCAGCGCGAAGAAATCCGCAGCTGGATCGAGGGTCTGCGGCTGGATCAGGACGACTCCATCGCCTGGTTCAAGATGCCGGTGCTGAAGGATCCGGGCAGCGAACGCGCTCGCAGCGATATCGAAAGCGTCCTGCTGGCCAGGCACCCCGCTGATTTCGACCGCTCGCGCCTGGTGCCGGTGTTCACCGACCG
Source organism: Ramlibacter sp. (assembly GCA_035571795.1). Taxonomy (GTDB): domain Bacteria; phylum Pseudomonadota; class Gammaproteobacteria; order Burkholderiales; family Burkholderiaceae_C; genus Ramlibacter. Next base: position 35,995 of record DATNBX010000003.1, read on the forward strand.
CGACGCCTTCATCCGCGCCGCCGGGCTGCCGGGCAACGAGCACGCCTGGGTGCTGGTGCTCGATCGCGAGGGCAAGGTGCTGGCGCGGGCCGAAGGCCGCTTCGACCAGGACAAGGCGCAGGCGCTGCGCGAAACGCTGCTCGCCGTGCGCAACTAGCGCCTGCGCGAATAGAAAAAGAGGTCCTGCAGGCCGCCTACACGCCGGCCAGGGCCGCGCCGGCAAAGCGCGTCAGCGCCGCCGTCAAGGCGTCTAGCACCTCGGACTCGAGGTTCCAGCAATGCCAGAACAGCTGGATCGGCAGCGCCTGCGACGGCGCGATATTCACCAGTGTCCCCTGCTGGAGCAGCTCGCGCGCCAGCAGTTCGGGCACCACGCTGACACCCCAGCCGGCCAGCACGGCGCGCACCTGCCCTTCCGAGCTCGGCACGAACAGCTGGTTGAGTGACACGTGCTTGAGGCCGAAGGCATGGCTGACGAACTCGCTTTGCATGTCGTCCTTGCGGTTGAATGCGATGAACGGCACGTCGCGAAAATTGTGCTGGCTCAAGCCCGCGGGGAAGCGCTCGCGCGCATATTGCGCCTGGGCCACCGCCACATACGGCATGGCCCCCAAGGGCACCACCTTGCAGCCGCGCAGCGCGTGCTTCAGCGTGGTGACGCAGCCCAGGACCTGGCCTTCGCGCAACCATTCCTGGGTGAAGTCCTGGTCGTCGGTAATGATCTCCATCGGCAAACCCTGGCGTGCCAGATCGTCCAGCGCAGGCAGCGCCCAGGTGGCAATGCTGTCGGCGTTGATCGCGATCGAGATGCGCTCCTCCTCGCGCGTCCCGCCGTTGGAACCGGGCGCCAGCTCCTTGAGGTCGCGTTCGAGGTCGGCGCGCAGCAGCCGCAACTGCTTGGTGTGCTTGAGCAACAGCTGGCCAGCGCAGGTGGGTTTGAGGGGCCGGCTGCGCACGATCAGCACGGTGCCCACCTGGGCCTCGAGCGCCCGCAGGCGTTGGGAAACGGCCGACTGGGTGATCGACAGCCGTTGCGCCGCCCGTTCGAAGCCGCCTTCCTCGACGATGGCCGCAAGGCATTCGAGCGCGTCTGGATCAAAAGTACTCATATAAGGTGACTTGATGATGTCACCGCGAGTTTAATTCTCCTGATGAGCTAATCGCAGCGCCCGTTCAAATTCCGCCGTACCAGTTGTAGCCCTGGTCTTCCCAGTAGCCGCCCCGGCCACCGCCCATGTCATCGAAACTGTCGACCAGTTCCACCCGGTAGACATACTTGGGTTGTTTGTAGCCGAGCTGGCGCTCGATGCGAGCCCGCAGCGGCGCACCGTTTTCCACCGGCAGCGGCTTGCCGTTGAGCTCCCACGCGAGAATGGTCTGCTCGTGATAGGCGTCGTCCAGGTCCACGCTCTCGTAGTACATGGAGTCCGCATCAGCTTCCTCCATCTGATCGAGGCAGTGGAAGACGACGAATTTCGCTTCAGGCTCGATCTGCGCCAGGTTCAGCAGGTGCGACAGGCGCACTCCCTTCCACTGGCCGATGCAGCTCCAGCCTTCGACACAATCGTGGCGCGTGATCTGGCTGCGGGTCGGCATTGCCTGCAGTTCCGCCATGGTCAGCTCCATCGGATTGGCGACCAGCCCGTCGACTTTCAGGCGCCAGCCGGCAAACCCGGTAGCCACCAGCGACGCATAAGTCTCGCCCATCGGCATGGTGGTGCCGTTGGCACGAAACTTCGGCGCCACGTCGGCCGGCGCGAATTCCTGTGCCATGGCGCGGCGGCCGAGCAGCCTGTGCGTGGCGTTGTTCAATGACTCCGCGCTTCGCAGCACCTCGACGGCACTGTCGTTGTGGCTGATCGCATCGCAGCCGGCCAGCACGCCGCCGGCGGCCACGGCCAGGCCGGCGCGCAGCAGGCCGCGGCGCTCGCGGCGCTGCTCGAAGAAGGGCTTTTGCGGTTTCATTTCGGCAGCCTCCAGTAACCGGTGATCATTGAGCGCAGGTTGTTGACCAGGCCCGTCACGATCACCTCGAACAGATGAACCAGCACGAAGGCCAGCAGCAGCACGGCGGCCACGAAGTGCAGGGTGCGCGCCGCCTGCCGTCCGCCCAGCCAGTCGACCCAGCCGGGCGAGAAGGCGTCCATCATCGGCGACATCGCCCAGCCGCCCAGGACGATCAGCGGCAGCACGATGAAGACGATGCTGAGGTAGGCAATGTTCTGCAGCACGTTGTAGCGCCGCGCCTCTTCGCCATGCGGATGACGCAGCAGCAGATGGTCGCGCAGCGACCGGCCGATGCCGCGCACCTCGCCGCCGGTGGGCACCAGGTCGCGGCGCAGGTGACCGCTGAAGACGGTCCAGGCGACGTAGGCGATGCCGTTGATGAAGAAGATCCAGGCAAAGAAGAAGTGCCAGAGCCGCCCCATTGACAGCCATTGCGGGCCTGGGATGGTCGCCCATGAGGGGAAGGCCCGTGTGGCGTAGTCGCCGGCTTCGCCGCGCGAGGTGCCCAGCACGCCATGCGTGTTGAACTCGGCCGCGCCGATCCGGGTGACACCGCGCCACTGGCCGTCCACTTGCTTTTGGGTGATCTGCATGACGCGCGTGCTGTCGCGCGAGTCGTCGCCCCAGTACAGCGCCGGATGCGCATTGAAGATCTGCAGCCCGCTCATCAGGAGGATCACCAGGCAGATCACGTTGATCCAGTGCATGATGCGCACCGGCAGGCGGTGCCGGTAAATCACTGGCGCGCTGCCAGTCGGGACCTGCTCCATGGGACCTCCAGGGGCGAATGCTGGGCGGCAAGAATACGCCGTAACCGTTGTCGCTACCAGTCGTCAGTCGCGCCTTGCGGGTATTCCTTACAGCGCCGACTCAGTCATCGGATTCACCTGGGTCGTACAGCGTTTCGCGGCCCATGCGATCAAGCACGAGCTCGGCGGTCCAAGGCAGCATCAGCGAGCCGCAGCGGCTGTCGCGGTAGATGCGCTCCAGCGCCAAGTGCTTCATCATGCTCTGGCCGCCGCAGGTGCGGATGGCCAGCCGGGCAATGTCGTTGGCTCCTTCCATCACGCTGAACTGTGCCGCATACAGGCGCATGCGCGCGTCCTTGGACGGGTTCGGCGCCGCTTCCTGGATCACGCGCGCGAAGATGCTTTTCATCGCTTCGAGCTGGATGCGCATCTGCGCGACCGCGATCTGCTTGGTCGGGTACATGCGGCGCACGGTCCTGCGCTCGCCCGGCCGGGACGGCTCACCGGTCGCTTCATTGATTTCGCCGCGCAGGTACGCCACCGTGAAGTCGTAGGCCGCGTTGGCCAGCCCCAGATAGCTCGCCGAAAGCGTGAAGAACATCGCCGGCCAGGTCTGCGCGCCGACGTAATAAACGCCGCGCGGCATGAGCTGTTCGTCGTCCGCAACGAACACCTCCTTGAACGCGAGGTTGCGGCTCACCGTCCCGCGCATCCCCAGCGGGTTCCACTCGCCGGCGATCGAAAAGCCTGCACTGGTGGCCGGCACCGCCAGGTACAACGTGTCGTGCACATCGGGTTTTTCGTCACCCTTGTCCTCGGTGCACAGGATGCCGTAATAGTCGGCCGCGCCGGAGAGCGACGCGAATATCTTGCGGCCGTTCACCACCCAGCCGTCCTCGACCTTGCGCGCCGTGGTGCCGAAGGGCGCCCGCCCGGCAGCGGCGGCGCTGCCTTCGGAAAAAGGCTGCGCGTAAACCGCTCCGTGATCCACCACCCGCTTGAAATGCAGCTGGCGCCGCCGTTCGTGTTCGGCGCGCTGCTGGCCGGTCATCGCGGTGCCGTCGGCCAGCAGTCCGGTCCACAGGGTCGAGCAGATATGCATGTTGTAGGTGAGCGCCGTGGCACCGCAGAAGCGCCCGATCTCGGCCGCCACCATCATGTAGGTGGCGTAATCGGCGCCGCCGCCCCCGTGCGACTGCGGCACGCACAGCGCCAGCAAGCCGGCGTCGCGCAAGTCCGCGTAATTGGCGAACGGGAAGGTCGCCGTTTCATCCCACTGCGCCGCGCGCGGCGCGAACCGGGTGCGGCCCAGCTCATGGGCCAGCGCCAGCAGCGATCGCTGCCTGGGCGTGAAAGGCAGGTCGCCGACGGCCGGCGTGAAGTCGAGCGCAGGCAGGGCGCGCATTGCAGTTTCCTTCCTGGAGGGCCCTCAATCGGCGTCGCCGCCCAGCGACTGCAGCACGCCGCGCCAGAAGGCATCGCGCTCCGTGACGGGTTGCGGGTCCTGCCGGCCGCTGGCGGCCTCATTCACCGACGTTTGCACCATGACGATGCCGCTGGCGGGCTGCACGAAGACGGCCTGGCCGTGCACCCCCTGGAAAGCGAAGGTGCGCTGGCGCATCGGGAACAACCAGAACTGGAAGCCGTAGCCGAAGTAGGGCGTGGCCCGGTGGGGCGCGAACGCGGGAGGCTGGCGCTGGGGATCGGTCGCCTCCAGCAGGTAGTCCCTAGGCACGACTTGGCGCTCGCCGACGCGGCCGTCGCGCGCCAGCAGCCAGCCCAGCCGTGCCCAGTCGCGCAGGCTCGCGTTGAAGAAGCCCGATGCGCGCTCCTGGCCGTCTCGCGACAACAGCCAGAACGCATCGCGCTCGGCCCCTAGAGGCTGCCACAGCCATTCGCTGGTGATATCAGCCACCGTGCGGCCACTCGCGCGCGCCAGCACGCGCCCCAGCACTTCGGTTTCGGCACTGGCATAGACGAACTTCTGGCCACTGGGCGAATGCCGGTCGGCGACCGAACGCAAGACCTCCACCACCGGCGGCTGGCCCGTGGCCGCGGCCCGCGACATGCGGGCGACATCGTCGGTGCCGTCGTAGCGCTCGGTAAACGTCAAGCCCGAACTCATATGCAGCAGGTGGCGGATCGAGGTCGCGCCGTAAGCGCTGCCGGCCAGCTCCTTGGCGTACTTGTCCGCCGGGTCATCGAGCGAGGCGATGATGCCCTTGTCGACGGCGATCCCCACCAGCATCGAGGTCACGCTCTTGGCCATGGAAAACGAGAGGAAGCGGGCGCCCTCGGAGCGGCCGTATCGATACCGCTCGACGACGATCTCGCCGTTCTTGAGGATGATGAGACCGGTGACGCGCTGGCGCTCCAGGTACTCGTCCAGCGTATAGCCGATGTTGCGAAAGCGATAGCGGATCGGCGGCCGATCGGATGCCTGCGGCAGCGGCGTTACCGGGCCAGCGCCACGGGCGACGTTGCGGATCGGCAGGCCCCTGACCTGGTCCATCGCCGACCAGGACCCGACCCGGTAGGGATTGACGTACCAGGTGGCGGCGCCGCCTATCGGGTAGCCGCGCTCCTTGCCCAGCGCGACTTCGTCCGGCTCTGCGTGCGCCACGAACGCCGGCGCCACGGCCAGCAAAATCAGCGCGAACAGTCGCGGATGCATCGCCGACATCACTGCAGCAACGAGCGCGGCAGCGCCAGGAAGTTCAGCAGCAGGCCGTCGAAGTCTTCCGGCGCCTCGAGGTTCTGCAAATGCCCGACGCCACGCATCTCCTGGTAGGTGCTGTGCGGGATCGACTGGGCCATCTTCTTCATCACGGCCGGCGGCGCGTTGCGATCGTGCTCGCCGGCCAGCACCAGCGTGGGCACCTGGACCTGCGCCAGGTTGGCGCGCCGGTCGAACGTGACCAGGGCTTCGAGTGCCCGGCGATAGGTGGACGCAGGAACCTGGCTCATGCAAAGCGTGGCCAGCCGCACGCCTTCGGGCAGCGCGCTCGGCCCGACCATTTGCGGCACCAGCATTTCGGCCAGTTCCGCCATGCTCTTGCCGGCGTCCAGCGGCGCCGTGCGCTGCGCGATGAATTCCCGCTGCCACTGGCCATCGGATTTGCCGAAGGAGGGCGACGTGCCGCACAGGACGAGCCGGTTGACCAGTTCGGGCCGGCGCGCCACCACTTCCTGCGCCACCATGCCGCCCATGCTGTGGCCCAGCAGCGTGACGTCGCCGCACTTGAGGCTTTCGATCAGGTTGATGCAGCTCTGGGCCAGGCCCTTGAAGGTATACGGCTCGATCGGCGCACTGCGGCCATAGCCGGGCATGTCCCAGGCCACGGCCCGATAGCCTGACGAGGCGAGGGTCTCGACCTGGGGCGCGAAGACCAGGTGCCCCCCGCCGATACCGTGCAGCATGAGGACAGTCGGACCGCCGCCCAGGACGGTGAAGCTGGGAATGTTCATGCGACGACGCGCCCTTGCTCCACGACGACGGCCCCATCGAGCTCGACGGTGCAGTTTCGCAGCGGCAGGTCGAAGTGTCCGCGCGTGTAGCGCCAGGCGACTTCGTTGGCGCCGGTGCTGTAGAGAAAATTGCCGGCAAAGGCGCGCAGCTCGGTGCCGTTGAAATCGCGCTTGTCGTACAGCGCCATGCTGTCCCAGCGCGCTGCCGCGTTCAAGCCGTAGCCGACGTGGCTGACGGCGTAGGCATTGCGGCCCGACGATTCCGCTCCGCCCTCCCTCCAGGCCGCGATGTAGCTGCGCATCAGTTCGGCGTCCACCCCGGTGCCTTCGATGCTGGTGATGTAGTCGTTCTCGATCCGCAGCGTGATGGGCCGTTCGATGTAGCGCTTGAAAGTCAGGTTGACGTCGCCTTCGGCCAGCACCAACGTGCCGTTCACGCAGCCGGCCGCGGGGAACGCCAGGGCGAGGCCGCCCGGCCAGTGCGTCATGGTGCCCGGCTTGCTGGTGTAGCCCCAGTTGCCGCCGCAGGTGGCGCCGGCCATCGAGATCGCCAGGTCGGTTCCGCTGTCCGAGGTGACACGCATCAGCTGCGCCGAGCGCAGCCGTTTGACGTGCTCCTTGACCAGCGGCTCGAGGTCATCGCCGGGCGCCAGGCGCGCCAGCGCTTCCGGATGTTCGTTGCTCACGTAGATCACGCGCGCACCGCCGCGCAGGACGGCCGGCAGCTCGGGGGAATGCATGAGTCCTTCAACCGTGCAGTCCACCACCAGGGTGCTGCCGGCAAGCGCGGCTACCACCGGCGCGAGCTGCTGCAGTGCGCTGGACGCGCCGGTAGAGCGAACCGGCGGGCCGCCTTGGTCGAACGGCGTCGGCACCACGATGGCGAAAACCTGGCACCCCAGCCGCGCCGCCGCCAGGCGGGCCAGCTGCGGCAGCACCGGCCGGCTTTGGCTTTCGCTGAGCACGGCCACGGTATCGCCAGGCCGCAGCGCACAACGCGCCAGCACGGCTTCGAAAGCATCCACCCAGGCGGGCTCAATGATTTCCTGCAGCATGATTTTCGGCTTGCGGCCATACTACATGAAAATTCATGTATCGATGGCCATGAGCCTGCCCCGCAAAGCCCAACCGCCGAGCTTCTCCGCGCACGAGTTTCGCACCGCGCTGGGCATGTTTGCCACCGGCGTGACCATCGTCACGGCGCGCAAGGCCGACGGCAAGGTCATCGGGCTCACCGCCAACTCCTTCAATTCGGTTTCGCTCGATCCGCCGCTGGTGCTTTGGAGCCTGTCGCAGGCCGCCGCGTCGTTGCCGGCGTTTCGCGCCGGCTCGCATTACGCGATCAACGTGCTGGCGGCCGACCAGAAGACTCTGGCTGAGCGGTTCGCCTTGAAGGGAACGGACCGCTTCGCCGGCGTGAGCTTCGTGGAGGGAACCGGCGGCGCCCCGCTGCTGGCCGGTGCGGCAGCCACTTTCGAATGTTTCAATCGCAGCCGCTACGACGAAGGCGACCACGTGATCTTCGTGGGCGAAGTCGAGCGCTGCAGCTGGCGCCCCGACGCCTCGCCATTGCTGTTCCACGGCGGCCAGTTCTACGCCGAGCATCCGATCGACTCCGGCCCGCGGCCGGCCAGCGCCAAGCCGCGGTTCGTCGACAACTACCTCGGCTATCTGCTGGGCCAGGCCAATTACGCGCTGTACAAGGACTTCGATACGCGGGTGCGCGCCGCCGGACTGAGCTCGACCGAATGGCGGGTGCTGGCGACGCTGCACGACAGTGAGCCGCTGACGATCGGCCTGCTCGCGAGCGAAGTGCTGTCCAAGCAGCCCACGGTGACCAAGCTGGTGCAGCGCATGGCCGAGCAAGGCTGGGTGGCCTTGCATTCCGACGCGGACGACCAGCGCCGCACCCGCGTGGTTGCCACTGCCGCCGGCAAGCGCCTGGTCAAGCCGTTGGTGGACGAGGCCACGGCGCACGACGCGCAAATGCTGCGGGCGCTGGGCGCCATCGAAAGGGTGGCGCTGCGAAGACTGCTGGAAAAGCTGACCAGAAACGCATGAAGGGGCGCCGGCGCCGCGGCAGCGCCGATGGGACAATGCTGGCGCCATGCAGGCGCGACAACATGGAGGCAGGCTCGATGAGCGAAGTGAAATGGACCGGCGGCACTGAACACTGGGCCCGCAAGGGCGACATCAAGCTTTTCCTGTGGAACAAGAAGGCCGCATCCGGGGTGCCGCACGCCGGTACGCTGCTCTTCGTGCATGGCTCGTCGATGGCTTCGCAGCCGACCTTCGACCTGCACGTGCCGGGGCGTCCCTATTCGTCGGCCATGGACTGGTTCGCCGCGCAGGGCTTCGACACCTGGTCCATGGACAACGAAGGCTACGGGCGCTCGGACAAGTCGCGCGAGATCAATTTCGACATCAGCAACGGCGCCGACGATCTGGCTGCGGGCAGCGAGTACGTGCTGAAGCAGACGGGCGCCGGCAAGCTGATGCTGTACGGCATTTCCTCCGGCGCGCTGAAGGCCGCGCTGTTCACGCAGCGCCATCCCGAGCGCGTGGCCAAACTGGCGCTCGACGCGTTCGTGTGGACCGGGCAAGGCAGCCCGACGCTCGAGCAACGCCGGAAGAAGCTGCCGGAATTCCTGGCGAAGAACCGGCGCCCCGTCGATCGCGCTTTCGTGCACAGCATCTTCCAGCGCGACCATCCCGGCACCGCCGACGAGGCGACCGTCAACGCCTTCGCCGACGCGATCCTGACGCTGGACGATTCGCTGCCGACCGGCACCTACGTCGATATGTGCTCCAAGCTGCCGCTGCTGGACCCGAAAGAGATCCCGGTGCCCACGATCATCCTGCGGGGCGAGCACGACGGCATCGCCAGCCTGGACGACCTGATCGAGTTTTTCAAGCTGCTGCCCAACATGAACAAACAGTTCAGCGTGATGGCGGGTATCTCGCACGCCAGCTTCCAGCAGAAGAACTACATGATGGTCTACCGGATCCTGCACGGTTTCTTCACCCTGCCCGAGCCGGTGTACCGGGGCTGATGGTGAGACCGCGCAGGAGATCGTTGTTGCTGGGGCTGCTGCTCGCGCTGCCGCTCCCGGCCGCGTTCGCGCAAGGCTATCCGGCCCGGCCGGTCCGGCTGATCGTGCCGTTTGCGCCCGGCGGATTTACCGACGTCGTGGCGCGCATCCTGGGGCAAAAGCTTTCGGTGGCGATGGGGCAGCAGTTCGTGGTGGAGAACAAGGCCGGCGCCGGTTCCACCATCGGCACCGACTTCGTGGCCAAGGCGGCGCCCGACGGCTACACACTGCTGATGGTTTCCAGCACCCATGTGATCAGTCCGTGGATCTACAAGAGCCTGCCGTACGACCCGATCAAGAGTTTTACGGTGGTTTCGAAACTGGTCGATTCGGCTTATGTGCTGCTGGTCAACCCGAAGGTGCCGGCGCGCAATGTGCAGGAGTTCATCGCGCTGGCCAAGTCCGCGCCCGACACGATCCACTACGCGTCGTCCGGCAACGGTAGCGCGCAGCACCTGATGGGCGGGCTGTTCGTGGCGCTCACCGGAGCGCCGCTCAAGCACGTACCCTACCGCGGCAGCTCCGGCGCCGCCAGCGATCTCATCGCCGGCGTGGTCGAGAGCAGCTTCGCCGGCGTGCCCAATGCGCTGGCGCAAGTGCCGCAAGGGCGCCTGAAGGCGCTGGCGGTGACCACCGGCAAGCGCATTCCGCAATTGCCGGACGTGCCGACGATGCAGGAAGCGGGCGTTGCGGGTTACGACGCGTCGGTCTGGCTGGCTTTATTGGCGCCGGCCGGTACGCCGCACGAGATCGTCGAAAGGCTCAATGCCGAAGTAGGCAGATTGATGAACACGCCGGACACGGGGAAGACGCTGCTCGACGCGGGCGTCCAGCCCGATCCGTCGACCCCCGAGGCGATGTCGGAGTACATGGTGCAGGAGCTGGCGCGCTGGGGCAAAGTGGTCAAGGAAGCGGGCATCAAACTGGAATGAATCGTTGGTGAAAAGGATCGGCGGGCTAACATCGGTGCAATGACGGACCGCAAAAGTCACCTCGACGGGCTCGCGATTTCCTTGTTGCTGGCGTGCTGCCTGTTCTGGGGATTCCAGCAGGTCCTGATCAAGACCACGGTGGTCGAGGTGCCGCCGCTATGGCAGGCATCGCTGCGATTCGCCGGGGCCACCGGGCTGCTGTGGCTCTGGTGCGCGCTGCGCGACGTGAAGCTGTTTCAATCGGACGGCACGCTGCAGGCCGGGCTGCTGGCCGGTGCGCTCTTCGCCGGCGAATTCAGTTGCATCTATCTGGGCCTGCGCGACACCACGGCATCGCGGCTCACCGTATTTCTCTATACCTCGCCGTTCGTGGTGGCCCTGTTGCTGCCGCGGCTCGTGCCGTCCGAAAAGCTGCGGCCAGTGCAATGGTTTGGTTTGCTGATCGCTTTCGCCGCTGTCGCCCTGGCATTCAGCGAAGGCTTTGCCGGCGCCAGCACCAATCGGCAATTGCGCGGCGATGCGTTCGCCTTGGGAGCAGGCACGTTGTGGGGCCTGACGACGCTGGTGATTCGCGCCAGCCCGCTCGCCAAGGTCAGCGCCGAAAAGACGCTGTTCTACCAGGTCGCGGTCACCACCGCGGTGGCGCCCCTGGTATCGCTGGCGCTGGGCGAGGCCTGGTCGCTTCACTATTCGGCTTATGCCTGGGGGTCACTGGCGTTGCAGACGGCGATTGGCGCCTTCGCGAGCTATCTTGCCTGGATGTGGATGCTGCGGCACTACCCCGCCACGCAGATGTCGTCGTTCACCTTCCTCACACCGGTGTTCGCACTGGTGCTGGGGGTGGCGATGCTCAGCGAACCGCTGACGCTGCAGTTGATGCTGGCGCTGTGCGGCGTCGCAGCCGGGATCGTGCTGGTGAACCGGCGGGCTGTCGCTTAGGCGATGGTTTGCGCCAGACGCCGCTGCGCAAAATCCACGTACCAGTCCAGGCAGCCCGGATTGGCCATGGCATCCTTGTTGACGATTTTTTCCAGCGGCTGGCCCAGCAGCAATTTCTTGATCGGCAGTTCCTGCTTCTTGCCCGAAAGCGTGCGCGGGATTTCGGGTACGGCGAATATCGCGTCGGGCACGAAGCGCGGCGATAGGGCGGTCCTGATCGCGTGGTTGATCTTGCCCTTGATGCCCTCGTCCAGCACCAGACCGGGGCGCAGCACCACGAACAGCGGCATGTAGCTTTCCCGGCCCAGGTACTCCAGGTCGACGACCAGCGCGTCCAGGACTTCGGGCAATGCCTCGACGGCGCTGTACAGCTCGCTCGTGCCCATGCGCAGGCCATGGCGGTTGATCGTCGCGTCGCTGCGGCCGTAGATGATGCAGCCGCCCGAGGGCATGATCTTGAGCCAGTCGCCGTGCCGCCACACGCCGGCGTACATGTCGAAATACGACGAGAGATAGCGCTGGTTGCCCTCGTCGCCCCAGAAGTAAAGCGGCATCGAAGGAATGGGCCGGGTGCACACCAGTTCGCCCACCTCGCCGGTCACGCTCAGGCCCTGCTCGTTCCAGGCTTCGACGGCGCAACCGAGCAGCCGGCATTGCATTTCACCGGGCACCTGGGGCAGTTCCCGGTTGCCGCCGATGAAGGCCCCCGCGAAGTCGGTGCCGCCGGAAATGTTGCACCACCAGATGTCCGGCGTGCCGATCTTCCTGAACTGTTCGGTGCCCCAGCGCTGCGCCTCTTCCGACAGCGGCGACCCCGTGGCACCCAGCGCCCGCACCCGGCGCAGGTCACCGCACGAAGACAGGTCGACGCCCGCCTTCATGCAGTTGGCGAAGAACGCGGCGCCGGCACCGAAAAAGGTGACGCCGAGATCGGCGGCGAAGCGCCACAGCACGGTCCAATCGGGCTTGTCCCTGGAACCGCCCGGGTTGCCGTCGTAGATGCAGCAGGTGGTGCCGTGCAGCAGGCCGCTGGTCTGGGCGTTCCACATCACCCAGCCGGTCGAGCTGTACCAGTGATAGCGCTCGCCCCAGCTGTTGGGCTCGTAGCTGCAGCCGATATCGTTGTGCAGGACTTTGAGCGCGAGCGCCACCAGCACCGTGCCGCCGTGGCCGTGCACGATGGGCTTGGGCAAGCCGGTTGTGCCGCTGGAGTAGACGATCCACAGCGGATGGTCGAAGGGCAGCCAGAGCGGCTGGAAGTCCGCGGTCCGGGCATCGTCGCGGGCCGTCGCCTTGGCCAGTTCCGCCATCGGCGCCAGCACGTCCATCGCCGCATCGCCCGCCCCGAGATTGCGGTGCACGATCAGATGGCTGACGCTGGGCAAGGCGCGGCGCAGCTCGGCCACCACCGCGATGCGGTCGAAGTCGCGCCCGCCATAGGTCACGCCGTCGCACGCGATCAGCACCTTGGGCGCGATCTGCCGGAAGCGGTCCAGCACCGCGTTGGTTCCCATGTCGGGCGCGCAGATGCTCCAGACCGCGCCGATGCTGATCGTGGCCAGGAAGGCGACCATTGCCTCAGGGATGTTGGGCAGGTAGGCCGCCACCCGATCGCCGGGCTGCACGCCGTGCTCCTGCAGGTGCAGCGCCAGCGAAGCGGCCTGCCGCCGCAGCTCGGGCCAGCTCAGTTCGCGGTGCCGGCCCTTCTCGTTGCGGCTCACGATGGCCTTGAAACCGGCGGCGTGGGCCGGCTCGACATGGCGGAACACCTGTTGTGCGTAATTCAGCTGCGCGCCTTCGAACCACTTCGCGCCCGGCATCTTCGCCGCGGCCAGCACGGCCTGGTGAGGCGTCGGCGAACGCAGGTCGAAATAGTCCCACAGGCTTTGCCAGAAGGCGGACAGGTCCGCGACCGACCAGCGCCACAGCGCGTCATAGCTTTCGAACGAAAGACCCCGCGTTTGGCGCAGCCAGTTCTGGTAGAGGCGGATCTGCGGAACCCAGGGCGCGCTCGCCGGGCCCGATGCGACGGTGGAATGACTCATACAGGTAGAGCATCATGGGGCACGTCTTTTGAAATGGCAACGGCCCTGAACCGGGCGAGAAAGGAGTTCCCATGTCCCGCAGGTTTGTCGACCTCTCGATCTATCCAGTGGTTAAAGCGATGGATCAAATGCGATTGGTGCACAGCGCTGGCCACACCTAGAATGTGTCATGAGCGAGCAGCATGCCACCAGCTCCGGCGAACTCGACGCCGCGCCCGTGAGCGCGCGGCCGACGGAAAGCGCGGGCCAGTTCGACGGCAACTCGACGGCGATGTTCCAGGCGAAGATGAAGCGCGCGCCGGCCTGGTTCTGCTCCTTCCTCGCCGGCAACAGGCGCGAAAGTCTGCGGCTGCACGATGAACTTGCGCTCATGAAAGGCGCCTGGCCGCTGCTCATGAAGCAACGCAACGGCGGCAAGTGGACCGCCGAGGACAAGGCTCAACTCAAGGCGATGATCCGGTCCGCTTCGTCGGTCAGTCCGTACCTTTTCATCTGGGCCCTGCCGGGCTCGGTCGTGCTGCTGCCTTTCATGGCCTGGTACCTGGACCGGCAGCGCAAGGGTCGCACTCGCAAGAACGTCCAGGTTTGAGCGCGGGCCGCGCGATCGGATTCGCCGCGGTCGCCGTGCATGATTAAGAGTGCAACGGATCTGTTACCGGGCAGCCCGACCGTTCGGGCATGCAACGTGCGGGATGAGCTGGCACAAGCAAACGAACAAGGAGCATTCGGTGCCATCCTCGCCATCCAAAGAAGTCCTGATTATCGAGGACGAAGAGATTCTTGCGGAGAACCTGCAGGCGCACTTTCGCCGTTCCGGGTGGAATGCGCGGATTGCCAGCACCGGCAAATCGGCCATGGCGGCAGCCGCCGAGTTTCGGCCCGCGTTGATCCTGCTTGACTACCACCTGCCTGACATGAGTGGCTTTCAGGCCCTCGAGGCCCTGCGCGAGGCGGACCACCGCTGCGGTTGCGTTCTGATGACGGGCCATCCCACCGACGTGGTGATGGCCGAAGCCGAGCGGCACGCCATCGGGAGGATCCTGTGCAAGCCGTTTTCGATGGCAGAACTGCGAGACCAGCTGTTGGCGACCGCTGCCGAAACGTGTTCCAAGTGCCAGCGGCCCAATCTTCATTGCGGGTGGGGAAATTCCCCGCAATTGATGGGCCTTATGTAAGAAGCACACTTACAAATACGCCGATTCGCGGCTGGAGCGCATCACCAAAATCAGCCTCTCTTGTAATTTCGCACATGCGTGCTATTATTCGCGCCATGGACGCCAAGACCCAGAAAAGCGAGATGACCCGCGCCGCGATCGTCGGCGCCGGGATCGACGTGGCGTCAGCGGAAGGACTGGAGGCGATCACCCTGCAAGCGGTGGCCGACCGCATCGGCCTGTCCAAGAGCGGCGTCTTTTCGCGGGTGGGTTCGCGCGAGGCATTGCAGAAAGCGGTGATCGAGGAGTTCGGCCGCCGCTTCCTGGCCGACGTGTTCGTGCCGGCGATGCAGTTGCCCAAGGGTCTGCCGCGCCTGAACGACATCGTGCAGCGCTGGATCGTTCGCATGCGCGACGTCGAAGCCCGGACCGGCTGCATCTACAGTGCCGGCGCGTTCGAACTGGATGACCGCGAGGGGCCGTTGCGCGATCTGCTGCTAGGCGAAGTCACGCGCTGGCGTGCGGCACTGCGGCGCACCGTGCTGCAAGCGATCGAGGCCGGACATCTGAAAGCCGAAACCGACGCCGAACAGCTGGTCAGCGAAATCTGCGCCCTGTCTCTGGGGTTGATCCACGACGCCCGCTTCCTGCGCGAGTCGCGCGCCGCCGAGCGGGCGCAGGCGACTTGGCGCCGCCTGCTCGAAACCTACAAGAAGTAAGAGGACGGAGATGATTCCCTTGCCCCGAAGTCTGCCCATATTTCGCACGATCGTGCGAAGAAAGGAAGTCAGCATGTTTACGCTTCTCGTCCTCGCCGCCTTGTACGGCGGCTATCGCGCCGTCCGCGCCGCCGTCGATTCACTGCACTCCCTGCCGCAGTGCAACGAAGACATGATCTTCTATTGAGCGAGCATCACCATGAGCCGTACCGCACTCGAGGCCACCTCGGTCTTCTACCAAGCCAGCCCGGGCATCCGCCTGTTTCGTTTCGCGCTCGCCACCTCGCAGCGCCTGTGGCCCGCGCTGGCGGTTCGCGCGGCGTACCGCCTGTTCGGCACGCCCCTGCCGCCGAAATGGCTTGCCCGCCGCGGCCATTGGGACGCGGCCTGGCACATCGAGCGCTGGCCGTTCGAGAACGCCGGCGTCACGATCTACTCGCTGCCGGTCGCGCCCCACGGACCGGTCGTGTTGCTGGTGCATGGCTGGGGCGGCGATGCGCGCCAAATGCTGCCGCTGGCTGAAGCGCTCGCCCAGCAGGGGCTGCGGCCCGTGCTGCTCGAGATGCCGGCCCATGGGCGCAGCGCGGGGACGGTCAGCAACCTGCCGCAATTCGCGCGCGCGATCGAGTACGTCGCGGCACGACTGCAGCAGCAAGGTCACCGGCTGCGTGCCGTGGTCGCCCATTCGCTGGCGGCCAACGCGGCGGCGTACGCGGCCGGCAGGGGGCTTGCGGCCGAGCGCCTGGTGCTGCTCGCACCGCCCGCCTCGCCGCGCGAATACACGCGGCTGTTCGCGAGCGTGTTCGGCCTCACCGAAACCACGCGCGCGGCCATGCAAAAACTCATCGAAGCGCGCGAAGGCGTCTTGATGCCGCAGTTCGAGCCCGCGGCGGTCGGCCCGCGCATCCCCATGCCCACGCTGGTCGTGCATGACCGTGGGGACAGCATCAACGCGTTCGCCGATGGGGTGGCCTACGCCCATGCCATCCGCGATGCGCAATTCGTGGCGACGCAGGGCCTGGGACACCGAAAGATACTCAAGGACGCGCGAGTGCTCGGCCAGGTCGCGATCTTCGCCGGCTGATTGCCGCGGGCGTGACAGGTTTCCCTGCCGCACAGGCTCCTTGCCCTTGTGCGGGGCGCGCATTGCTTCTAGCATCGCTGCACTCAA
>DATNBX010000004.1:0-4195 GCA_035571795.1 Ramlibacter sp.
TGCGACGGTATCGCGCTGGAAGGTGCGCGCATCGCGGCCCGCGCGCTCGTCACCGCCGTGCATGAGCCGGCCAACCTGCAGGCGCGCAGCGACATGATGATGGCTTCGATGATGGGCGCGATCGCCTTCCAGAAGGACCTGGGCGCGGTGCACTCCTGCGCCCATGCGCTGGGCGCGGTTTGCGACCTGCATCACGGCCTGGCCAATGCGCTGATGATCGACACCGTGATGGCCTGGAACCACGAAGCCGCGCCGCACAAGTTCGACGAGCTGGCGCATGCGTGCAAGGTGTGGGGCGGCGGCAGCGAGTTCGTGCTCTGGCTGCGGGGCCTGCGGGCGCGCATCGGCATCACCGGCAAGCTGGCGGCGCACGGCGTGCGCGAGGGGCAGATTCCGCGCCTGGTGGAAATCGCCGTGGCCGATATGTGCCACCAGACCAATCCGCGTCCCTGCACCGCGGCGGATTTCAAGCGGCTGTTCGAACACGCCCTGTAGGGAGGTCGATGAAAGGCGAGGCCCTCACTCTCGGTACCCGCAGCCAGCTTGGCGGCGGGCCCGATGGGATCGCGCAAGGGGAGCGCCAGCGCCTGAAGATCGGCATCTCGGCCTGCTTCATGCACGCCGATCCGCAGCGCCCGCTGTTCACGGGCAAGACCTTGCAGTACGTCGAGCAGTCGATCGCCCACTGGATCATGTCGACCGGCGCGCTGGCCGTGATGATTCCCAGCCCGACCGGCGCGACCCAGCGCGGTGATGTGACGCTGGACCACTACGCGCAATGGCTGGACGGCCTGGTGCTGCACGGCGGCGCGGACGTCTCGCCGCGCAGCTATGGCGAGGAGCCGCTGCAGGAGCGCTGGGCCGGCGATCGCATTCGCGACGAGTACGAGATCGACCTGGTGGGCGCCTTCGAGCGCGAAGGCAAGCCCGTGTTCGGCGTTTGCCGCGGCCTGCAGCTGCTCAACGTCGCCTATGGCGGCACGCTGTACCAGGACATCCAGACCCAGCGGCCCGAGGCGCTGGTGCATCGCAATGCCGCCGTCTACGACCACAACTTCCACACCATCGATATCCTGCCCGGGTCGCGGCTGGCCGCTCTGTACCCCGAGCTGTCGCGCGTCAAGGTCAACAGCATCCACCATCAGGCCATCAAGGACCTCGCGCCCGGCTTCGCGGTGGAGGCGGTGAGCAACGAGGACGGCCTGATCGAGGCGATCCGCCGCAAGGACGCGGCCAAGCCGTACCTGGCGGCTGTGCAATGGCACCCGGAATTCCACCATCCCCTTTCCGACACCATCGACGACGCGGCCCTGCTCGAGGACTTCCTCGCCGCCGCGCAGACCGCCAAGAAGGACACCACTCCGCCATGAGCATGCTGGCCATCCACAATCCTTCCGATGGCGAGAAAATCGCCACCATTGCCGCCGACGACGCGTCATCGGTTGCCGACAAGGCCGCTGCCGCCCGCGCCGCACAGCCGGCCTGGGCGGCCCGCCCGCTGGCTGAGCGCAGGGCCTGCATCGAGCGCTTCCGGGGTGGCGTGCTGCGCGAGCTCGAGTCGCTGGCCATGACCATGACGCGGGAAACCGGCAAGCCGATCAGGATGTCGCGCAACGAGCTCAACGGCCTGCTCGGGCGGATCGACTTTTTCGTCGGCATGGTCGAGCCCGTCACCGCGATCGAAACCGTGTACGACGAAGGCGGCATGCAGGAACGCATCGAGCATGTGCCGCTGGGCGTGGTGGGCAACATCTCGGCCTGGAACTACCCCTGGTTCGTCGGCTGCAACGTGATCCTGCCGGCGCTGCTGACCGGCAACGCCGTGCTGTACAAGCCTTCCGAATTCGCCACCCTCACCGGCCTGGAGATCGCGCGGCTGTTGCACGAGGCCGGGGTGCCGCGCGATGTGTTCGCCGCGCTGGTCGGTGCCGGCCCGGTCGGCGCCGCGCTGCTGGAGCAGCGCATCGACGGCCTGTTCTTCACCGGCTCCCATGCCACCGGGACGCGTATCGCGCAGACCGTGGGTTCGCGCTTCATCAAGCTGCAGCTCGAGCTGGGCGGCAAAGATCCGACCTATGTCTGCGACGATGCTGACCCGAAGGCGGCGGCGCAGTCGCTGGCCGACGGCGCCATGTACAACACCGGCCAGAGCTGCTGCTCGGTCGAGCGCATCTATGTCCACGTGAAGGTCCACGACGCGTTCCTGGCCGAATTCGTCGAGACTGTGAAGGGCTTCAAGACGGGCGATCCGATGCGCGAGGACACCTACATCGGGCCGATCACGCGGGCGCAGCAACTGGACGTGCTGGACGCCCAGGTGGCCGACGCCAGCGCCAAAGGCGCCCTGCTGCACACCGGCGGACACCGGCTGCCAGGGCCGGGCAACTGGTACGCGCCGACCGTCTTCAGCAATGCCAATCACAGCATGGAACTGATGCGCGAGGAGAGCTTCGGGCCCGCCATCGGCATCCAGATGGTGTCGGGCGACGACGAGGCCGTGCAGCTGATGAACGACACGCGCTACGGCCTGACCGCCGGCGTCTACACGCCCGACCGCGAACGCGCGCAGGCGCTGCTGGCGCGGGTCAACGCCGGCAGCCTGTACTGGAACTGCTGCGACCGTGTCAGCCCGCGCCTGCCCTGGAGCGGTTTCGGCGACTCGGGCGTGGGCGTGACGCTGTCCAGCTACGGCATCGAAACCTTCACCCGGCCGCGCGCCTGGCATCTGCGCAGCGGCGGGTGACCGGCGGGGACGAGCGCAGCGTGTGAGCGAGCCGAAGCTGACCCTGTTCGATCTCGACGGCACGCTGCTGTCGGGCGACAGCGACGTGCTGTGGTGCGTTTTCCTGATGGACAAGGGTGTGCTCGACCGCGGCACGTTTGCGGCGCGCAACGCCGACATGGATGCGCGCTATCAGGCCGGTACCGTGGGCGCGCAGGAGTTCGCCGATTTCTACCTGGGGCTGCTGGCGGGCCAGCCCGAAACCTATTGGGAGCCGTTGCGGCGCGAATTCCTGGCGACGTGGGTCGTGCCGCGGATCCTGCCCGCCGCCGCCCGGCTGGTGCAGCAGCACCGCGACGCCGGTGACCTGGTGGTCATGACAACCGCCACCGGCCGCTTCATCACCGAACTGACGGCGAAGTATTTCGGCATCGAACACCTGCTGGCGATCGAGCACGAGCTGGCGGACGGCCGGTTCACCGGCCGCTCCAGCGGCACGCTCAACATGCGCGAAGGCAAGGTCAAGCGCCTGCATGAATGGCTGGCGGGGCGCGGCGATGAACTGCGGCAGTTCCTCAGCACCGCGTACAGCGATTCGATCAACGACTTGCCGCTGCTCGAAGCCGTCGACGAGGCGGTGGCGGTGGACCCGGACCCGAAGCTCGCGGCCATCGCGCGCGAGCGTGGCTGGCGGGTGCTGCGGCTGCACACCCAGTGAATTCACGACCGGGAGGCGCCGGCCTTTTGCTCGCCCTCGCGCTGAGAGGCTGGGGTGAGGGCAAGCCCTACATTTCGCTGATCCGCCGGCCGAACGCGTCCACCTTGGCCCAGTCGGTGAATTCGACATCGGTCGCCGGGTCGGTCGGTCCCTTCGTGATCCACATGATGAAGCGGATCACCTGCCGGTCCCAGAAGTTGTAGCGCTTGTAATCGATCCGGCCCGCGAACACCGCCAGCGCTTTCGGCTGCCACGCGCTCTGCGCCAGGAATTTGCGCATGTACGGGTTGGTCTGCGGGCTGTTTTTCTCCGGCTTGCGGGCGACCACGTTCACAGTGAAGAACGCATTCGGCTTGCCGTCGAGCGCCTGCCGCTGCGTGCGCGCGAACTGGAACACCTGCGGCGTGTGCTTACCGTAGCGGATCCGGGCACCGACCACGATCTTGTCGAATGGCGCGATGTCGACGCCCGGATCGTCGTCCACCGACTTCAGTGTCACGCGATGCGCGTCCTGCTCGATCACGTCCTGCAGGTGCCGGCAAATCTTGAGCGTCTGCCCGTCGGTCGTGGAGTACAGGATGAGGATGTTGGCCATATGTTTGGCACCGGCTTAGACCCGGTCTGCGGGGAGCCGACATCTTACGCGGCAGCGCCGGCGCATCCGCTTGACATGCGTTAACCGTCGACGCTCCAACCTGGAGGCGATCGCTGCGGCCGGGCCGTTCACGCCTTTTCGTCGAAGGCGAAGATCTTGC
>DATNBX010000005.1:0-24772 GCA_035571795.1 Ramlibacter sp.
CGCCCTATGTGAATAATTCCTTATGCTGCTCGCGCAAAAGGTTCTTCTGCACTTTTCCCATGCTATTGCGCGGAAGTTCATCCACGACAAAACAGCGCTTTGGAATCTTGAAGTTGGCCAGTTCCGCTTTCAACCTGGCAACGATTTGCTCACCGTCCAGCTGAGCACCGAGTTTGGGAATGACCACCGCCACCCCGACTTCGCCGAAATCGGGATGCGGCACGCCCACCAGTGCGCTCTCGGCCACGCCCGGAATCTCGTTGATGTAGCCCTCGACCTCAGCCGGATACACGTTGTAGCCGCCGCTGATGATCAGGTCCTTGCTGCGCCCGACGATCGTCACGTAACCGAGCGCGTCGATCTTGCCTACGTCGCCGGTCTTGAACCAGCCGTCGCCCGTGAATTCTTCCTTGGTCTTTTCGGGCATGCGCCAATAGCCTTTGAAGACATTCGGGCCGGTGACCTCGATGCCGCCGATCTCGCCTGCGGGCAACTCGTTTCCGTCTTCACCGCGCACGCGCACGCCCACGCCGGGCAAGGGAAGGCCCACCGTGCCGCCGCGCCGCTCGCCCTGTGCGGTGTCGTACGGATTGGACGTGAGCATGATGGTCTCGCTCATGCCGTAACGCTCCAGGATCGTGTGGCCGGTGCGCTCCTTCCATTCATTGAATGTCTCGAGCAGCAACGGCGCCGAACCGGAAATGAACAGCCGCATCGGGCTCGCCGCGTCCCGGTTGAGGCTGGGCTCGGCCAGCATCCGCACGTACAGGGTCGGCACGCCCATGAATACGGTTGCCTCGCGCATCGAGCGGATCACCAGGGCGGGGTCGAACTTGCCGAGCCAGATCATCTTGCTGCCGCTCAGCAACGCGCCGTGAATCGCGACGAACAGGCCATGCACGTGAAAGATCGGCAGCGCATGAATCAGCACGTCGCCGCCCTGCTCCGGGCTGCGCCAGCCCCAGTAGTCCTTGAGCACCTGCGCGTTGGCGAGCAAGTTGCCGTGCGTGAGCATGGCGCCCTTGCTGCGGCCGGTGGTGCCGCTGGTGTACACGATCGCGGCGAGGTCATCTTTCTCTTTCACGGCAATTGCATGCTCGTCGCTGCAATGCGCAGCCCGATCGAGCAGCGAGCCGGTCCGGTCATCGTTGAGAGTAAACACGTGGCGGCTGCCGGCCTTGAAGGCGATCTTGCTGACCCAGCCGAAATTGGCCGCGCTGCACACCACCACCGCCGGCTCGGAGTTGGCTATGAAGTACTCGATCTCGGCGCTGCGGTAGGCGGTGTTAAGGGGCAGGAACACATAGCCCGCGCGCAACGTGGCCAGGTACAGCATCATGGCCTCGACCGACTTTTCGACCTGCACCGCAATGCGCGAGCCCTCGGGAAGCCTCAAGGCAAGCAGCAAATTGGCGATCATCGCGGTGGCGCGGTCGAGATCGCGCCAGGAGTAAGCAAGCCCGCTGTCGGTTTCCACGGCTACGTCGTCGAGGTCGCGGGGAAACGCCGCGCGCAGCGCGGCAAAAAGGTTCTGGTTCTGGCCCGGCATCGCCAGTCAATCCAGCGTGGCGCCGGCGGCCTTGACCACCTGAGCCCAGCGTTTGACTTCAGCTGAGACAAAGGCGCCGAACTGCTGCTGGCTCAGATTGGGAAACTCCGCGCCGTTGCTGGCCCAGATGGCTTTGAGTTCGTCGGAGTTGATGGCTTTGCGGACCTCGTCGACGATGCGCGTCTGCACGTCGACGGGCGTGCCCTTGGGCGCCCACAAGCCATACCAGGTGGTAACCGTGTAGTCGGGCAGGCCCACTTCGGCTGCGCTCGGAACATCGGGGATCGCCGCGTTGCGTTTGCTGCCCGCCACCATCAACGGTTTGATCCGGCCACCCTTGATGTGCGCGGAAGACGAGCCCAGTCCGTCGAACATGACGTCGACATTGCCGGAAATCAGATCCTGTAGCGCCGGGCCAGCGCCGCGATACGGAATATGCGTGATGAAGGTCCTGGTTTGCTGCTTGAACAATTCCCCTGCCAGGTGGTGCGACGTTCCGCTGCCGGCGGACGCATAGTTGTACTTGCCCGGGCTCCTGCGAACGAGGTCCAGGAAGGCCTGGAAATCCGCGACCGGTACCCGCCTGGGATTGACGACCACCACCTGGGGCACGCTGGCAACCAACGTCAGCGGAACGAAATCCCTTTCCAGGTCGTAGTCGAGCTTTGGATACATCGAGGGCGCGATGGTGTGGTGCACAGCGCCCATGAACAGGGCGTAGCCGTCATTCGGAGCACGCGAAGCGACGCTCGCGCCAACGGTCCCGCCCGCACCGCCCTTGTTGTCGATGATCAGCTGCTTGCCGGTCTGCTTGGTGAACTGCGCGGACAACGGTCGTGCGAAAGCATCGGTCCCGCCGCCGGCCGGGAACGGAACGATCATCATGACCGGCTTGGCCGGCCAGGTCGATTGCGCGTACGCCGACGGGGTCAGCATGACAGCGCCGGCCGCAGCTGCGCGCAAAACGTCTCGCCTGGTGAAGCTGTGCTCCATGGTCGTGTCTCCTTTTTTGTTGCCGCCTCAAAAATACAGGTCTTCGACGGCACGAGAAATCGGGACTTGCCCCTGCGCGAGCCCCGTGCGGTATTTGTCCAGACGCTTCAAGTCATACAGGTAGTTGACCATCAAGCCATACGACCGCTGCAATCCTTTGGCCGATGGATCGCCGGCCCAGTTGAGGCGCTCGATGCGCGCGCCGTTGCCCAGATGAAATCTTGCGACCAGGTCCAATGGCTTGCCATCGTGCTTCTCGCGGCCCAGGTATTGCGCCGCGCAGCGCAGCAGCATCAGCCGCACCGGCGACTTCGCGTCCAGATCGAGGGGCCGCTGCAAGGCGGCCAACAAGCGCTGCGCCGTCGGCTCCGCGCCCAGTGCGCGGGCAAGTTCGGCGCGCGGCTTGGCATCGAGCCGCCCAAGCATCTGGTCCGCATGCTTGGCGAGCCACTGGCGCAAGCCGGGAATCGGCGACAGGGTTGCAAACTTCTTGAGCTTGGGAAATTCGCTCTTGAGCGTCTCCACGACGTGCTTGATCAGCGAATCGCCGAAACTCACGCCGCGCAGGCCCGGCTGGGTGTTGCTGATCGAATAGAAAATTGCCGTGGTTGCCTTGTCGAGGTCGGTGGGCGCCGCGGCCTCGTCCAGCAGCGGCGTTATGCAACCGGCCATCTCGTCCGTCAGCGCCACTTCGACAAAGATCAACGGTTCGGCTTCCAGCCGGGGATGGAAAAAACCATAGCAGCGCCGGTCGCTGTCCAGCCGGTTCTTCACGTCCGCCCAGCTGCGGATGTCATGGACGGCTTCGTACTTGATCAGCTTTTCGATCAGTGATGCCGGCGAATCCCAGCTGATGCGCCGCAGTTCCAGAAAGGCCACGTCGAACCAGGTTGAAAACAGGTTTTCGAGCTCCGCGTCCAGCGCCAACAGGCGGCTGTCGGTGTCCAGCTGGGGCAGCAATTCGGCCCGCAGGTCGACCAGGAAGCGCATCCCTTCGGGAAAGGCCGCGAAACGCTGCAGCAGACGGGTACGCGGCGAGACGAATGCCCGGCGCAGGCGGATTTCGGCCTGGCCCTCTTCGGCCGTTCCCTGGGCCGCCTCGTACTGCTCGCGCATCGCCTGGATCTTGCTGGGGTCGGGTGCGAACTGCTCGCTCATCAGCAGCCAGCAATCGCGCCGCTGCTCGGCCGAGGCCTTGGCATACCAGTGCGCGACGCCCTTGGCGCGGCGCCCGCCCTCGATCTCGCTGACCCGCGGGTCGATGATGGCTTGCAGCTCCGTGAGCGTGCGCCGCAGCACGCGCGGCGACAGTGCCTCCTGATGCCGGCGTAGCGTCGCCTGCAGCCGCTCGCGCGTCGACCGGGCGCTGGCCATCACCGAACTCATCGTGCCAACCTCGATCGCTGGCCCTCGCTGCCGGCCCACAGCCAGAGCAGCAGCCCGGCCAGCATCATCGGAACGCAAAGCCACTGCCCCATGCTCAGGCCGAGGGACAGCAGGCCCAGGTGCGCGTCCGGTTCACGGAAATACTCGGCAATGAAGCGCAGCAGGCCATATCCCATCAGGAATGCGGCCGACACTTGCGCAGGTTTGCGCTCCCTTCGGCCATAAAGCCAGAGGATCAGGAATAGCAATACGCCCTCCAGCAGGAACTGGTAAGCCTGGGATGGGTGCCGCGGAATCATCGAGCCGCTCTGCGGAAACACCATGGCCCATGGCAGCGACGGATCGGCTGCCCGGCCCCACAGTTCGCCATTGATGAAGTTCCCCACCCGCCCGGCGGCCAGGCCCAGCGGTACGCAAGGCGCCGCGAAATCCATCACCTGCCAGAACGGCTTGCTGCGCGACCGCGCAAACCACACCTGAGAGGCGATGACGCCGAGCATGCCGCCGTGAAAGCTCATTCCGCCTTGCCAGACGTAAAAAATCTCCAGCGGATGCGTCATGTAATAGCCCGGCTTGTAAAACAGGCAATAGCCGAGCCTGCCGCCGATCACCACGCCGAGCACGCCGAAGAAAAGCATGTCCTCGAGGTCCTTGCGGCTCCACGCGCCCGGCCCTTTCACCGAGGCAAACGGCTCGTGCCGCAGCCGCCGCAATGCCAGCAGCAGGAACAGCCCGAAGGCCACCAGGTACGTGATGCCATACCAATGAATGGCGACCGGTCCAAGGCGCAGAGCCACCGGGTCGATTTGCGGATACATCAACATGCCGGCTATTGTGCTGCAAGCCCGAGAGAGGTTCAGTCTGCCCGCAACTGCCCGCGCGCAAACTCAACAAATCGCTCCAGCGTCGGATTGGCTGCCGCCGGCCAGACCAGGCTGGTTTCGCAGCCCGGCACGGCTTGCGCCTTCTTGCCCGCGATGCGGCGATAGACGATGCCCGGCCGCTGGAACTGGCGCACACTGTCGGGCACCCAGGCCAGGCCCAGCCCGGCGGAAACCAGGTTCACGATGGTCTGCATCTGGATCGCCTCCTGTGCGATGCGCGGCGTACGCCCCGCTGAGTGGTACATCCCGAAGATCGCGTCGTGCAGCGAAGGCAGGATGCGCCTGGGAAAGATCACCAGCGGTTGCTCGAGCACGCGGCCCAGGGCGAGCGCGCGAGCCGCGGCAAGATCGTGCTGTTCCGGCAGCGCGAGCACCAACGGTTCGCGCACGATCAGCAGCTGATGCAGCCCGGCCGGCGCGAACCCCGGCGAGTGCAGGATGAACCCTGCATCGATGTCGCCGCGCACCAAGCCCTGCAACTGCACGTCGCCCGTCGATTCGATCAGCTCGAGTTCGATTTTCGGATAAGTTGACCGGAACGCCCGCACCCACTGCGGCAGCAGCCCGAATCCCAGTGTCGAAACGAAAGCGAGGCGCAATCGCCCGCTTTCGCCGTGGGCCGCGGCGCGCGCATGGGCCGGCAGCGCCAGCGCCCGGGCCAGCAGCTCGCGCGCCTCGGGCAGCAGCGCCTGCCCGGCCGCCGTGAGCTGGACGCTGCGCTTGGTGCGATCGAACAGGCGCACCTGCAGCGCGCGCTCGAGCCCGGCGATGGCCTGGGTGAGCGGCGGCTGCGTCATGTGCAGGCGCGCCGCGGCCCGGCCGAAGTGAAGCTCTTCGGCCACGGCGATGAATTGGCGCCACAGGCGCAGCTCGATCACAGCGTGATTCATACGCCCAGCATATTAATACCCCGCTGAAAATGGATTGGAAAGAATGAATGGCGCGGCGCATACTCGTGGCCTTCGCGGGCGCTGAGGCGTCGTGCGGACCACACCATCATCGAGACACCATGGCCACGAAAATCATCCCGATCAATCCCCGCAGCAAGAACATCACCGAAGGCAAGTCGCGCGCGCCCAACCGCTCGATGTACTACGCCATGGGTTACGAGGAGGGCGATTTCAAGAAGCCGATGGTCGGCGTGGCCAACGGGCACAGCACGATCACGCCGTGCAACAGCGGCCTGCAAAAACTGGCCGATGCCGCCGTCGCGGGCATCGAGGAAGCCGGCGGCAACGCGCAGATCTTCGGCACGCCCACGATCTCCGACGGCATGGCGATGGGCACCGAGGGCATGAAGTACTCGCTGGTGAGCCGCGAAGTGATTTCGGACTGCATCGAGACCTGCGTGCAGGGCCAGTGGATGGACGGCGTGCTGGTGGTGGGCGGCTGCGACAAGAACATGCCCGGCGGGCTGATGGGCATGCTGCGCGCCAACGTTCCGGCCATCTTCGTGTACGGCGGCACCATCCTGCCGGGCCACTTCAAGGGCCAGGACCTGAACATCGTCAGCGTCTTCGAAGCCGTCGGCCAGAACGCGGCGGGCAACCTGAGCGACGCGGACCTGCGCGAGATCGAGATGCGCGCCATTCCCGGCACCGGCTCCTGCGGCGGCATGTACACCGCCAACACCATGTCGTCGGCGTTCGAGGCGCTGGGCATCTCCCTGCCCTGGTCGTCCACGATGGCCAACCCGCACGACGAGAAGATGAACTCGGCCCGCGAGTCGGCCAAGGTGCTGATCGAAGCGATCAGGAAGGACCTCAAGCCGCGCGACATCGTGACGAGGAAGTCGATCGAAAACGCGGTGGCGGTGATCATGGCAATCGGCGGCTCGACCAACGCCGTGCTGCACTTCCTGGCGATCGCGCACGCGGCCCAGGTCGAGTGGACCATCGATGACTTCGAACGGGTCCGCCAGAAGACGCCGGTGCTGTGCGACCTGAAACCCAGCGGGAAGTACCTGGCCGTGGATCTGCACCGCGCGGGCGGCATTCCGCAGGTGATGAAGATCCTGCTGAACGCGGGCCTGCTGCACGGCGACTGCATGACGATCACCGGCCAGACGATCGCCCAGGTGCTCAAGGACATTCCCAATGAGCCGCGGGCGGACCAGGACGTGATCCGCCCGATCGGCAAGCCGATGTACGAGCACGGACATCTCGCCATCCTCAAGGGCAACCTCTCGCCCGAAGGCTGCGTCGCCAAGATCACCGGCTTGAAGAATCCGGTCATGACGGGTCCAGCGCGGGTGTTCGAGGACGAGCAGTCGGCCTTGCAGGCCATCCTCGACGGCAAGATCAAGCCCGGCGACGTGATGGTGCTGCGCTACCTGGGACCCAAGGGCGGCCCGGGGATGCCGGAGATGCTGGCACCGACCGGCGCGCTGATCGGCGCGGGCCTGGGCGAGAGCGTGGGCCTGATCACCGACGGGCGATTTTCCGGTGGCACCTGGGGCATGGTGGTCGGCCACGTCGCGCCTGAGGCAGCGGCCGGCGGGACCATCGCATTCGTCAAGGAAGGTGACTCGATCACCATCGATGCGCACCAGCTCAAGCTTGAATTGAACGTTGCGCAGGCCGAGATTGCGAAACGGCGCGCGGCGTGGACGGCACCGGCGCCGCGCTACAACCGCGGCGTGCAGGCCAAGTTCGCCTTCAACGCATCGAGCGCCAGCAAGGGCGCGGTGCTCGACGATTACTAGCGCCAGCGCCAGGGCGAGCTGGGGACCTCGAACGACAGCTCGGCCTCGAAGGGCGAAGTAGCATTGCGTTTTGCGCGAGGGAGATCGCGATGGACACTACTTCCGTTTGGCGCGCCACGGCGCCGCAATCCGGATTCGGGCTCCTGCAGGGCGATATCAGCACCGACATATTGATCATCGGCGGCGGCATCACCGGCATCACCCTGGCGTTGCTGCTGGCGCGCGAGGGCCGATCGGTGGTCCTGCTGGAGGCGGAGAAGGTCGGCAGCGGCAGCACCGGCAACTCCACCGGCAACCTCTATGAAACCCTGAGCCAGGGCCTGCACGGCATCGCCAGGGCATGGGACGAGGACGTGGCCCGAGCGGTGGTGGCACAGCGGCGCGCCGCGATCGATTTCATCGAGGGCGAGGCCCGGCAGGCCGACTGCTGCGATTTCCGGCGCTGCGCGCTGCGCTTGTATGCGACGACGGAGCAGCACCAGGGCGAAATCGGGCACGAGCACCGCGCACTGGCCAAGGCGGGCGCCGACGTCCGCCTCGAGCGGGAGGTTCCCGCTGGGCTGCCCGCACCATTGGGCGACGTGCTCGTGCTGAATGACCAGGCCCAGTTCCAGCCGCAGGAATATGCGGTCCACCTCGCCGGTCTGGCAGCCCAGGCGGGCGCGGGCGTGTACGAACGCTCGCGCGTGATCGAACTCGATCACAAGGGCAGGCGCGCCGCCACGGCAACCTGCACGGTGCAGGCGCATGAAATCGTGCTGGCGACCCACACGCCCAAGGGCTTCCACATGGTCCAGGCGGAAATGCCGGTGCATCGCGAATACGGGATTGCCCGCGCCATCGGTGCTGCCGATCCGGGACCGGGCATCTTCTGGAGTCGCGGCAGGGAACATCTGTCGGTGCGCACGCTGCAAGCGCAGGCGCGGCGGTTTCTGGTCTGCGTCGGGCAGGAAAACAAGACCGGTGCCCACAACGCGAAGGACAGCCTGATGGCGCTCGAAGCGGCCGCGCAGCGGCAGTTCGGCGCGGGCGAAGTGGTGTATCGCTGGTCGGCGCAGAACTACCGGTCGGCCGACCGCCTGCCGTACATCGGCCGCGACGTGTCGGGCTGTTTCATCGCCACCGGCTATTCGACCGATGGCCTGGTGTGGGGAACGGTCGCGGCCCGAATCATCGCCGAGCAGATCATGGGCCTGTCTCCGGATTTCGGCTCCGTGTGCAAGCCCACGCGCTGGCCGCTCAAGGGCGGCAGGACCATGATGGAAGAGGTGGGCACGATGGCCAAGGCCCTGGTCAAGGACTACCTCACGCATCGACAGGAACAGCAGCTGTCGAGCCTGGCGCCCGGCGCGAGCGCAGTCATCGAGGTCGACGGAGCGACATGCGCGGCCTGGCGCGCCGATGATGGCGAGCTTTTCGCCGTCTCGCCGGTCTGCACGCACCTGGGCTGCAAGGTGCACTGGAACAGCGTAGAAACAAGCTGGGATTGTCCGTGCCACGGCAGCCGGTTCAAGCCCGACGGAACGGTGATCGAAGGACCTGCTGTCGCCGCGCTCAAGCGCAAGCATGTGAACGCGGCGTAAAGCGCTCGCCCCTCAGGGACGGCGTTTCGGCTTGATGCCCATCGCCTCGCGGCTTTTGTCGATGCGCGCCCGCTTCCTGGCGTTTTCCTTTTCCATCGCCTTTTTCTTGGTATAGCCCGACCAGTCCGCCCACGCCCACCACACTACCGCCAGGCCGAACGGAGCCAGTACGACCCACCAGTCCCAAGCGGCCACCGGCCCTATGTCAAGGTACTTCAGGGCCAGCAGGACGATTCCGATTCCCAGCAAATACATGGCGTTTACTCCGACGAGGCTCTGCTTTGTTCCGCTTTGCGGTTTACTGGCCGTGACAAGACGCGCGTCAACCGCCTTCACTACAATTGCGTTGTTGAAAGCACTGTACCCCAACTACCCAACTCAAAAGGACGATTGATGAAACGTGCCCTGTTTGCAATGCTGGCGGCAGCCGCCTGTGTACCCGCGATGGCCGATCTGGCACTGGCTACGGCCAAGAATTGCACGGCCTGCCATGCGGTCGACAAGAAGATTGTCGGTCCGGCCTACAAGGACGTCGCCGCGAAATACGCCGGCCAGAAGGATGCCGTGGACAAACTGAGCGCGAAGATCATGAAGGGCGGCTCCGGCGTCTGGGGCCCGGTGCCGATGCCGGCCAACACCCAGGTGAATGAGGCCGAGGCGAAGAAGCTGGCCGCGTGGGTTCTCAGCCTGAAATAAGTTTCGGCGAAGCCGCCACAAGTACAAAGCCCGCCTTCGGCGGGCTTTGTTTTCTCCTTCGCGAAGCTATAGTTTTTCCGCAAGCTGGTCCAGGATCGCCGGATTCTCCAGTGTCGACACGTCCTGCGTGATCGCCTCGCCTTTGGCGATCGAACGCAGCAGCCTGCGCATGATCTTGCCGCTGCGGGTCTTGGGCAGGTTGTCGCCGAAACGGATGTCCTTGGGCTTGGCGATGGGGCCGATCTCCTTGGCGACCCAGTTGCGCAGCTCGTTGGCGATCTGCTTGGCTTCCTCGCCCGTGGGGCGCGACCGCTTGAGCACGACGAACGCGCAGACCGCTTCGCCCGTCAGGTCGTCGGGCCGGCCGACCACGGCGGCTTCGGCCACGAGATCGGTCTTGGCCACCAGCGCCGACTCGATCTCCATCGTCCCGAGCCGGTGGCCCGAGACGTTGAGCACGTCGTCGATGCGCCCACCGATGCGGAAGTAGCCGCGGTCCACACTGCGCGAAGACGCGTCGCCGGCCAGGTACAGCTTTCCCCCGAGTTCGGGCGGGTAGTAGTTCGCCTTGTAGCGCTCCGGGTCGCCCCAGATGGTGCGGATCATCGCCGGCCACGGCCGCTTGATCACGAGCAGGCCGCCGTCGCCGTGAGGCAAGTCCTTGCCCAGGTCGTCCACGATCGCGGCCATGATGCCCGGCAGGGGCAAGGTGCAGGAGCCCGGCACCGTGGGCGTCGCGCCCGGCAGCGGCGAGATCATGTGGCCACCGGTCTCGGTCTGCCACCACGTATCGACGATGGGACAGCGCTCGCCGCCGACGTTCTTGTAGTACCACATCCACGCTTCCGGATTGATCGGTTCGCCCACCGTGCCGAGGATGCGCAGGCTCGAAAGGTCGTAGCGCTTCGGATGGATCTTCTCGTCGGCCTCCGCGGCCTTGATCAGCGAACGAATCGCGGTCGGCGCGGTGTAGAAGACGCTGACCTTGTGACGCTGGATCATCTGCCAGAAACGGCCCGCGTTGGGATAGGTCGGGATGCCCTCGAACATGACCTCGGTGCAGCCCGCAGCCAGCGGTCCATAAGCCACATAGGTATGCCCGGTCACCCAGCCGATGTCCGCGGTGCACCAGAACACGTCAGAGGGATTGATGTCGAATACCCAGTCCATCGTGAGCTTGGCCCACAACAGGTAGCCGCCGGTGGAATGCTGGACGCCCTTGGGCTTGCCGGTGGAGCCCGAGGTGTAGAGGATGAACAGCGGATGCTCCGCGCCTACCGGTTCCGGCTTGCACTCGGACGATTGGCCCTGCAACACTTCCGTGAAGGTCTTGTCGCGGCCGGCAACCATTTTGCACGGCGTGGCGGTGCGCATGAACACCAGCACGTTCTTCAGCGTGGTGCAGCCGCCGATGTCGATGCCTTCGTCCACGATGGCCTTGAGCGGCAGTTCCTTGCCCCCGCGCATCTGGAAATTGGCAGTGACCACCGCCACGGCGCCGGCATCGATGATGCGCTCGTTCAGCGCCTTGGCCGAGAAGCCGCCGAACACCACGCTGTGGGTGGCGCCGATGCGCGCGCAGGCCTGCATGGCCACGACGGCCTCGATGCACATCGGCATGTAGACGACGACGCGGTCGCCTTTGTGGATGCCTTGCGCCCTGAGGGCGTTGGCGAATTGGCTGACGCGTGCCAGCAGTTCCTTGTACGTGACCTGGACCGTCGCGCCGTCGTCGGCCTCCCAGATGATGGCGGTCTTGTTCTCGACCGGTGTGCCGATGTGCTTGTCCAGGCAGTTGGCCGACGCATTGAGCTCGCCGTCGTCGAACCATTTGTAGAAGGGTGCCTGCGATTCGTCCAGCGTGCGCGTGAACGGCTTGGTCCAGACCACGTTTTCGCGCGCCAGCCGGGCCCAGAACCCTTCGAAATCCCGCGCGGCTTCATCGCACAGCGCGTCGTAGGCCTGCATGCCGGCGATGCGCGCGGCCTTGACGGTCGCCTCTGACGGGGGAAAGACACGGTTCTCGACCAGGACCGATTCGATAGCACTCATGTAGGTCTCCGCAAGGTGGATGAATTGGCTGCGTACTTTCAGTGCCCGCACTTACAAGCCACTGACTGGCGCCAATCTTACAAATCTACTCCCAACCCGGCCGTCCACCCTGGGATTCTGCCCGGCCGCCCATCCGTAAAAACCCGCCTCAAGACCCCACCATCCGCTCCGGCCGCACCCATTCATCGAATTGCTGCGCGGTGACGAAGCCCAGCGCCAGCGCCGCCTCGCGCAGGCTGGTGCCTTCCTTGTGCGCCTTCTTGGCGATCTGCGCCGCCTTGTCGTAGCCGATGTGCGGATTGAGCGCCGTGACCAGCATCAGCGAGCGGCTGACGAGTTCCGCGATGCGCTCGCGATCCGGTTCGATGCCGGCGGCGCAATGGTCGTTGAAACTGGCCATCCCGTCGGCGAGCAGCCGCACGCTTTGCAGGAAGTTGTGGGCGATCATCGGCCGGAACACATTCAGCTCGAAGTTGCCCGACGCTCCGCCGAAGTTGATCGCGACGTCGTTGCCGAACACCTGGCAGCACAGCATGGTCAGCGCTTCGCTCTGCGTGGGATTGACCTTGCCCGGCATGATCGAGGAGCCCGGCTCGTTTTCCGGGATGCTGATTTCCCCGATGCCGCTGCGCGGCCCGCTGGCCAGCCAGCGCACGTCGTTGGCGATCTTCATCAGGCTCGCCGCCAGCGTCTTGAGCGCTCCATGCGCGTGGACCAGCGCGTCCGCCGCCGCCATCACTTCGAACTTGTTGGGCGCGGTGACGAAAGGCAGGCCGGTGAGGCGGGCCAGTTCCCCCGCCACCTTTTCCGCATAACCCGGCGGCGCGTTCAGGCCGGTTCCCACCGCCGTGCCCCCCAGAGCCAGCTCGCAAAGGTGCGGCAAAGTGGCGTGGAGATGGCGGTCGGCCTGCTCCAATTGGGCCGCGTAGCCGGAAAATTCCTGCCCCAGGGTCAGCGGCGTGGCGTCCTGCAAATGGGTGCGGCCGATCTTGACGATGTCCTTGAACGCCTCGGACTTGGCCGTGAGGGTGGCCTTGAGCTTCGTCAGCGACGGCAGCAGCCGATTGCGGATCCCGTCCACCGCCGCCATGTGCATGGCCGTGGGAAACACGTCGTTGGAGGACTGGCTTTTGTTGACGTCGTCATTCGGGTGGATCAGCCGGGCCTCTCCGCGCGCGCCTCCCAGCAGCTCGCTGGCCCGGTTGGCCAGCACTTCGTTCACGTTCATGTTGGTCTGCGTGCCCGAGCCGGTCTGCCAGACCACCAGTGGGAATTCCTCGTCGTGCCGGCCGGCCAGCACCTCGTCGGCGGCGGCGATGATGGCCGAGGCCTTGCGGTCGTCCATCAGCCCCATCAGGTGATTGACGACCGCCGAGGAGCGCTTGATCTGGACCAGCGCCCGGATGATTTCGCGCGGCTGGCGTTCGCCCGAAATGTCGAAATTCTGCAGCGAGCGCTGGGTCTGGGCGCCCCACAGCCGCGCGGCCGGAACCTCGAGCGGCCCGAAAGTATCCCGTTCGGTGCGTGTGTTCATGTTGGATCAATATCCAGTCAGGATGAGCTGTCAAAATAGCGGGTTGAGAGCCACCGTAACAGAGTTGCGGCGGCTTGTGTAACCCAGAGTCCTCACCCCCTTCGCATATGACCACCACCACCATCAAGCAGAGCGACCTGACGGAATCGATCGCGGCGGCGCTCCAGTACATCAGCTACTACCACCCGGCCGACTACATCACGCACCTGGCACGCGCCTACGAGCGCGAGCGCAGCCCCGCGGCCAAGGATGCGATCGCGCAGATCCTCACCAACAGCAAGATGAGCGCGACCGGACACCGCCCGATCTGCCAGGACACCGGTATCGTCAACGTGTTCCTCAAGGTCGGCATGGACGTTCGCTTCGAGGGCTTCACCGGTGGCCTGGACGACGCGATCAATGAAGGTGTGCGGCGCGGCTACAACCACCCGGACAACACCCTGCGAGCATCGGTCGTGGCCGACCCGCAGTTCGAACGCAAGAACACCAAGGACAACACGCCGGCCGTGATCTTCACGGAACTGGTGCCGGGCAACAAGCTTGAAGTCACCGTTGCGGCCAAGGGCGGCGGCAGTGAAAACAAGAGCAAGATGGTGATGCTCAACCCGAGCGACTCGGTGGTCGATTGGGTCCTCAAGACCGTGCCCACCATGGGCGCCGGCTGGTGCCCGCCCGGCATGCTCGGCATCGGCATCGGAGGCACGGCCGAGAAGGCGATGCTGATGGCCAAGGAATCGCTGATGGACCACGTCGATATGTACGAACTCCAGCAGCGCGGCCCGCGCAACAAGACCGAGGAAATGCGGCTGGAACTGTACGAGAAGGTCAACGCCCTGGGCATCGGCGCGCAGGGGCTGGGCGGCCTCACCACGGTGCTGGACGTCAAGATCAAGATGTACCCGACGCATGCCGCCGGCAAGCCCGTGGCAATGATCCCCAACTGCGCGGCGACCCGCCATGCCCACTTCGTCATGGACGGCTCGGGACCGGTCTACCTGGATCCGCCCAGCCTCGACCTCTGGCCTGACGTCGACTGGACGCCCGACTACAAGCAAAGCAAGAAGGTGAACCTGGACACCTTGACCCGGGAAGAAGTGGCGTCGTGGAAGCCGGGCGATACCCTGCTGCTGAATGGCAAGATGCTCACCGGACGCGACGCGGCCCACCAGCGCATCCAGGACATGCTGGCCCGGGGCGAGAAGCTCCCGGTGGACTTCACGAACCGGGTGATCTACTACGTCGGCCCGGTCGACCCGGTCAAGGGCGAGGCAGTCGGTCCCGCGGGTCCGACCACGGCGACGCGGATGGACAAGTTCACCGAGATGATGCTGGAGAAGACCGGCCTGATCGCGATGATCGGCAAGGCCGAACGCGGTCCGGCCGCGATCGAGGCGATCCGCAAGCACAAGAGCGCTTACCTGATGGGCGTGGGCGGCGCTGCCTACCTTCTGTCCAAGGCAATCAAGACTTCGAAAGTGCTTGGCTTCGCGGACCTGGGCATGGAAGCGATCTACGAATTCGACGTGGTCGACATGCCTGTCACGGTGGCGGTCGATGCCGGCGGCACCAGTGCCCACATCACCGGCCCGGCGGAGTGGCAGAAGAGGATCGCGACCGGCGAGTTCAAGAACATTCCGGTAGCGGCGGCCTGATAGCTTTGTGATCCGGGCTCGGATCCCAATTCAGGACGGCAGCATTGACGAAGCGCAATCGCGCTGAACGAAATTGGGCTCCGACCCCGCACTTCAAGATGGGCTCCGCGATTCACAACCGATCGGCGTCTTCGACAGCGGCATCGGCGGCCTGAGCATTCTCAAGGCCCTGCGGGCCGCGCTGCCGGCCGAAGACTTCGTCTATTTCGCTGACACAGGCCACGCGCCCTACGGGGAGCGCGGCGATGCGTATGTGGTCGAGCGGACGCGCGCCATCTTGCAGCAGCTTCGCGATGAGCACGCGATCAAGGCCCTGGTGATTGCCTGCAACACCGCGACCGCGGCCGCCATCCATGTGGCTCGCCGGGAAGCTCCCGGCTTGCCGATCGTGGGCGTGGAGCCGGCTCTCAAGCCGGCCGTCGCACTGAGCCGGACCCGCCGCATCGGGGTGCTGGCCACGCGCGGAACGCTGGCCAGCGACAAGTTCCGCGCCTTGCACGCGGGCTTGGAGGAACAGGCCGAATTCGTGCTGCAACCCTGCGACGGGCTGGCCGATGCGATCGAAAAACACGAAACCGCCAGCGTGGCGGCCCTGTCCGGGCGCTACGTGCAGGCGCTCGGCGAATTGGGCACGCAGCCCGGGCAGATCGACACCGTGGTGCTGGGTTGCACCCACTACGCCTTCGCCCGGTCGCGCCTCGCGGCGCACGCCGGAGCCGGCGTACGCCTCCTCGAAACCGGTGAGCCGGTCGCGCGCCAGACCCGCCGCCTGCTCGCCGCCAGCGGGCTGCTCGAGGCGGGGGACGCCGGGACGGTTCGCTTGCTCAGCAGTGGTTCCCTCGCCGCGCTCCAGTCAGCGGCAACGCGCTGGCTGGGCGTCTAGGAGCAGGCTCTTCTAATGCAGGTGCCGGGGCCGGCGCCCGCCGCCGTGGCCGGAACTGCCGCCCATTCCGCGCGGCGGCTTGCCGATCTCCAGCGAGTTGACCAGCGCGTCGAAACGCTGGCTGAACAGCTTGTCGATTTCCGCCACGACGCCACCGAGCTCGGCACCGTCGAAATGGCGCTCCATCAGGTTCACCACGTCTTCCACGAGCAGGTCGCGCTGCACCTGCATGATGGCCGCCGGCGTGGGGCCGACGAAGAGCATCACGAAGTCGTCGCGCGACTCGGCCTCGGGCGCTTCTTCCTCTTCGTCGAACTCGGCGTCGTAGAAGGTCACCTCGATTGCCGCGCCCTGCTCCGACAGCTCGTTCAGGCTCATGCACATCTCGTCGAGCGACTGGCGGAAGTCTTCGTCACCCGGTACTGTCCAGCACATCCGCAGCAGGTGCTCGGGCCCGTCGAACTTGATCCCGGGCTCTTCCTCGTAGGAACTCTCCGCCCCGTCCGCCAGTGAAGTCGCGCCCGCATACGTCCACAACGGCCTGAGCGCGTCCTGCAGCTGTGCGTAGCTCACGTCGGGACGCAGCGGCACCTCCCCATGGACATGGATTTCGAATGGAGCGTTATAGCGTGACATGGTCCGAATTGTGCCACCACGCCTTCCCGGCAAGCTGAGCCTTGAAGGGCAGCCCCAACGCGGTATGGCGCTGCGGCGAACGGCGCTGCGGCGAACTATGATCGCTGTCATGCGCGGGTGGTGGAATCGGTAGACACAGCGGGCTTAAAACCCGCCGCCTACCCGAAAGGGAGCGT
This sequence comes from Ramlibacter sp., assembly GCA_035571795.1. Classification (GTDB taxonomy): domain Bacteria; phylum Pseudomonadota; class Gammaproteobacteria; order Burkholderiales; family Burkholderiaceae_C; genus Ramlibacter. The sequence goes on from DATNBX010000005.1 coordinate 16,729, forward strand.
ACGGGTTCGAGTCCCGTCCCGCGCACCACGGCGGCGGCGGTCCACCTGGCTGGACCGGCGGCTGCGGCACCGGTGAGCGGATAAGGAAGCGTGGAGGCTGGAGGCGCGCACCGGAGTCGAACCGATCTAGATGGATTTGCAATCCACTGCATAACCGCTTTGCTAGCGCGCCAATTCCGCAGCAAAAAGGGAAGCCTGCGCTTCCCCTTTTCGGAAATCTGGAGCGGGCAAAGAGTCTCGAACTCTCGACCTCAACCTTGGCAAGGTTGCGCTCTACCAACTGAGCTATGCCCGCAATTCAAGCCTTCGATTATAACGCAGTTCCGTTCGGCCCCACGCCTCAGTGCTTGACCGAGACGCGCACTGCGGGCGGCTGCACAACGGCCTCGCCCGTGATGGGAGCGGCCGCAGGGGCCGGCTCTTCGTCGGGCAGTGGCGTGGGCTGACGCTCCAGGGCGACTTCCAGCACCTTGTCGATCCATTTCACCGGCACGATTTCCAGTCCGCTCTTCACGTTCTCCGGAATTTCCTGCAGGTCCTTGGCGTTCTCTTGCGGGATCAGCACGGTCTTGATGCCGCCCCGCAAGGCAGCCAGCAGTTTTTCCTTCAGCCCGCCGATGGCCGTGACCTCGCCGCGCAGCGTGATCTCGCCCGTCATCGCGACATCCGCGCGCACCGGGATGCCGGTGAGCGCCGAAACGATGGCGGTGGTCATCGCCGCACCGGCGCTCGGACCGTCCTTGGGCGTGGCGCCGTCGGGGACGTGGATGTGCATGTCCTTCTTCTCGAACACCTCGTCGGCGATGCCCAGGCGGCGCGAGCGGCTGCGCACCACGGTGCGCGCGGCGGACACCGATTCCTTCATCACGTCGCCCAGCGAGCCGGTGGTGGTAATGACCCCCTTGCCCGGCATCAACGCGGCTTCGATCGTCAGCAGATCGCCGCCGACTTCGGTCCACGCCAGGCCGACCACCTGGCCCACCTGGTTCTGCTGCTCGGCGCGCCCGTAGGTGAACTTGCGCACCCCCAGGAAGTCATTGAGGTTCTCCGCCTTCACGACCACCTTCGGCGTCATCTTCTTGAGCTGCAGTCCCTTGACGGTCTTGCGGCAGATCTTGGACAGATCGCGCTCGAGCGATCGCACACCCGCTTCACGCGTGTAGTAACGGATGATGTCGCGGATCGCTTCCTCGGTGACCTCCAGCTCGCTTTCCTTCACGCCGTTGTTCTTCATCTGCTTGGGCAGCAGGTACTTGGTCGCGATGCTGGTCTTCTCGTCCTCGGTGTAGCCTGACAGGCGGATCACTTCCATCCGGTCCAGCAGGGCCGGCGGGATGTTCATCGAATTGGACGTGGCGACAAACATCACGTCCGACAGGTCGAAGTCCACCTCGACGTAGTGGTCGCCGAACGTGTGGTTCTGTTCCGGATCCAGCACTTCCAGCAGCGCGCTGGAAGGATCGCCGCGGAAATCCGTACCGAGCTTGTCGATTTCGTCGAGCAGGAACAGCGGGTTGCGCGTGCCGACCTTGGACAGGCTGGATAGCACCTTGCCGGGCAAGGCGCCGATATAGGTGCGGCGGTGGCCGCGGATTTCGGCTTCGTCGCGCATCCCGCCCAGGGCCATGCGCACGTACTTGCGCCCCGTCGCCCGGGCGATGGACTGGCCGAGCGACGTCTTGCCCACGCCGGGCGGGCCGACCAGGCACAGGATCGGCGCCTTCAGCTTGTCGACGCGCTGCTGCACCGCGAGGTATTCGAGGATCCGGTCCTTGACCTTCTCCAGCCCGTGATGGTCGTCGTTGAGCACACCCTCGGCGTGAGTCAGGTTGTGCTTGATCTTGGTCCGCTTGCTCCACGGCAACGCAGTAAGCACGTCGATGTAGTTGCGAACCACCGTCGCTTCGGCCGACATCGGCGACATCAGCTTGAGTTTTTTCAATTCGCCGTCGGCCTTCTTCTTGGCCTCCTTGGGCATCTTGGCGGCCTTGATCTTCTTTTCGATCTCTTCGATGTCGGCGCCTTCTTCGCCCTCGCCCAGCTCCTTCTGGATCGCCTTGACCTGCTCGTTCAGGTAGAAGTCGCGCTGGTTCTTTTCCATCTGGCGCTTGACGCGGCCCCGGATCTTCTTGTCGACATTCAGGATGTCGACCTCGCGCTCGATCTGCTCGAACAGGTTCTCCAGGCGCAGCTTGACGTCCGCCAGGTCCAGCACGATCTGCTTGTTGTCCAGTTTCAGCGGCAGGTGCGCCGCGATGGTGTCGGCCAGCCGGCCCGGATCGTCGATGCTGGAAATCGAGGTGAGGATTTCCGGCGGGATCTTCTTGTTGAGCTTGACGTACTGGTCGAACTGCTGCATCACGGCGCGCCGCAGTGCTTCGATCTCGCTGGATTTCGGATCCTTGTCGACGGCTTCCACCGGCGTGACGTTGGCCGTGAAATGCTGCTCGCCGTCCTCGATATGGTTGACGCGGGCGCGTTGCTGGCCTTCCACCAGCACCTTCACGGTGCCGTCCGGAAGCTTGAGCATCTGCAGGATGGTGGAGACGCAGCCGACCTCGAACATGTCGGAAACCGACGGCTCGTCCTTTGCGGCGGCCTTCTGGGCCACCAGCATGATCCGGCGCTCGGCCTCCATCGCGGCCTCCAGGGCCTTGATGCTCTTGGGCCGGCCAACGAACAGCGGGATAACCATATGCGGAAAGACCACCACGTCGCGCAAAGGCAACAGCGGCAGGTCGATCGGGTCGGCGGGCAATGGAATGTGTCCGGACATGTGGGGAATCCTTTAGTTCAGTCCCTCGAATATGGACCGCAATCGGGCATTTTCAACCTGCCTGCATCGCAATGCGGGCCACAGGGTTGTAATCGTGTAAAAAAAGACAAGCCCCAGCGCAACGGGGCCCCTAGGCCTTCTTCGCCGCCTCGCGATAGACCAGCAGCGGCGGCTTGTTCTCGTCGATGGTGGACTCGTCGACCACGACCTTGTCCACGTTGGCAGTGTTGGGAAGCTCGAACATGGTGTCGATCAGCGATTGCTCCAGGATCGAGCGCAGGCCGCGCGCACCGGTCTTGCGCGTCAGCGCCTTCTTGGCGATGGCGCGCAACGCGCTGGCGCGGATTTCAAGGTCGACGCCCTCCATGGACAGCAGCTTGCCGTACTGCTTGACCAGGGCGTTCTTGGGCTCGGTGAGGATCCGCACCAAGGCGTCTTCGCTCAGTTCGGCCAGCGTCGCAACGACAGGCATGCGGCCCACCAGTTCGGGAATCAGCCCGAACTTGATCAGGTCTTCCGGCTCGACTTCGCGGAATGTGTCGGTGAGGCTGCGCTGGGCCTTGCTCTTGACCGCCGCCCCGAAGCCGATGCCCGACGCCTCGGTGCGTTGCTCAATCACTTTTTCCAGGCCCGAGAAGGCGCCACCGCAGATGAACAGGATGTTGGTCGTGTCGATCTGCAGGAAGTCCTGGTTCGGATGCTTGCGGCCGCCCTGCGGCGGCACGCTGGCCATCGTGCCTTCGATCAGCTTGAGCAGCGCCTGCTGCACGCCCTCGCCCGACACGTCCCGGGTGATGGACGGGTTGTCCGACTTGCGCGAAATCTTGTCGATCTCGTCGATGTACACGATGCCGCGCTGGGCGCGCTCCACCTCGTAGTTGCAGCTTTGCAGCAGCTTCTGGATGATGTTCTCGACGTCTTCGCCGACGTAGCCGGCTTCGGTCAGCGTCGTCGCGTCGGCCATCACGAAAGGAACGTCCAGCATGCGCGCCAGCGTCTGCGCCAGCAGCGTCTTGCCCGAACCGGTCGGGCCGATCAGCAGAATGTTGCTCTTGGTGAGCTCGACGTCGTCCTTCTTGGCTTTTTCCTTGTGGCGCAGGCGCTTGTAATGGTTGTAAACGGCGACCGCGAGGATGCGCTTGGCCATGTCCTGGCCGATCACGTAGTTATCGAGGTTGGCCTTGATCTCAGTGGGTGTCGGCAGGTCGCCGCGCGCCTCGCGCGAGTCGTCTCCCGAGGGCAACTCGTCGCGGATGATCTCGTTGCACAGGTCGATGCATTCGTCGCAGATGAAGACCGAAGGCCCGGCGATGAGTTTCTTGACCTCGTGCTGGCTCTTGCCGCAGAAGGAGCAGTAAAGCGTTTTCTCGCTGGAAGAGCCTTTTTTCTCGGCCATGGGGTCGCCTGCAGTGACTGTGAGCTTCAATGATAACTAGAAAGGGGCCGGGGACCGGGGATCGGGGAGCGGGGTGTTGCAAAATTCCGCAGCGCACCATCTCCGGTCCCCGGCCCCTGGTCCCCGGCCCCTGCGGGCCCGCAGGGCCGCTCAGGGCCGCTTCGAGATGACCTGATCGACGAGACCGTATTCCTTGGCCTCGTCGGCCGACAGGAAGAAATCCCGCTCGGTGTCGCGCTCGATCTTGTCCAGCGGCTGACCGGTGCGATCGGCCAGGATCTTGTTCAGGAGCGCGCGCGTCTTGAGGATGTCGCGGGCGTGGATCTCGATATCGGTGGCTTGGCCCTGCATGCCGCCCAGCGGCTGGTGGATCATGACCTTGGAGTTGGGCAGCGAAAAGCGCTTGCCCTTGGCGCCGGAGGCGAGCAGGAATGCACCCATGCTGGCCGCCATGCCGGTGCACAGGGTGGACACATCGGGCTTGATGAAATTCATCGTGTCGTAGATCGCCATGCCGGCGCTGACGCTGCCGCCCGGGGAATTGATATAGAACGAAACGTCCTTGTCCGGGTTTTCGCTTTCGAGAAACAGCAGTTGCGCCACCACCAGGTTGGCGGTCTGGTCGTTCACCGGCCCCACCAGGAAGATCACGCGTTCGCGCAGCAGGCGTGAATAGATGTCGTACGACCGCTCGCCGCGGCCGGACTGCTCGATGACGATCGGCACCATGCCGAGGGCTTGGGTTTCAAGTGCGCTCATGAAGGGCTCCGGGAATCTTGTGGCTGGTGAAAGTACTTTGGGATGGAAAGCAGGCCTGCAAGAGCCCTTTCCGCCCGCGACGCTCCTGATCTTGCGCCTCTTTATCCCTGCTGCGCCATCAGCTCGTCGAAGGTGACGGTCTTGTCGACCACCTTCGCCTGCGATAGCACGAACTCCGTGACATTGTTCTCGATGACGACCGCTTCGACTTCGGCAAGGCGCCGGTTGTCGCTGTAATACCAGCGCACGACGTCGGCCGGCTTTTCGTAGCTGCCCGCCAGTTCTTCCACATGCGCCTTGACCTGTTCGGGCTTGGCTTGCAGGGTGTTGGTGCGCACCAGCTCGGCAACCACCAGGCCCAGCCGCACGCGCCGCTCGGCTTGCGGCCGGAACATGTCCTCGGGGATCGGCGCCTTATCGGCATCCTTGATGCCGCGCTGCTTCAAGTCAGCGCGTGCACCCTGCACCATGCGATCGACTTCAGCCTGCACACTGGACTTGGGCAGGTCCAGCTCCGCCTTGGACACCAGCGCATCCATCACGGCCTGCTTGTTGCGGGCCATGATGCGGAACTTCACCTCCCGCTCGAGGTTCTTGCGGATGTCGGCGCGAAGACCCTCGACGGTCGCGTCGGCTATGCCTAGCGACTTGGCCAGCGCCTCGTTCACTTCCGGCAAATGGGCGGCTTCGATCTTCTTCACGGTGACCATGAAGTCGGCCTGCTTGCCGGCGACCTCCTTGCCGTTGTAGTCGGCCGGAAACGCCAGCGGGAATGTCCGGCTCTCGCCCGCTTTCATGCCTCGGACCGCGTCCTCGAACTCCTTGAGCATCTGGCCCTCGCCGACCAGGAACTGGAAGTCCTCGGCCTTGCCGCCCTGGAACGCCTCGCCGTCGATTTTCCCCTCGAAATCCACTGTGACGCGGTCGCCGTCCTGGGCCGGCGCATCGTGCGGGCGCTGGGTGAAGGTGCGGCGCTGCTTGCGCAGGATGTCCAGCGTCTTGTCGATCCCTTCGTCGGTGACCGCGGAGGAAAGCCTTTCGACCTCGGCGGTGGTGAGGTCTCCGATCTTGACTTCGGGATACACCTCGAACACCGCGTCGAAAGCCAGCTCGCCTTCGGGCGACTGTTCCTTCTCCGTGATCCTGGGCTGGCCTGCCACACGCAGCTTGGCCTCGTTGGCGGCCTGGGCGAACGCCTCGCCCACCTTGTCGTTCATCACTTCGTAATGGACCGAGTAGCCGTAACGCTGGGCGACGACCGTCATCGGCACCTTGCCTGGACGAAACCCGTCCATCTTGACGGTGCGGGCCAGGCGCTTGAGGCGTGTATCGACTTCGGACTTGATCGCGCTCGCGGGCAGCGTCAACGTGATCTTGCGCTCCAGCTTGTCCAGGGTTTCCACATTCACGGCCATGTTGTTCTCTCTTCAATTAAAGGTGTCTGGTGCGCGGGGGGGGACTCGAACCCCCACGCCATTGCTGGCGTCAGGACCTAAACCTGGTGCGTCTACCAATTTCGCCACCCGCGCGCCCGTTTTCGGGGGAACCCGACATTTTATGCGATGGCTCCTGCCCGCCCTGCGGGAGGATATGAAGTTTCAGGCCGGGACGTTCTCGCGCTTGACCCGGAACCAGGCCGCATACATCGCCGGCAGCGCGAGCAGCGTCAGCACCGTCGCGACGACCAGCCCGCCCATGATGGCAACGGCCATGGGACCCCAGAACACCGATCGCGACAGCGGGATCATCGCCAGCACCGCGGCCGCGGCAGTGAGCACGATCGGCCGCAGCCGCCGCACCGCCGATTCGACGATCGCGTTCCAGGCCGGAATGCCCTTGGCGCGATCCTGCTCGATCTGGTCGATCAGGATCACCGAGTTGCGCTGGATCATGCCCATCAACGCGATGACGCCCAGCAAGGCGACGAAGCCGAACGGCCGCCCGAGCACGAGCAGCGCGCCTGCCACTCCGGCGATACCCAGGGGGCCGGTCAGGAACACCAGCATGGAGCGGCTGAAACTGTGCAGTTGCAGCATCAACAGCGTGAAGGTGATGAACAGCATGATGGGCAATCCGGCAGCGATCGAGGATGAACCCTTCGAGCTTTCTTCCACGGCGCCGGCGACCTGGATCGAATAGCCGAGCGGCCACTTGGCCTCCAGTGCCTTGAGCTTGGGCAGCAACTCGTCGGTCACTGTCGCGCCCTGCAGTCCTTCCACGATGTCGCCTTGAACGGTGATCGCGTAGTCGCGGTTCTCGCGCCACATCACGCCCGGCTCCCAGCCAAAAACCGGCTTGGCGATCTGGGTCAGCGGGATCGATCGGCCCGAAGCCGTGGGCAGGTAGGCATTGCCGATATCGGTGATTGCGTTGCGTTCGTCCAGCGGCTGGCGCAGCACGATGTCGATGAGCTTGTCGCCCTCGCGGAACTGGCCGACGTTGGTGCCGGACAGGATGGTCTTGCCGGCCTGCGCAATCGACTGGCTGGTCACGCCCAGGGCCCGCGCCTTGGACTGGTCCACTTCCAGGCGCAGCACCTTCACGGACTCGTTCCAGTTGTCGTTGACGCCGCGCGTGTTCGGGCTGGCGCGCATCACCGACTTGACCTCGTCGGCGCGCTCGCGCAAGGCGACCGGGTCGGGGCCGACGACGCGGAACTGCACCGGATACGGTACCGGCGGCCCGTTGGGCAGCAGCTTGACGCGGCCACGCACTTCCGGAAATTCCTGGGCCAGCAATCCGGGCAGCGTCACGCGCAGCGACTCGCGCACCTTCAGGTCGGCCGGCTGGATGATGAACTGCGATACGTTGGTCTGCGGAAACACCTGGTCCAGCGGGAGGTAGAAGCGCGGGACACCGGACCCGACCCAGGTGGTGACGGAGGTCACCCCGGCCTCGCGCCGGAAACGCTGCTCGACGCGCCGGGTCGTCTCGTCGTTGGCGGCGAACGAAGTCCCCTCCGGGAACCAGATGTCCACCATGATTTCGGGCCGGCTCGAATCCGGGAAGAACTGCTGCTGCACCCTGCCCATGCCCAGGATGCCGAGCGCGAAAGTCAGCAAGGTCGCGCCGATGGTGATCCAGCGGTGCTCCACGCACCAGTCCACGGTGCG
>DATNBX010000006.1:0-10100 GCA_035571795.1 Ramlibacter sp.
TACTGGATGGCGGCGATGGCCAGGCAGAAGGCCATCACCTGCAGCATGTGCTGCAGCTTGGCGACCCAGTCGATCTTCATGCCGGCTGCTTCACGAGCCGCCGTGGCGCCGCTGCAGCCGCTCGCGTTCCTGCTGCACCAGCCGCTCGCGCAGGCCGCCGCCGGCTCCCAGCAGGAACACCGAGATGCCGTGCAGGCCCAGGCCCAGCCCCCAGCCCAGCAGCGGGTAGATCGACCACGGGCGATGCCCGAAGCCGTAGCTGGAAATCGCGAACACGAACAGGTTGACCACGACGTACACCGCTGCGTGCACATACCAGCCGAGCTTGGCGCCGGCACGCTTGTGCGCGATGCGCTCGATTTCTTCGGAGGACAGCGGTGTCATGGTGCGGGATTCCGGCAGGGACAAGCTCATTTTAGGACGAGCAGTTGCCGCCGAAAAAACCCCACGATTGCCGCGTGCGCTGCGGGAACGATGCTGCGGTCGAAGCCGGGCGGATCCCTGAGCAGTTCGCCCTCGATCCCGCCCAGGCGCGTCGGTTGCGGCGACAGCAGTGAACCGTGTCCGGCCAGGGGCACGTCGGCCAGCACTTCGCAGGCGGTGCAGGTCTTGAGCACGGCGCCGGCATGAAAGCGCGGCGCGAGCCACTGGTCCTGGCCCAACACCACCATGCCGAGCGGCACGCGCGGGTGGGCCAGCGACTGGAAATCGAAATCGGCGGCAAAGGGAACCTCCGCGACGATCGCCTGGACGCGCGAGTCCTCGTGGGAATACCACGCGCTATCGTCGAGGCGATGCCGGATGATGGGCATCGCAACACCGATCTTCACAGCGTCGAGGAAGTTGCCGCGAAGGCGGGTCGCGGCGCCCACGCAGGTCTGGAAATCGTCCGACAGATGGGCTTCGCAATGCTTGAGCAGCGCCGACGGCGACCAGCGCCCGCCGGCCAGTGTGAGCGCCGTATGCCCGCCGGCCGACATTCCGTACATGCCGACGCGGTCCAGGGAGAGCAGCGGCGCGAAGCGGCTGTCCTGGGCCACCGCGTCGATGGCGCGCGAGACTTCCGAGGGGCGGCGCTTCCAGCTGGCCGGGCCCCGCTTGCTGGCGTCGTGCCAGTTGTCGCCGTCATGTTCGGGAACCGCGACGACGAAGCCCGCTTCCACCAGCCGCTGCGCCAGGTCGGAGTGCACCCACGGCGAGCCGCCCGAGCCGTGCGACAGCACCACCAGCCGGCCGTTGCCCTGCACGACGGGCCCGTTCAATGCCAGTGCCAATTTGAACGGGCCGCGCTCGAGCGGCGTCGCCGTGGCGCTGGAGGGGTAGAACATCGTGACCGGGCCGTTGCCCTCGAGCCCCGCGATTTCGGTCGTGCCCACGCCGGCATAAGCCAGCACAGCGAGGAACGCGAGGGCGGTGACCAGAAGGTAGCGCAGCAGGGCGACAGTGAGTCTTGCGCGGCGGTACTTCATGTGCGGACTCCTTGGCTTACCAGGGGTCGCGCTGAAGCGCGAGGCGGCTGCGTTCCTGCTGCACCAGGCGCTCGTGCAGGCCGGCGCCGCCGGTCACGAGGAACGTCACGACTCCGTGCACGGCCAGGCCGATGCCCCAGCCCAGCGCCGGGAACACGGCCCACTGGCGGTCGCTCATTGCGGACAGCATGGCCAGCAGCAGGTTGACGCAGATGTACACCAGGGCGTGGATATACCAGCCCATCTTGGCTGCCGCGCGCTTGCGTGCCAGCCGTTCGAGGTCCTGGTCCGGGTGATTGGTGGATGCGTTCATGAGTTTCTCCTTGGGGCTCTGGGTTCAAGCGGTGAAGGGACGATTGGCGGGGGCATTGGGACGGCGATAGGCGATGCGCCAGAGGCGGGCGGCGCGGCCGATGAAGATGCCGCTGAACAGGCCGTAGAGCACGGCCGTCGTGAGCGTGTATTGGGCGTCGCGGGCCAAGCCAGGTTGCATGGCGAGGTCGACGCCGCCGATGTACTTGGTCAGGAAGATGCCCAGGATCAAAAGCATCGGCACCCAGCTGCCGGGCTGGTGGAACTTGCGCGTGGCGGCGTCGTAGAGCGTGCCGGCGGGAGCGGCCATTGTCGCAATGATGGCCAGCGATGCGGCTGCGGCGGCCAGCCAGGCCAGCAGCACCGAGCCGATCAGCGGCGAGCCGCCGAAAGTCGATACCGTGCCCAGGAGCGACAGCGTGGTCATCACGGCCGGCACGACTGTGACCCGCGCCAGTCCGGCAGTGCGCGACCTGACTTGGCTCAGGCCCAGCGCGATGAGGGCAGCGAACAGACCCCCGACCCACAGCGGCGTGTTCTTGAGGACCGTACCCAGCATCTGGGGTTGTTGGATGAGCATCTGGATGAGCATGGTGTTTCTCCGATGGTTGGGAGCCGATTCAGATCAGGCCGAGCTGGCCCCACAGCAGGTCGCCGAGATAGCGCCCCGGCAGCAGCGTGAAGCCGCCGGCCACCACACAGGCGCCGAAGTACAGGCGCTGCATCGTCTTGCGATGGCCGCTGATGTTGCCTCTGGCGAGGAACCAGAACGCGCCGAACAGGCCGAACAGGGTCACCGGAATGAGCAGGTGAATCGGCGTGAAGCCCGCGACATTGGGCATGTGCGAGTCGCGGATGAAGATCGCCGAGACTGCCGTGACCACCATCAGCGTGACCCAGGCATAGCCGAAGGCGCGGTGCAGCCGCGGGTGCTGGGTGGCGCCCTTGCGGGCCCAGAGCGCGATCGGCCCGGTGGCCACGGCCAGGAGGGCGGCGGTCATGTGGACGGCGATGAGCGGTGTGAGTTGCATATTCGTCTCCTGACGGTGTGTCTTGAGATGGAATATGCCGGCCGGTGCGGGTTGCAGCGAGAGCTGCGCGACGAAACGCTGGAGTGCGGGCGCGAAATGCGGCTGGCCGGCGCGAATTGAGGCTGTCATCCCGGACTCGATCCAGGATCCGCCTTGGCGCGCCAACCTTCAGACCAGGTGCTCGGCCTTCGGCGAAGCGCCGCGCAGGTAGATGATCGCGCCCAGGTCGCTGGTGATGTCGGCGTGCGGCAGGCCCCGCCGCGCCAGGTGAAAGCCGCCGGCGCCCAGCACCAGCTCCCCGATCCGCAAGCTGCCTTCGAGCACGATGCATTCCTCGTCCATGGGATGACGATGCGCGGGCAGTACCGCGCCCGGCGCAAACTTCAGCAAATAGGACATGGTGTCCAGCTGCTCGTGCAGTACCTTGCGCTGGATGCCGGGAAGAAACGCGTGCCAGCTGCCGGCGTCGGTCTTGACCGTGACATGTTGCGTGACGGATTCGGCGGCGATCGCGCGCATCAGGCGCGAACGAACGCGCCGCAAGGCCGCCGCGTCGGCGTCCTCGTCGGGCCGTTGCGCCGCGATGAGCGCATCGACGATGTCCGGGTCGAGGACCGAGCGCTGGTTCATTGCAATGTCTCGCGCAATTTGTGCTGCGCCCGGGTGATGAGCGACTTCACGGTGCCGAGCGGCAAGGCCGTGATCCCGGCGATTTCGCTCTGGCTGTGCTCGCGGAAGTAAGCTAGGCCCAGGACCCAGCGCTCGTTGGCCGACAGAAGCGACAACGCCGCATGCAGGCGCGAGCCGGCCTCCACGCTTTCCAGTAGCTGCTCGGGTCCGGGATCTTGGCCGGTCTCGCTGCTGTCGGGGTCGAATTCCGGAGCGCCCGACAGGCCGCCGTGGCGCAGCGTTTCCTGTCGCATGCGGTCCAGCGCCCGGCTACGCGCCATGGTCAGCAGCCAGCTGAGCGGGCTGCCGCGCCCGGCGTCGAAATCTTTCGCACTGCGCCAAGCCTGCAAATAGCAGTCCGAAAGCACATCCTCAGCATGGACGTCGCCGGCGATGCGCCGCACCACGGCCATCGCGTAACGGGAAGTGCCGTTGTAGAAGGATTCGAAAGCGGCCCCATCGCCGCCGGCAGCGGCACGCAGCAGCCCAGCCAGCTGCGCATCGCGTGCAGCGTTCGTCTTGACGGGGTCGATTACCGGCTGTTGCATGCCTGGCCGAAAGGCTAGCATGAAAGCCGATCGGGGCGCGGCGGCGCAGGCCAGGGTGCTCATTGATGTGATTACGCGCGGAACCGCCCGCCGGATGCATCCAAATGCCGCGGCCGCGCGTAATGGGCAGGTCACTTCCATTTACAGGAGCAGCCATGGGACGTACTGTCGAGGTCAACTACCAGCTCTGGATCGATGCGCCGCCGGCCACCGTGCGATCGCAGTTCACCGACATCCAGCACCACATCGATGTCAACGTGCACCCGAAACTGAAATTCGAATTGCTGGCCCAGGAGCGTAACCATGCCCGGTTCACCCAGGAGGTACGGCTGCTGGGCATGAAACAGCGCGACCTGTTCGAACGCCGCATCGATGCCGACGGCAGCATCCACGACGTCTCGGTCGAGGGCTTCAACAAGGGCGGCACGATGGACTTCCGCTTCGTGCCCGCGGTCGAGGGCGGACACGATGGAACGCGGCTGGAAGCCACGATCCGGCTGCAGACACCGCCGATGCTCGGCTGGCTGGCGCCGGTGCTCAAGGCACAGGTGATGCGCGAAGTGAATGCGGCATCGATGGAAGACAAGCGCGACATCGAGCACGGATACCATCCTTCGGGCCGCCTGGCGGCAGCGATGGCTGCTTGATCGGCGGCCGCGGCGCCCAGCGATAATGCGCCTCTGCGGTCCACTGAGTCAGGCAAATAGCGCCCCCCGCCGGGGCGAGAAGGGGTGCAGGGGTAGGCGCGGTCCGCGGCCCAGGCTGGCCGCCTGGGCAAGGGGCGTAACACCCCCCTGCGCCCCTTCTCGCCCCGGCCCGCAGGGTGAGCATCAGAAGGGCCGCACTCGTTGTTGCAAATCCTCGCCAGGTGTCCAACCTAGGCGAGAATTTGCGCCTAGATTGCGGCCCTTCTGATGCTCACGGGGGGTGCTATTTGCCTGACTCAGTGGACAAGGAGTGCGCGTGGAAGTTGTATTGCTGGCCAAGGCCGCGGTGATGGGGGTAGTGGAAGGGCTGACCGAGTTCCTTCCGATTTCGAGCACGGGCCACCTGATCCTGGCCGGTTCGCTGCTGGGCTTCGACGACGAGAAGGCCAAGGTCTTCGACATCGCGATCCAGACCGGCGCCATCCTCGCGGTGATCCTGGTCTACTGGCAGAAGATCCGCGACACGATCGTGGCGCTGCCGACCCAGCAGCAGGCGCAGCGGTTTGCGCTCAATGTGCTGATCGCTTTCATCCCGGCCGTCATCCTGGGGCTGTTGTTCGGCAAGGCGATCAAGGCCCACCTGTTCACGCCGGCCGTGGTGGCCAGCACCTTCATCCTGGGCGGGTTCATCATCCTGTGGGCCGAACGGCGCACGCACGCCGCCCCGCGCATTCACGACGTCGACCAGATGAGTCCCTGGGACGCGCTCAAGGTCGGCCTGGTGCAGACGCTGGCGATGATCCCGGGCACCAGCCGCAGCGGCGCGACCATCATCGGGGGCATGCTGCTGGGGCTGTCGCGCAAGGCCGCCACCGACTTCTCGTTCTATCTGGCGATCCCGACATTGATCGGCGCGGGAGCCTACAGCCTGTTCAAGGAGCGCGCGTTGCTGTCGGTGGCCGACCTGCCCTTGTTCGGCGTGGGTTTCGTGCTAGCCTTCATCAGCGCCTGGCTGTGCGTGCGCTGGCTGCTGCGCTACATCTCCACGCACAGCTTCACACCGTTCGCCTGGTACCGCATCGCCTTCGGTATCATGGTGCTGGCCACCGCCTGGAGCGGCCTGGTGACATGGGCCGAGTGAGGGCACGTTTCTTATGATCCACCGAGTTCTTCGCGTCGGATACCTCGTCATCGCTTGCAGCTGCACATCGGGGGCTCTCGCGGGGGGAGGCCCGCTGGGCATTGACCACATCCTTCCGCTGGACGAGAGCGGCATCTGGTCGCGCTCGAACCAGTTGGTGGTTCGCAACCTCTCGGCCGTGACCGTGGTCGGCGGCGCGCTTTGGGAAGGCAACGACTCGAGATTGGGCAAGACCTTCTGGAAGGCCACCGACGCGATGCTGCTCGCCAACGTGTCTGCCGAGGCCGCCAAACTTGCTTTTCGGCGAGCCCGGCCACGCGAAGGCAACAATCCCAACGACTGGTTCGGTTCCGCTGGCAACAGGAGCTTCCCAAGCGAAGAGGTCGCCCACATCAGCGCCATCGTGACGCCTTTCATTGCCGAATACGGCCGTGAAGAGCCGGCTGTGTGGGCGTTGGCGATCCTGCCTATATACGACGGCGTTGCACGCATGAAGTCCCAGGCCCATTGGCAGAGCGACGTATTGGCCGGCATGGCCTTGGGCGGCGCCATTGGCTACTCCATGCAAAAACGGGATTCAGCCTGGACCGCGATGGTCTTGCCCCGCGGATTGACGATCGGCTTCAAACGACAGTTCTGACGCCGAAGGCAGCGCATGAGCCCTCGCCGCGCGCCTGCCCGCCTAGTGCCTGCCCAGCCGCTCCGCACGCCGCAGCGGCCGCCACTGGCCTTCGGCCTGCGCCAGCCGGTTCGCCACGATGCGCAATACCTGCGGGTGCGTCCCCATGCCCAGATGGCTGGCCGTGACTTCCACGCTTTCCGAGCGGTCGGATCTTTTCTCGATGCAGCCGCGCCACGACACGATGCCGTCGGTCTTGCTGAAGATCGAGGTCGTGGGCACCGGCGGGCACTCGCGTAGGCGCGCCTCGAGCTCGGGCGAGAGCTGCGAGCTGTCGCGATTGAGCAGCTTGTAGACGGTGCCCGCGCGATTGCCCTGGCCGAGCGCTGCGAAAGGCGTTCCCAGCGTGATCACCTGGCGCACGCATTCGGGGCAGCGCTTGGCGATTTCGCGTGCATAGACGCCGCCCAGGCTCCAGCCGATCAGGCTGGCTCTGCGCCCGTGCCCGCGGTGCAGCTTGCGCACCCGCTGCTCCAGCCCGACCAGCCAGTCGTCGAGGATGCCGGTCGGTCCGGTGTTGACGCCGCCATCCCAGTCGTAGACGGTGAAGCCCGACTTGGTGAGAAAGCGCCGCAGGGGCGCCGTCGACATGGCGCCGCCCGCGAGACCGGGGTAGACGACCACCGGGTGGCCGTCGCCCACCGGCGGGGGCTCGCTGCCCACGCGCGCGGCGCAGTAGTCGAACAGGGCACGCAAGGGCTCCATGGCAAGCAATGAGAGCGGCGGTGCGTGCGGCGAGGGTGAATAGGTTTGTGTTGAGTCCATGCCCTGCAATGTGGCGATTGGCAGGGCTGCGCAGTGTGAGACAGGGCGGAGTTGCCTGTAGGACGAAGCGACGAATGCTGCACTGCAACAGTGCAGGCGAACACTTTGGTGTGAGGACCCGTCAGGCTGTCAGATCAAATCAGCCGTTCGTCCGGCCGCGTGATCTTCTTCAGCGGCTTGCTGCGGCCGTCGGTGGACTTCAGCGGCGTGTCGGTGTGGGCGTCGTCCCAGACCGGGTCTTCCAGGCTGTCGAACACCTCGCGCAGCTTCTGGCCCCAGCTGTTGTGCAGCATGCGGTAATACGGGTTCTGCATGTCGATGCAGACGATCTTGTCGGTCTCGAAACGGTTGGCCTCGTAGACCACCAGGTCCAGGGGCGGGCCGACCGACAGGTTCGATTTCATGGTCGAGTCCATCGACACCAGCGCACATTTGGCAGCTTCGTCCAGCGGCGTTTCCGGCGTGAGCACGCGATCGAGCACGGGCTTGCCGTACTTGGATTCGCCGACCTGGAAGTACGGCGTCTCGGGCGTGGCCTCGATGAAGTTGCCGGCCGAATACACCTGGAACAGCCGCATGCTCTCGCCCCGGATCTGTCCGCCGAACACCAGCGAGACGTTGAACTCGACCCCGGCGTACTTGAGCGCCTCGGCATCGCGTTCGTAGACATGGCGCACTGCGTTGCCCAGCACCCGGGCCGCGTCGAACATGCTCTTGGCGTTCCAGATCGTGATCACCTCGCTGTCGGGACGCTCCTTGATCTGCTCGACCTGCAGGATCTCGCGCACCGACTGCGCGATGCTCAGGTTGCCCGCCGACAGCAGCACCATGAAGCGGTCGCCGGGCCGCTCGTAGATGATCATCTTGCGGAACGTGCTGATGTTGTCCACGCCGGCGTTGGTGCGCGAATCGGACAGGAACACCAGCCCGGCGTTGAGTTTGATGCCGACGCAATAGGTCATGATTTGCTTGCCAGTTTCTTCAAGTGGTACACCGCGTCCAACGCCTCGCGCGGGCTGAGCGCATCGGGGTTCAAAGCCGCCACGGCCGCTTCCACGGCACTCGGTGCAGCTGCCTCGGCCGCCGGCGGAGCTGCGAACAAGTCTACCTGTTCGCGGCTGAGCGCCTGCTGGGTCTCCAGCGCGGCCAGCGCGTGCTTCGCGTGATTGACGACCGCGGCCGGCATCCCGGCCAGCCGCGCCACCTGGATGCCATAGCTGCGGCTGGCGGGGCCGGGCTGGATCTCGTGCAGGAAGACGATGTCGGAACCGGATTCGGCCGCGCTGACGTGCACGTTCAGCGCCGCGTGATGACGGGCCGGAAACTCGGTCAGCTCGAAATAGTGGGTGGCGAACAGCGTGAAGGCCTGCGTCTTGTCGTGCAGTTGGGCGGCGATGCCCGACGCCAGCGCCAGGCCGTCGAAAGTCGAGGTTCCGCGGCCGATTTCGTCCATCAGCACCAGGCTTTGCGGCGTGGCGGCGTGCAGGATCTGCGCGGCCTCGGTCATTTCCAGCATGAAGGTGGACTGGGCGTTGGCCAGGTCGTCGGCGGCGCCGATGCGGGTGTGGATCGCATCCAGCGGGCCGAGCCGGCACTCGGCGGCCGGCACATACGAGCCCATGGCCGCCAGCAGGCAGATCAGCGCCACCTGCCGCATGTAGGTCGATTTGCCGCCCATGTTCGGGCCGGTGATGATCTGCATGCGCTGTTTCGGGCCGAGGCGGGTGTCGTTGGCGATGAAAGCGCCGCCGGACGTTTCGGCCAGCCGCGATTCGACTACGGGATGACGTCCTTTGACGATCTCGATGCCCGGCTCCCGCATGAATTGCGGCCGGCACCATCCCAGCGTGAGCGACCGCTCGGCCAGCGTGCACAGCGCGTCGAGCGACGCCAGCGCACGCGCCAGGCGCGTCAGCGCGGGAACGAACGCCTGCAGCTGGTCCAGCAGCTGCTCGTACAGCCATTTCTCGCGTGCCAGCGCACGATCCTGCGCCGACAGTGCCTTGTCCTCGAAGGCCTTGAGTTCCGGCGTGATGAAGCGCTCGGCGTTCTTGAGCGTCTGGCGGCGGCGGTAGTCGCCGGGCACTTTGTCGAGTTGTCCTTGCGAGACTTCGATGTAGAAGCCGTGGACCTTGTTGAACTGCACGCGCAGGTTGGCGATGCCGGTGCGCGCGCGCTCGCGCGTTTCCAGCTCGAGCAGGAAGCCGTCGCAGTTGTCCTGGATCGCGCGCAGTTCGTCGAGCTCGGCGTCCAGGCCGGTGGCGATCACGCCGCCGTCACGCACCAGCGCCGCCGGCTCCTCCAGCAGCGTGCGGGCCAGCATCTGCGCGCAGCCCGCCGGTGGCCGCATATCGGCCTCGATCTCGCCCAGCAACGCTTCCTGTCCGGCCAGTTGCTGCGCGAGCTGTGCCGATTTCTCCAGCGACTGCGCGAGGCCCACCAGTTCGCGCGGCCGCACCTGGCGCAGCGCCACGCGTGCGGTGATGCGCTCGACGTCGCTGCAGCCCTTGAACTCGGCGCGCAGGGTCTGCCACAAGCGTTCGCGCAGCACCGCGACCGCTTCGTGCCGCAGCCGCGCCTGCGCGCGATCGCGCCGCGGCTCCAGCATCCAGCACTTGAGCGCGCGGCTGCCCATTCCCGTCATGCAAGTGTCCAGCAGCGAGAACAAAGTCGGCGAGTCCTCACCGCGCAAGGTCTGCACCAGTTCCAGGTTGCGCCGCGTGGTCACGGGCAGGTCGATCAGCTCGTCGTCGCGCTGCACCTGCAGGCTTTGTACATGCGACAGCGCCCGGCCTTGCGTGTGCTCGGCGTACGAAAGCAGCGCCGCGGCTGCCGCGTG
>DATNBX010000007.1:0-3748 GCA_035571795.1 Ramlibacter sp.
GCAGCGTGCATGGCGGCGCGGCGCGCCTCAGTCAGCTGAATGGGAAAGCTCATGATTTGTGCTCGTGTGAGAAATGAAGGCGGCGAGCCGGCCCTGATATCGATCGGTCAAGAGGACGAACTTGCCCAGTGCCCGGCGGTCTGCCATATGGCGCAAAGGAATGGCGGCTTGA
This sequence comes from Ramlibacter sp., assembly GCA_035571795.1. Taxonomy (GTDB): domain Bacteria; phylum Pseudomonadota; class Gammaproteobacteria; order Burkholderiales; family Burkholderiaceae_C; genus Ramlibacter. The sequence continues at coordinate 173 of DATNBX010000007.1, forward strand.
TGCAGGCGGTACGCCGCCGTCACGGGCGAGCGCAAGCGGCCGGCCTGCCAATGCCCGAATATCTCGGCCTGGGCGGATCGCACCAGCTCGGGCCTGTCGTCACGGTAGTCGCTCCAGTGCAGGCCGGTGGCCGTCAGGTTCTTGATCAGCAGGTAGTTGCTGCGCAGGCTCGCGGGCGGCCCACCGGCAAAGCCGACGACCACGATCCGGCCGGAGCGCGCCAGGCTGCGAAGGCAGGCCTCGAACACAGGGCTGCCCAGGTTTTCGACCACGACGTCCACACCGCGGCCGCCGGTCAGTTCGCGCACCTGCGCGGGCAATCTGTCGGCGAGCTGGGGATCATCCAGGTAGAGCAGTTCGTCGGCACCTTGGGCTCTTGCAAATTCGGCTTTTGAGCGCGTACCTATTGCCGCGATGACGTAAGCGCCGTGCGCCTTCGCCAGCTGGACGGTGGCATCGCCTACACCGCCGGTCGCGCCGGTGACCAGGACGGTCTCGCCGGGCTGCAGGCGGGCACGCTCGAACAGGGCAAAGTGTGCGGTCTGAAACGTGAGACCGATGCCGATCGCGTCGGCGAAATCAATCCCCTCCGGCAGCATGCAGCTGTCCACCGCGCGCAGCGCAATCCGCTCCGCGTAGCAGCCGTATTCGGCATAGGCCAGCACCCGGTCGCCGATGCGCAACGTGTCGACACCCGGGCCCACGGCGGCGACGGTTCCGGCGACCTCCTTGCCGGGCGAAAACGGCAGCGGCGCGAGGTTCTGGTACCCACCTCGTATCACCAGCAGGTCCGGGTAGTTCACTCCCGTCGCGTGAGCCTCGACCACGACCTGTCCGGCCTTTGGCACGGGCCATTCGATTTCGGTCCACTGCAGCACTTCGGGCTCGCCATGGGCCGGTATGCGCAATGCGCGTGGCTTCATCGCGAACCGCTTTCGCCCTCGGGGAGGTTGTCGGCCCCCAGCCGGGGCGCGCCACGCGCGATTTCGGGCGAGCGAAATTGGCTCACCACGGGGATCGGCAGAGCCGGAATGGCGCTTTGGCCACCAACGCGGTAATCGAACAAGCCGCGTTCGCGAAAGTGCTGATCGTGCACGGCCTCCTGCAGGCTGCTCACGAGGCAGCAGCAGACGTCCTCCCGCTCGAACACGCTCTTCCAGTGTGAGGCCGACCGGCTTGCGATGATGGCGGCCACAGCGCGGGTCACGGCTGCCGGGTCCGCGTGGGCAACGCGCAGCTTCGGGTCGAGATCGAGCAGCTCGCAAAAGCGGCGCCAGAATCGCTCCTCGATCGGAGCTGCCGCGACATGGCCGCCGCCGGCACAGGCATAGATCTGGTAGCGCGGCGAATTGCCGGTCACCAGGCCGCCGGCGGGTTGTGGCCAGCTGGCTGCCGCGTAGCCCTGTGCCAGGCCCCAATACGCCAGTGTGAAAAGGTTTTCCGTCATCGGGATGTCCAGATGCGAGCCTTGCCCGGTGCGATCGCGGGCGATCAATGCAAGCAACACGTTCATCACCGCGGGGTAGCTGCCGCCCGCGATATCGGCGATCGGAGCGTGGGGCAGTGTCGGCGCGCCATCCGCGCCGCATGTCAAGCTGAGGACGCCGCTGATCGCCATGTAATTCAGGTCGTGGCCCGCGAATTGCGCGCGAGGGCCGCTCTGGCCAAAGCCGGTGATGCTGCAGTAGATCAGGCGCGGGTAGGCCGCGTGCAGCTGGTCGTAGCCGAGGCCGAGCCGCTCCATCACGCCCGGCCGAAACTGCTCGATGAGGATGTCGGTCTGCGCGAGCAGCGGTTGCAGGCGCTCGACCGCCCGGGGCTCCTTCAGGTCGATCTCAAGGCTCTTCTTGCCCCGGTTCAGAAGGCAGAAGATGGCGCTCTCGTCGTCCAGCCGCGGTGAATAGCCGCGCATTTCGTCGCCGGTTCCGATGCGCTCGACTTTCGTCACCTCGGCGCCCGCCTCGGCGAGCAGCAGGCTGGCAAGAGGCCCGGGCAGCAGCGTGCTGAAGTCGAGGACGCGTACGCCCGCCAGGGGCGAAACCAGCCGGTTCATTGAGCCAGGGAGCGCCCGATGACGATGCGCTGGATGTCGTTGGTCCCTTCGTAGATCTTGCTGCCGCGCACGCAGCGATAGATCCGCTCCACGTTCGCATCTTCGATGTAGCCTTGGCCGCCGAACGTCTGCAATGCGTCCGAACATATCTGTTCCGCCATCTCGGTGGCGAAGAGCTTGGCCATTGAAGCTTCGGTCAGGCACGGCTGGCCGTCGCTCCTCAGCGCTGCCGCATGAAGGACGAGCTGGCGCGCGGCTTCGAGTCGCGTTGCCATGTCGGCAAGCCGGAACGAGACCGCCTGGTGCTTGATGATCGGCCGGCCGAATGTGACGCGCTCCTTGGCGTAGGCAATGGCCAGATCCAGCGCGCTGCGCGCCATGCCGTTGGCGGTCGCGGCGATTCCTATGCGGCCGCCCTCGAGGTTGGACATGGCGATGCGGTAACCCTGGCCTTCGTCTCCCAGCAGATTGCCGGCGGGAACCTTCAGGTCTTCAAGAAAAATTTCGCACGTATCGGAGGCATTCAGGCCCATCTTCCGTTCCACGCGGCCGACGCGGTAACCGGCAAGAGAGGTATCGACGATGAAAGCGCTGAAGCCGCGAGTTCCGGCCGTCGGGTCGGTCACCGCGATCACGACCGCGCAATCGGCGGTCTTGCCGCTGGTAATGAACTGCTTGGTGCCGTTCAGGATGTAATGCCCATCGCGCCGGACGGCGCGCGTCCGCATCGTAGTGAGATCCGAGCCGCCTTGCGGCTCCGTCAGGCAGAAGGCGCAAAGCTTTTCACCGCGCGCCATCGGGCGAAGATAGGACTCCTTCTGTTCACGGCTGCCGTATTCCAGCAAGGGCATGCAGCCGACGGAGTTGTGGCCGCTCATCACGGTGGCGACTGCTCCATCTCCCGCGGCGATCTCCTCGAGCGCCAGCGCGTACGCCACGTAGTCAGCCCCCGTGCCATCCCACTGCTCGGGCACCGTCACGCCCATCAGTCCGATCTGGCCGAGTTCGCCGATGAGCTCTCTTGGAAAGCCGCCCCGGCGCTCCCACTCCGCGGCATTCGGTTGCAGGCGTTTGCGCGAAAATTCCCGCGCGGCGGATTGAATCATCCGCTGTTCTTCGGTCAACAGCATGTGTCCCCTCTGGTGAATGACCGCTCATTCACGGCGGTGCTGTTTGATTCTTTCGGCATCCACCCTGTTTGTCAACCGCGGAAAACACCCCTTCAATCCACTCCTGGTACGGGTGCTGCGGTAGCATTTCAGTTTGGCAGTTCCAATGCAAGACCGAACGCGTTCCCGATGGCCAGCGGTGGTCGGCACTGCACTGGTGCCTGGCCTGGTCTGGCTGGCCGCAGCGGCAAGCGCGCAGGAAGACGCACCTGCCCTACCCCTCCTCGACCCCGCCAATCCCGACTCCGCCCGGTTGCAGCAGCCGCGAGAGGCATTTTCTGTCTTGCCGGCCGACAAACTCGGCCGGCCGGACTGGATGCGTGCGCTGCGCGAAGGTGCGATCCGGCCGCGTTC
>DATNBX010000008.1:0-28591 GCA_035571795.1 Ramlibacter sp.
CCTGGACCGCACCATCGAGGAGCTGTCGCAGGTGGTCGAGATCCAGGCGCGCGACAAACGGCGTTTCAAGAAACTGCTGGAGGAGTCCAAGAGCGTCGACTCGCTGACGATCCGCACCCGCCTGACCGACGAGGAGGTGGCCCGTTTCGCCGCCCAGAGCTACCGATTCCCGGGCGTGGACATCAAGGCGCGGCTGTTCCGCAACTATCCCTGGGGCGAGCTCGCCAGCCATGTGATCGGCTACATCGGGCGCGTGAACCAGGCGGAAAAGGCGGTGATCGAGGACTGGAGCGAAGACCAGCAGGCCAACTACCGCGGCACCGAGTACATCGGCAAGCTGGGCGTGGAGCAAAGCTACGAAAACCAGCTGCACGGCATCACCGGCGTGGAACAGGTGGAGACCTCCGCTGGCGGCCGGGCGATGCGCAAGCTGGCCAGCAGCCCGGCCACGCCGGGGAACACGGTGGTGATGTCGATCGACATCAAGCTGCAGAACCTGATCGAGGAACTGTACGGCGAGCGCCGCGGTGCGATGGTGGCGCTGGACCCCAACAACGGCGAAGTGCTGGCGTTCGTCAGCAAGCCCACCTTCGATCCCAACCTGTTCGTCGAGGGCATCGACAGCGAGAACTGGCAGGCGCTGAACGAGTCGCTGGACAAGCCGCTGCTCAATCGCGCGCTGCGCGGCACCTACCCGCCGGGGTCCACCTACAAGCCGTTCATGGCGCTGGCCGCGCTGGAGGCCGGCAAGCGCACACCCCAGCAGACGATCCACGACCCCGGCTTCTTCATGTTCGGCGGCCACCGGTTCCGCGACGACAAGGAGGGCGGTCACGGCACCGTCGACATGTACAAGTCGATCGTCCACTCCTGCGACACCTACTACTACATCCTGGCCAACGACCTCGGCGTGGACGTGATGCACGAGCAGATGCAGCGCCTGGGCTTCGGGGAGCTCACCGGCATCGACATCATGGGCGAATCGCGCGGCCTGCTGCCCTCCACGCGCTGGAAGCGCGCGGCTTACCGCAAGCCGGAGCAGCAGAAATGGTATGCGGGGGAGACCATCTCGCTGGGCATCGGCCAGGGCTACAACAACTTCACCATCCTGCAGCTGGCGAACGCGCTGGGGGCGGTCGCCAGCAACGGCGTGAAGACCAAGCCGCACCTGGTGCGCGAGGTGGTAGACATCGTCACGCACGTGCCGAACCCGACCGTGCCGCAGCCCCTGGGCCGCATTCCGGCCAAGCCGGAGAACCTTGAGGTGATCCGAAAGGCGCTGGTCGGGGTCAACATCGAGGGCACCTCGGCCCGGGCCTTCCTGAAAGCGCCTTACAGCAGCGGCGGCAAGACCGGCACCGCCCAGGTCATCCAGATCAAGGCGAACGAGAAGTATCACGCCTCGAAGGTGGACGAGCGGCACCGCGACCACGCGCTGTTCATCGCGTACGCGCCGGCCGAGGAACCGAAGATCGTGCTGGCGATGATCGTGGAGAACGCCGGCTTCGGCGCCCAGAATGCCGCGCCGATCGCACGCCGCGCCTTCGACTACTGGCTCCTGGGGCTGTATCCCAGCGAAGAGGACATGGCGGCCGTGCGCGAGGGCAAAGCCACGACGCCGATCGGCAAGCAGCGCAATGCCGCCGATGTCGCCTGGCCGCCGGGCGGTGGCGCTGCGAGTGCCGCCGCTGCCGCGGCTTCTTCGCCGATCGCCGCAACGCCGGCGGTTGCCGCGTCGGCAACGGTGTCGACGGTGCCGGCATCGGCCACCGTCCGGACGGCCGCTCCGCAGCGCTAGCTGAGCAATTGCGCCAGAAATCCCGGGTGCAGCTTCAACGCGGCCAGCCCGGCGATGCCCATGACGGCACCGAACACCGCGGGCACCATGGCCAGCCCGAACAACCACCACAGCTGCGTGAGCGAGGCCACGGCCAGCAGGGCGATCGATATCGCGATGGCCGCGTCGGCCAGATCGAACTGGTCGTCCCGGTAATTCAGCGCGTCATAGGTGTTCTGGTCGGCCAAGGCCTGCTGGCGCAGCTCCTCCTTTTTCTGCGCCTGATCCTCCGCCAGCTTCTGGTACTGCGCGATCGCCTGCTCGTAGCCGGCCCGCTGGTCGGCGGGCCGCTCGGCAGCTTGCAGCCGCAACTGCACCAGCGTGGATTTCGCCACCTCTTCGCGCAGGTTGCGCGCCTGGTAGAACGCCCAGTGATCCACCTTGTCGGCCTGGGCTTGCTGCATGGCTTGCACGATGTTGTCGTCCTTGACCTTGCAAATGCCCATCAGGGTGCTGAGCAGAGCGACCGAAACAGCGACCGCCGCGTTCAGGCGCGATGGCCGGGCCGGCGTTTCCTGTTCGGCTTCCACGGTGTCCAAAGGGTTGATGTCCATTTTTCCGATTGTGCAGGCAGAGCGGCCGGCGGCGGCCATTAGGAAATTGCCCGCAGCAGCCAGCCGCCCACCTCGTCGGGCATTCTTCTCACGTGCGCCGGGATGCGGCCGCAGGGGAAACCGACATGCCCGCCTTCGGCCGGCCGCCACAACGTGACATGCGGCCCGACCTCGCCGGGCGCCGGTAGGCTGTTCGCCGGGACGAACGGATCGTTCAAGGCGTTGAGCACCAGCGCCGGGATGCGGATGCGGTTCAGGTGCGGCTTGGCCGAGGCGCGGGCGTAGTAATCGTCGGCGTTGCGAAACCCGTGCACCGGCGCCGTGAAGATGTCGTCGAATTCATAGAGGTTGCGCGCCGCCATCAGCCGCTCGCCATCGAAAAGGCCTGGATGCTGAATCAGCTTGGCCAACGCCTTGGGCTTCATGCTGCGCAGGAACATGGCGGTGTAGACCAGCCGATTGAAGCCGCGCCCGATCGCCACCGAGCCGGCGGCGAGATCGACCGGCGAACACACCGCGGCCACGGCGCTCACGGTCCGGGCGGCCTCGTCGCCGGCCTCGGCGGCCCATCGCATCAATGCATTTCCGCCCAGCGACACACCCGCCGCGATGACCGGCCCGCCGTGCCGCGCGCGCAGCCGGGCCAGGATCCAGCCGATTTCCTCGTGGTCGCCTGAATGGTAGGCGCGCGGCGCGTGATTGAGCTCACCGCTGCAGCCGCGGAAATGCGGTACGGCGTAGGCCATGCCGCGTGCCTGCGCGAAGTCGGCGAAAGCCTCCGCATAGTGGCTGCGCGAAGATCCCTCCAGCCCGTGGAACAGGACCAGCAGCGGCCGGGTATCGGGGGCCGGCGAGGAGCGCGGCGCGGGCCGCTGCCAGGCGAGGCCGTCTTCTTCGGGGGCTTGCGCAGAGAGCCAGTCGACGTCCAGGAAGTCGCCGTCGGGAGTGGTCCAGCGCTCGCGGCGGTATGCGGCGCGCTCGCCGAAGCCGCGGCGCGCATAAAGCGCGGGCCAGATCGTCTGCAGGTTGCCGCCCGGCAGCCACCAGGGCGCCGTGTAGTTCAATGCAGCACCTGCGGATTGCCCGAAACCTCCTGCACTTCGCTGCGGGTTCCCGGGCTGGCGTGGTGTGCCACCAGGCGCCAGCCTTGCGGCGTCTTGTAGTACACGTTGGTGGCGATCACCCAGGCGTGGCCCGGCCCCTGGGCCGTCATCACCTCGACCCGTTCCAGCACGTTATGGACCGCGCTGGCCACCGCTTGCAGCTTGCGCGCGCGCTCCGGCCACGCGCGGATGCTGCCGTTGGTGAACATGGTTTCGAAGGTCGCACGGATCGCGGCGGCTCCGATGGCGCGCGGGCCGCCCGGATGAATGCAGACGATGTCGTCCTCGTCGGCCCAGCAGGCCATCACCCGGTCGATGTCGCCGGTTTGCAGTGCGTCGTAGAACGCGGCTTCGACATCGTCGGCATTGCCTTCAAGATTGGCGGCCTGGATCTTGGTCTTGCGCATGGTCTTGCCGCGATTTTGCCGGATTCAGCGCTGCAGCCACTGACCGGCAACCGCGCGCAGGTCGCCTTGGGCGGCGCGCCACACCAGCTCGGGCGCGGCGACGTGGATGCCGGGCGGTGCCAGCCGCAGCGCCACGGCCAGCAGCTCGGCCACCTTCGCCGCCCGCACCGGCTGCTCGCTGCTGGGGACCATGTACCTGGCAATCGACAGCGTCCAGTGCGCCACACGCGGCAGGAACGCCGACGACGCCACGGCGCCGGGTTTCTGCGCCGATCGGATGAGCAGCAATCGCTCGAAGCCGAGCGCGGCGACGGCCTGTTCGTCCAGGCTGGCCAGACCGCGCTTGAGTGCTTCGGGCAGCCGGCCGTGCGCGTGCGGCAGGACGATCGCCACCGTAGTAAGTCCGCTGCGGCGCATCCAGCGCGCCAGCTCGGGCAATTGCTCGGGCCGCGGTGTCCACAGCGCCCGTTCACGCTGATAGAACAGGCGCGGTGGATCGAACAGGATAACGCCCGTTTCGGCGCGCGCAGGCGGCCAGTCGGCGGGCGAGTCGGATGCCACCAGCGTCGTCGCGACGCCCCGCAGCGCCGGGGTGATCGGCTCGCGGGAAAGCACCCACGTGCTTTCGAACTGCTGCAGGCCGACCAGGCGGCGCAGCACTTCGTTGCCCAGCGCGCCCGTGGCGCCGGCGATGACCAGGTGCGGTTTGCGCTGCATCGAATCTGTCCGCTGGGCCGCCTGCAGCACTTGAATCGGGCCGGAGCGCATCCCATCTATGCTACCGTTGCCTCAACCATCGAAGGAACAACAACATGAAACGCTGGCTCCTCATGATCCTCGCGGCGGTGTCGCTCACCGGCTGCGGCTACAACGATTTCCAGAAGCTGGACGAGCAGACCAAATCCGCCTGGAGCGAAGTGCTCAACCAATACCAGCGGCGGGCAGACCTGGTGCCCAACCTGGTGGCGACCGTCAAGGGCGAAGCCAATTTCGAGCAGGAAACGCTGACCAAAGTGGTCGAGGCGCGGGCCAAGGCAACCTCGGTCCAGGTGACGCCCGAAACGCTGAACAATCCTGAGGCCTTCCAGAAGTTCCAGCAGGCGCAGGGAGAACTGTCCAGCGCGCTCAGCCGGCTGCTGGCCGTGAGCGAGCGCTACCCCGATCTGAAGGCGAACCAGAGCTTCCGCGAGCTGCGGGTGCAGCTCGAAGGCACGGAAAACCGCATCACCGTGGCGCGCAACCGCTACATCCAGGCGGTGCAGGAGTACAACGTGCTGTCGCGCAGCTTCCCGACCAACCTGACGGCAATGGTGTTCCATTACCAGCCCAAGCCGAACTTCACCGTGCAGAACGAAGCCCAGATCTCCACCCCGCCCCAGGTGGATTTCGGCAAGAAATGACTCCGCCCGAAGCGGCCTGCGGCCCGGCAAAGCCGGATCCGGTGGCCCCCGAATAGCGCATGAAGCGCTTGCTGGGGTTCCTGCTGGCATTGTTCGCGGTCTGCGCGTTGGCGCAGAACCTGCAGCCCGTGCCAGCGCTGACAGCGCATGTCATCGACCAGACCGGCACGCTCGACGCGATCCAGCTCAAGGGCCTGGAGGACAAGCTCGCTGCCTTCGAGCAGACCAAAGGTACGCAGATCGCTTTCCTGATGGTGGCGACGACCCAGCCCGAGGACATCGCCAGCTACGCGAACCGGGTCGGCAACGACTGGAAGATCGGACGCAAGGGCATCGGCGACGGCGTGCTGCTGGTGGTGGCGAAGGACGATCGCAAGGTGCGCATTGAAGTAGCCAAGACGCTGGAAGGGGCCATTCCCGACCTGGCCGCCAAGCACATCATCGACGAGGCGATCACGCCCAATTTCCGCAAGGGCGACTTTGGCGCCGGGCTGCATGCCGCATCCGACCAGATCATGGCGCGCGTGAGCGGCGAGGCATTACCGGCGCCCAAGCAGCCACAGCAGCCCGGCGGCGGCGCCGGGGGGTTCGACTGGATCAACCTCGCAATCATCCTTTTCATCGGCGTGCCAGTGGTGGCGCGCGTCCTGAGCGCTGTCCTGGGACGCAAGCTCGGCGCGTTCGTCACGGGTGCCGGCGCCGGCACCATCGCCTTGCTGGTCACCTCCAGCATCGTGATCGCGGCCATCGCGGCGTTCGTCGCGCTGCTTTTTGCCATGCTGTCCGGCGGCGTTGCGGGCATGGGCAGTCCACGGCGCGGTGGCTGGGGCGGCGGACCCTGGATCGGCGGCGGAGGTGGCGGCTGGAGCGGCGGCAGTGGTGGCGGCGGCGGTTGGGGCGGCTCGGGCGGAGGCGGCGACTTTGGCGGCGGCGGCGCGTCGGGGGACTGGTGATGGCGCAGCAAGGAAACTGGGGCCGCACCTTGCGGCGCATGCTCAAGCACCGCTGGCTGGACGTGTCGGACACGCGCAAGGCCATCCCGCCGGACGTCGCTGCGCGGCTGGCACGCAGCGTCGCGGCGAGCGAGCAACGGCACAGCGGCGAAGTGCGCATCTATGTCGAAGCGAGCCTGCCGATGAGCTATCTGTGGCGCGATGCGGCACCGCGCGAACGCGCGATCGCGATGTTCGGCAAGCTGCGTGTCTGGGATACCGAACACAACAATGGCGTTCTCATCTACCTGCTGCTGGCCGAGCGCGCGATCGAGATCGTGGCCGATCGTGGCCTGAGCAGCAAGGTTGCAGCGCAGGATTGGCAGGCGATGGTCGATCGGATGAGCTCGGCGTTCCGCGCCGGCCGCTTCGAAGACGGCCTGACGCGAGCTGTGGACGAAGTCTCTGCGCTGCTGGCCGTGCATTTCCCGCTGGGCAGCGACGAGGCTAATCCGAACGAGCTGCCGGACGAGCCGATGCTGGGATAGCCACGGCCCGCTGCAAGCGGACCTGACGCTAGGCACGGGGCGGCCTTCGGGTGTACGCTGCCTGTCCGTCCTCCCCAAGGAGTCGCGAAGATGGCGATCAAGCTTTACTCCTGGCCGCGCAGCTCAGGCACCCGCGTCGCCTGGGCTCTCGAAGAACTTGGCCTTGCCTACGAGTACGTCCAGATCGACGCCGCGAAGAGCGAGCACCGCACGCCCGAATATCTGGCGATCAATCCGCACGGCAAGGTGCCGGCGCTGCTGGATGGCGATCTGAGCTTCTTCGAATCCGGCGCGATCCTGCTGCACCTGGGCGACAAGTACGGCATCGACCAGGGATTGTGGCCCGGCGGGACGGCGCAAGCGCGTGCCGATGCCTTGAGCTGGACCTTCTGGTCGATGGCCGAACTGGGGCCGTACATGATGCAGAGCATGTACCACGGGATGGATACGCCCTTTTCGTACAAGCCGCAGGACCGCAGCCGGGCGGCCGCCGAGTACAGCTTCGCGCAATTCAACCGCTGCCTCGATGCGGTCGAAGCCCGGCTGGAAACGCGCGAGCACCTGCTGGCCAACTTCACGCTCGTGGATATCGCGACTGCGAGCTGGCTCCTGCTCGGCACTGCGTTCGGAGTCAAGCTCGACACGCATCCGCGCGTGGCGGCTTGGCTCAAGCGTTGCGCCGGGCGTGCGGCGCTGCAACGCGCGCGATAGCACCGTTCACCGCAAGGACCACGCCATTGACAACGGCGATCAGTGACACCGCGGCGCAACTCGCGCACGCCATCAGGTCGCGCGAGTGTTCGGCGCTCGAGCTCGTTCAAGCGCTGCTCGCGCGGATCGAACGGCGCAACCCGGGGCTCAATGCGGTCGTCACCCTCGACGCAGAGGGTGCGCTCGAACGCGCCAGCGCGGCCGACGCGGCGCTGGCGCGCGGCCGGCCCTGCGGGCCGCTGCACGGCGTGCCGTTCACGCTGAAGGACTGCTTCGAGACGGCGGGCCTGCGCACCACGGCCGGCTACCCGCCGCTGGCCGCCCATGTGCCGCAAACCGACAGCACCGTCGCCGCGCGGCTGAAGGCGGCCGGTGCGATCCTCCTTGGCAAGACCAACGTTCCGCCGCTCGCGATGAGCTTGCAGACGAACAACGAGATCTTCGGGCGCAGCAACAATCCCTGGGACCTCGAGCGCACCACCGGCGGCTCCAGTGGCGGCGGCGCGGCGGCGGTGGCGGCCGGTCTGGTGCCGTTCGATGTCGGCAGCGACCTGAGCGGCTCGATCCGGATCCCGGCGCACTTCTGCGGGGTGTACGGGTTCAAGCCGACGTCCAACCGGGTCCCGGGAACCGGCCACGTTCCCCCGCCGCCGGGCGCACCACGGATGGATCGCCAACTTTGCGCTTACGGCCCGCTGGCGCGCAGCGTCGATGACCTGGCGCTGCTGATGCCGCTGCTGGCCGGCCCCGACGGCCTGGACACCGAGGTGCCGCCGCTGCCTTGGCGCGCGGTGCCGCAGCGCGAAGTCGCGCAATTGCGCATCGTCTGGCGCAGTGCCTGGCCGGGCGTGCCGACCGCGCGCGCCGTCCGCGCGGCAGTGGAGCGGGTCGCGCGGTGCCTGGCCGATGCCGGGGCGCAGGTCGAAGAGGGTGATCCGGGGTTCAGCCGCGACGAGCTGATGGCGGTGTGGAACGACTATTTCGCGCTCGCCTCAGCGGCGATGACGGAAGTGGCGGGCGTAAGCCTGCCGGTCAAGCCGCCGCCCGGCGCACCGGGCGGACTGGCCGCATGGATCGGCGTGCAACACCGGCGCGACGCATTGCTGCAGGCGATCGATCGCACGCTGTCGCAGCGCTTCGACGCTTTCCTGTGCCCGGCGGTCATCACCAACGCGTTCGTGCATTCGGCCCCGCGCATGCCGTTCATGCTGGATGGCGAGAGCGTGGACTCGCGCTTCGCCGACCACTACCTGTTCCCGTTCAACCTGCTTGGCACGCCTGCGGTGGTGCTGCCAGCCGGCTTGGCCGCCGACGGCCTGCCCGTTGGTGTGCAGCTGGTGGGCGCGCGCTGGCGCGACGAGGAGCTGCTTGCCACGGCACGGGCGGTCGACGGCGTGGTCGGCGGATTTCGCGCGCCGCCCGATCCGGCCGGGTAGGAACCTGCGCGGCAGAGAAACGGGCCTGCGCCGGCTCCTGGCACAAAGAAAAACCCCTGCGCTTGTACGCAGGGGTTCGAGAGCGGTTGCCCGCAGGTGCGGCGAGGGCCGCTTGCTTCGTCTTATTGATTGCCTGTTTCCGCTCCGTCCCGCCTTCTACTCAGTACGGACAGGGCTCGATGCCTGTCCCATGCCGGTATTGTAAATTGTTACGCAACGCACAGGTTCGTTTCGGACTCCGCTCGGATAGCGACCAGCAACTATTACTTTTTTTGTCGGTATTTTCGCAACGCCGCGATCTGCGCGGCCATGACGGCGAGTTCGGACTGCGCTTTTGCCAAGTCGATGTCGCTCTTGGCGTTCTTCAGCGCCTCTTCGGCGGCCGCCCTGGCTTCGTTGGCTTTTTCCTCATCGAGGTCCTTGCCGCGGATGGCCGTGTCGGACAGCACGGTGACGCAGTTGGGCTGCACTTCGAGCACGCCGCCGGCGACGAAGACGAATTCCTCGCTGCCGTCGGCCTTCTCGATGCGCACCGAACCGGGCTTGATGCGCGTGATCAGCGGCGTGTGGCGCGGGTAGATGCCCAGTTCGCCGGCCTCGCCTGGCAGGGCCACGAAACGGGCCTCGCCCGAGAAGATCGACTCCTCGGCGCTGACGACGTCGACATGAATGGTGTTCATAGAGGTTTATTCAGTTGGGGACAGAGCTGAAGATCTGTCCCGCAATCAGACTTTCTTGGCTTTCTCGAACGCCTCGTCGATGCCGCCGACCATGTAGAACGCCTGCTCGGGCAGGTGGTCGCACTCGCCGTTCACGATCATCTTGAAGCCGCGGATGGTTTCAGCCAGGGGCACGTACTTGCCGGCGGTGCCGGTGAACACTTCGGCCACGTGGAACGGCTGCGACAGGAAGCGCTGGATCTTGCGCGCACGCGCCACGGCCAGCTTGTCTTCGGGCGAGAGCTCGTCCATGCCCAGAATGGCGATGATGTCGCGCAGTTCCTTGTAGCGCTGCAGCGTGCCCTGCACCGCGCGCGTCGTGTTGTAGTGATCCTCGCCGACGACGTTGGGGTCGACCTGGCGGCTGGTGGAGTCCAGCGGGTCCACCGCCGGGTAGATGCCCAGCGATGCGATGTCGCGGCTGAGCACGACGGTCGCATCCAGGTGGGCGAAGGTGGTGGCGGGCGACGGATCCGTGAGGTCGTCCGCCGGCACGTAGACGGCCTGGATCGAGGTGATGGACCCCACCTTGGTGGAGGTAATGCGCTCCTGCAGGCGCCCCATTTCCTCGGCCAGCGTCGGCTGGTAGCCCACGGCGGAGGGCATGCGGCCCAGCAGCGCGGACACTTCGGTGCCGGCCAGCGTGAAGCGGTAGATGTTGTCGACGAAGAACAGCACGTCGCGGCCTTCGTCGCGGAACGATTCGGCGATGGTGAGGCCGGTCAAGCCCACGCGCAGGCGGTTGCCCGGGGGCTCATTCATCTGCCCATACACCATGGACACTTTCGACTCGCCCAGGTTGTCGCTGTTGACAACGCCCGACTCCATCATCTCGTGATAGAAGTCGTTGCCCTCGCGGGTGCGCTCGCCCACGCCGGCGAACACGGACAGGCCCGAGTGCGCCTTGGCGATGTTGTTGATCAGCTCCATCATGTTCACGGTCTTGCCCACGCCCGCGCCTCCGAACAGGCCCACCTTGCCGCCCTTGGCGAACGGGCAGATCAGGTCGATCACCTTGATGCCGGTTTCCAGCAATTCCTGGGACGGTGACAGCTCGTCGTACGTGGGCGCCTTGCGGTGGATCGAGGCCATCAGGGTGGTGTCGACCGGGCCGCGCTCGTCGATCGGGTTGCCCAGCACGTCCATGATGCGGCCCAGGGTGGCCTTGCCCACCGGCACCGTGATCGAGGCATCCGTGTTGTAGACCATGTTGCCGCGGCGCAGGCCGTCCGACGAGCCCAGCGCAATGGTGCGCACGATGCCGTCCCCGAGCTGCTGCTGTACTTCCAGCGTGAGGGCCGTGCCTTCCATTTTCAGCGCGTCATACACCTTCGGCATCTTGTCGCGCGGGAACTCCACGTCCACCACGGCGCCGATGCATTGAACAATCTTTCCCTGAACGTTGCCGTTGGTTTGGGGATTCGCTTGAGCCATCTTTAGGTTGCTCCAATAAAAATGAACGTTGTCGGTGCGCGGCGTCAGACGGCCGCGGCACCCGCCACGATTTCCGAAAGCTCTTTCGTGATCGCAGCCTGGCGCGTCTTGTTGTAGATCAATGTGAGTTCGGCGATCACGTTGCCGGCGTTGTCGGTGGCGGATTTCATCGCCACCATCCGGGCGGACTGCTCGGACGCCATGTTCTCGGCCACGGCCTGGTACACCAGCGCCTCGACGTAGCGCACCAGCAGTTCGTCGATCACGCTCTGCGCGTCGGGCTCGTAGATGTAGTCCCAGCCGTGCTGGCCCTCGTCGGCCTTGAGAGCCGAAAGGGGCAGTAACTGTTCGATCACCGGCTCCTGCTTCATCGTGTTGATGAAGCGCGTGTAGCTCAAGTAGACCGCGCTGATCTTGCCTTCGGCATAGGCATCCAGCAGCACCTTCACCGGCCCGATCAGCTTGTCCAGGTGGGGCGTATCGCCCAGCTGCGTGACATGCGAGATCACCGGCGCGCCGATGCGGTTGAGAAAGCCGAAGCCTTTGCCGCCGATCGCCACCGCCTGGATGGTGTTGCCGGCGGTTTGCATCTCCCGCAACTTGGCGGTCACCGCGCGCAGCACATTGGTGTTCAAGCCGCCGCACAGGCCCTTGTCGGTGCTCACCACGATGAAGCCGACGGCCTTGGCGTCGTTCACCTTCATGAAGGGGTGCGTGTACTCGGGGTTGGCCTTGCCCAGGTTGGCGGCGATGTTACGCACCTTGTCGCTGTAGGGGCGTGCCTGGCGCATGCGCTCCTGCGCCTTGCGCATCTTGGACGCCGCCACCATTTCCATCGCCTTGGTGATCTTCTTGGTGTTTTCCACCGACTTGATCTTGCCGCGAATCTCTTTACCTACAGCCACGAGCGGCTCCTTTAAGCAAAGGTCTTCTTGAACGCGGCGATGGCGTCGCCCAATTGCGCTTCCGCATCCTTGTCCAGCGCCTTGTCGCTCTCCATCTTGGCCAGCAAGGGAGCGTGCCGGTCGCGCAGGTACGCGTGCAGGCCATGCTCGAACGCGAGCACCTTTTTCAGGTCAACGTCGTCCAGGTGGCCCTTGTTGACGGCGAACAGCGAGGCTGCCATGAGGCTGATCGGCAGCGGCGTGTACTGCGGCTGCTTGAGCAGCTCGGTGACGCGGGCGCCACGATCGAGCTGCTTGCGGGTGGCCTCGTCCAGGTCGGAGGCGAACTGCGCGAACGCCGCGAGTTCGCGGTATTGCGCCAGGTCGGTCCGGATGCCCCCGGACAGGCTCTTGACCAGCTTGGTCTGCGCAGCGCCGCCCACCCGCGATACCGAGATACCGGCGTTGATGGCGGGACGGATGCCGGCGTTGAACAGCGACGTCTCCAGGAAGATCTGGCCGTCGGTGATCGAGATCACGTTGGTCGGAACGAAGGCGGACACGTCGCCGGCCTGGGTTTCGATGATCGGCAGCGCCGTGAGCGAACCGGTCTTGCCCTTGACTTCGCCCTTGGTGAAGTCCTCGACGTACTTCGCGTTCACGCGCGCGGCGCGTTCGAGCAGGCGGCTGTGCAGGTAGAACACGTCGCCGGGATAGGCCTCGCGGCCCGGCGGCCGGCGCAGCAGCAGCGAGACCTGGCGATAAGCCACGGCCTGTTTGGACAGGTCGTCGTAAATGATCAGCGCATCCTGGCCGCGGTCGCGGAAGTACTCGCCCATCGTGCAACCCGAGTAGGGCGACACGTACTGCATCGCCGCCGATTCGGACGCGGAAGCGGCCACGACGATCGTGTACTCCATCGCGCCATACTGCTCCAGCGCGCGCACGATGTTCTTGATCGTGGACGCCTTCTGCCCGATGGCGACGTACACGCAGGTCATGTTCTGACCCTTCTGGTTGATGATGGTGTCCACCGCGACGGCCGACTTGCCGGTCTGGCGGTCGCCGATGATCAGCTCGCGCTGGCCGCGGCCGATCGGCACCATCGAGTCGATCGCCTTCAAGCCGGTCTGCACCGGCTGGCTGACCGACTGGCGCGCGATCACCCCGGGCGCGACCTTCTCGATCACGTCGGTCATCTTGGCGTTGACCGGGCCCTTGCCGTCGATGGGCTGGCCCAGCGCGTTGACCACGCGGCCGATCAGCTCGGGGCCGACCGGCACCTCCAGGATGCGGCCCGTGCACTTGACGGTATCGCCCTCGGATATGTGCTCGTACTCGCCCAGGATCACCGAGCCGACCGAGTCGCGCTCGAGGTTCAGCGCCAGGCCGAAGGTGGGGGTGCCGTCGGCGGTGGGCGGGAATTCCAGCATTTCGCCGGCCATCACGTCCGACAGGCCGTGGATGCGGCAGATGCCGTCGGCCACCGACACCACGGTGCCCTGGTTGCGGATGTCGGTGCTGGCGGCCAGCCCTTCGATGCGGCTCTTGATCAGTTCAGAAATTTCTGCGGGATTGAGTTGCATGACTCTTTCCTTTCCTTGGGGTTAGTCCAACAGCTGCTTAGGCCGTCAGCGCGACTTTCATTTGTTCCAGGCGGGCCTTGACGGAAGTGTCGAGCACTTCGTCGCCGACCACCACGCGAATGCCGCCGATGAGGGAAGGGTCTTCCTGCACCGTGACGTTGAGCTTGCGGCCAAACCGTTTTTCCAGCGCACCGGCCACCGGGCCCAGCGAATCGGGCGCGATCGGGAAGGCGCTATAGACCACGGCGTCGGATGATCCGCTCTGCGCGTTCTTGAGCACGCGGAACTGCGCCGCGATTTCAGGCAGCGCGGCCAGCCGGCCGTTCTCGATCACCATGCGCAGGAAGTTCTTGCCGGACTCGGGCAGCGGTGCCTTGGCCACATCGGCGACGACATCGAATATCTGCTGGTCGATGGCCTTGGGGCTCGCCGCGAACTGCAGCAGTTGCGAGTTGCCGGCGACGGCCGCAAGGGCGTCCAGCCACTGGGCTGCGCCGTTCAGGTCGCTGCCGGCGGACTTGTACAGGGCTTCCGCGTAGGGTCGCGCGATGGTGGCGATTTCAGCCATGGGATCCTCTACAGCTCGGTCTTCAGGCGGTCAAGCAGCTCGGCGTGGACGCCGGCATTGACCTCCTTGCGCAGGATCTGCTCGGCGCCCTTGACGGCCAGCGCAGCCACCTGCTCACGCAGCGCTTCGCGGGCCTTGGCACTTTGCTGGTCCGCTTCGGCTTTGGCCGCGGCGATGATCTTGTTCGCTTCTTCCACCGCGCGCGCCTTGGCTTCCTCGACGATCTGCTGGCCGCGGCGCTCCGAATCGGCCAACAGCGCAGCGCTCTCGTTGCGCGTCTTGGCCAGCTCCTCCTCCACGCGCCGGTCGGCTGCAGCCAGCTCGGCCTTGGCCTTGTCGGCGGCAGCGAGTCCTTCGCCGATCTTGCGCGCGCGCTCGTCGAGCGCGGCGGCGATCGGAGGCCACACGAACTTCATCGTGAACCCGACCAGGATCAGGAACACGATCATCTGAACGATCAAGGTACCGGTAATGCTCACTTTTTCATCCTTCACCCACGGCGCGCTGGCGGCGGGGCATGACGTTTTCTGGACTTGCTGGCCGGCACTTACTTGGGCAGGTTCGCGATCTGGGCCAGGAACGGGTTGGCGGTGGCGAACCAGAGGGCCACACCGGTACCGATGATGAACGAAGCGTCGATCAGGCCAACCAGCAGGAACATCTTCGTTTGCAACTCGCCCATCAGCTCGGGCTGCCGCGCTGCCGACTCGAGGTACTTGCTGCCCATGATGCCGATGCCGATGCAGGCGCCGATAGCGCCCAGACCGATGATCAGGCCGGCGGCCAGTGCGACAAAGCTGATAACTTCCATGAGTTTCTCCTAGGGGACTTGGTTGACGTTAGAAAAAAGGAAACGGGAACGAGAACGAAAACTGCTAGTGCTTGTCGTGCGCCTGGCCCAGGTACACCAGGGCTAGCATCATGAAAACGAACGCCTGCAGCACGATGATCAGGATGTGGAAGATCGACCACGCCGTGCCGGCGATGATGTGGCCGACGGCCAGGCCGATACCCGTGCCTGACAGCGACCAGGCGCCGCCCATCAGGGCGATCAGCAGGAAGATCAGTTCGCCGGCGTACATGTTGCCGAACAACCGCATGCCGTGCGAAACGGTCTTGGCGATGAATTCGATCATCTGCATGGCGAAGTTGAACGGCCACAGCGCCGGGTGGGCGCCGAACGGCGCGGTGAACAGCTCGTGGATCCAGCCGCCCAGGCCCTTGATCTTGATGTTGTAGAACAGGCAGAGCACCAATACCGACACGGACAGGCCCATCGTCATGGACAGGTCGGCCGTCGGCACTACCCGCAGGTAGGCGTGCTCCGGGTCATGGCCGGCGGCCCCGTTGAGCCATTGCCAGATGGCCGGCAGCAGGTCCACTGGCAACAGGTCCATCGAATTGAGCAGGATGATCCAGATGAATACCGTCAGCGCCAGCGGTGACACGAACTTGCGGCTCTTGGCGTCGTGCACGATGCCCTTGGCCTGGGAGTCCACCATCTCGATCAGGATTTCAACGGCGGCCTGGAACCTTCCCGGCACGCCGGCAGTCGCCTTGCGCGCGGCCAGCCACAACAGCCAGCATCCCAGCGCACCCAGGGCGATGGAAAAGAACATCGAGTCGAAATTGAAGACGGAGAAATCGACGACGTTGCCGGCCTTGTGGTTCTGCAGGTGCGTCAGGTGGTGAATGATGTATTCACCGGCACTCGGTCCATGCTCACCAGCCAGATGTTCAGCAGCCATGTTTGTCTTAGAAGCTCAATGTTTACGTTTGCGGGGCGCGTACGCCAGCGCTAGCCAATACACCTTCATCGTCAGCACCAACCCCACCAGCAGTGCCGGCCAGCTCAGCGCCGTGACGAGCCTCGGAGCGGCCATCAACATGGCCACCGTCAAGGCAATCTTCACCATCTCCCACACCATGAACCCGGCGGCCGCGGTAACCGCGTTCAGGGAAGAAAAACGCCCGGTGAGGCCCCGCGCAAAAATGGCCGCGGGAATCACCACGGCCAGTGCGCCATATCCGGCGGACCATCCAACGTTTTGTCTCCCCGTCAGCGCCCAGGCTGCCAGCGCCACCACGAGTCCCACCACGATCTGCCCCGCCACCACCCACCAGGGGGAAACCGGGGGGTTTTGTTCGCGCAGCCGTCGCGCCTCTTCGGCGGTCAGCCGCTTGAAAGGAGGCTCTTCCTCCCTCGTTTCAGGCAGCGGCGCGATTTTATTCATTGAAATCTCCGCCCGCCTTCCGGCCTGAAACATTCCAAAACCTGCTGATTATAAGTAGAAACCCGGGCCTTTTTGCCAACCCGACCGTAACGTCGGGCTATGGTTGCAAGTCCGAGCCGATTTGACCAGCGCAGCACAATGCACGCAGCCGCAGAATCACCCCCCATGAACGCATACCAACTGCCCGACCTCCCGTGCTATCTCAATGGCGAATTCACGCGGCTGCCCGACGCGAAGATCAGCGTCATGGACCGCGGGTTCATTTTTGGCGACGGCGTGTACGAGGTGGTACCGGTGTATGCGGGACGGCCGTTCCGGTTCGCGCAGCACATGGCTCGACTGGATCGCAGCCTGTCGGAACTGCGCATCGCCAGTCCGATGAGCCATGCCCAATGGCGCGAGCTGGTCGACCGGCTGACCGCCGCTTACGCCCAGACGCTGGGCCGCAGCGCCGGCCAGACCGACCTGCTGGTGTACCTGCAGGTCACCCGGGGTGTCGCGATGCGCGATCATGTGATGCCGCCCGACATCGAGCCCACGGTGTTCGCCACCACCAACCGGATCACCCCGCCGTCGGCGGCCGACCGCGCCAATGGCGTGGCCTGCGTGA
Organism: Ramlibacter sp.; assembly: GCA_035571795.1. GTDB lineage: Bacteria > Pseudomonadota > Gammaproteobacteria > Burkholderiales > Burkholderiaceae_C > Ramlibacter. The sequence goes on from DATNBX010000008.1 coordinate 16,964, forward strand.
GCGCCGACGATTTCCGCTGGAAGAAGGCGCACATCAAGAGCGTCAGCCTGGCCGGCGCGGTGCTGGCCCGCCAGATGAGCGCCGACGTGGGTGCGGCCGAGACCGTGATGTTTCGCGATGGCTGGCTGAGCGAAGGCGCGGCGGCCAATGTGTGGGTGGTCAGCCGCGGCACCGTGATGGGACCGCCCAAGGACAACTTGGTGCTCGAAGGCATCCGCTACGGCCTGATCGAGGAACTGTGCGGCGATGCCGGCATCCCGTTCGAGTTGCGCCGCATTTCGCGCAGCGAGGTGTTCGCGGCCGACGAGCTTCTGCTATCGAACGCCAGCAAGGAAATTCTGCCGGTCACCCGGCTGGACCAGCAGGCTATTGGAAGCGGTCGCCCCGGCCCCATCTACGAGATGTTGTACGCCGGCTACCAGCGTGCCAAAGAGAAATGAACCACCCCCGAAGCGGCCTGCGGCCGATGCCCCCTCGAACTTCGCCCTCTCCCCCTCAAGGGGGCGCCACCAGCGGCCCGGCAAAGCCGGATCCGCGGTAGCCCCTGAACAGACATGACCGATTCTGCCGCTTCACCATCGTTGATCCAGTATCCCTCGCGCTTTCCGATCAAGGTCATGGGTGCCAAGGTGGACGGCTTCGTGCACGCCGTTACCACCATCGCCCGGCAATTCGACCCGACCTTCGACGCCGCCACCGTCGAGTTGCGCGACAGCAAGGCCGGCAACTACCTCGGCGTCACGATCACGATCAACGCGACCAGCCGCGAGCAGCTCGACGAGCTGTACCGCGCGTTGTCCAGCCATCCGATGGTCAAGGTCGTCCTTTAGTGAAGACCTCCCTGCGCGGACCGGTGGAGTACCTGCCCACGTACGAGGCGATGCGGGAATTCACCGCGGCCCGGACGCCAACGACGCCGGACGAGCTCTGGCTGTGCGAACACCCGCCGGTCTTCACGCAGGGCCTGGCGGGCCGGCCCGAACATGTGCTCGACGCCGGCGCGATTGCCGTGGTGGCGACGAATCGCGGCGGACAGGTGACTTACCACGGGCCCGGCCAGGTGGTGGCCTATCCGCTGGTGGACCTGCGCCGCGCCGGCTACTTCATCAAGGAATATGTGTATCGCATCGAGGAGGCGGTGATCCGCACGCTGCGCCATTTCGGCGTGACCGGTCACCGGGTCGCCGGCGCACCGGGCATCTATGTGCGGCTGGACGATCCGTTCGGGCATGCGCGGCTCGAGAAGGCCGTCATTGCGGACTCGACCCGCAATGACGGCTTCCAGGGCCTCGGCAAGATCGCAGCCCTGGGCATCAAGGTCAGCCGCAATTGCACCTACCACGGTGTCGCGTTCAATGTGGCGATGGACCTGGAGCCCTTTGCCCGCATCAACCCCTGCGGCTACGCCGGGCTGAAAACGGTGGATCTTTCTACAATCGGCATATCTGCCACCTGGAACGAAGCGGCGCAGGTGCTGGGCCAGCGGCTCGGTGACCAACTGGCGCCCTGACAAAGACGCCAATGAGCTCCAACGAAGTCGTGCGCGAAGCGCAGTCCGTCGAAACCTACCGGGCCGGCGCCAAACAGAAGGCGGCGGCCAAGCTGTCGCGCATTCCGGTGAAGGTCGAGCAATCGGAGTTGCTCAGGAAGCCGGAATGGATCCGGGTCAAGGCCGGCTCGCCCAGCACGCGCTTCTACGAGATCAAGCAGATCCTGCGCGAGAGCAAGCTGCACACCGTGTGCGAGGAAGCCTCTTGCCCCAACATCGGCGAATGCTTCGGCAAGGGCACGGCGACCTTCATGATCATGGGCGACAAATGCACGCGCCGCTGCCCGTTTTGCGACGTGGGCCATGGCCGGCCCGATCCACTGGACGCGAGCGAACCGGAAAACGTCGCCAGGACGATTGCCCGGCTCAAGCTCAAGTATGTCGTGATCACGTCGGTGGATCGCGACGACCTGCGCGATGGCGGTGCCGGGCACTTCGTGGACTGCATCCGCGCGACCCGCAAGCTGTCGCCCGGCACCACCATCGAGGTGCTGGTGCCCGATTTCCGCGGCCGCGACGACCGCGCGCTGGAAATCCTCACGGCCGCTCCCCCGGATGTGATGAACCACAACCTCGAAACCATTCCGAGGTTGTACCGGGAAGCTCGGCCAGGTTCCAACTATGCCTTCAGCCTGAACCTGCTGAAGAAATTCAAGGCGTTGCGGCCCGAGGTGCCGACCAAGAGCGGCCTGATGGTGGGGCTGGGCGAAACCGACGATGAGATCCTGCAGGTGATGCGCGACATGCGCGAGCACCGGATCGACATGCTCACGGTCGGGCAGTACCTGGCGCCGTCGACCTCGCACCTGCCGGTGCGCCGCTACGTCCATCCCGACATCTTCAGGATGTTCGAGTCCAAGGCCCGCGAGTTCGGCTTCAGCCATGCCGCCGTCGGCGCGATGGTGCGCTCCAGTTACCACGCCGACCAGCAAGCCCACGCCGCAGGTGTCGCCAACACCTGAGCATGCGCAACGCGCCGGCGCGTTGCCCGGCGCGATGCACGCCAATCTCTACGCGCTCGGGGCGATTGCCCTGTGGGCGACGCTCGCATCGCTCGGCGTCTCGCTCCAGCATGTACCGCCGTTCCTGCTCACGGGATTGGCTCTGGTGATCGGCAGCGTGCCGTCCTGGCCGCTCGCGCGCCAATGGAAAGTGCCGCCCACCACGCTGGCGCTGGGCATCTATGGCCTGTTCGGGTTTCACTTCCTGCTGTTCATCGCGCTGCGCACCGCGCCGCCGGTGGAAGCTAACCTGGTCAACTATCTCTGGCCGTTGCTGATCGTCGTGCTGGCGCCGCTGCTGCTGGCCGGAATGCGCTTGCGCCCGGCTCACCTGATCGCAGCTCTGGCCGGCTTCGCGGGCGCCGCTATCGCGATCCTGGGGCGCTCGGGCGGCGGGGGCGGCGGCTGGTCGTGGGGTTACCTGCCCGCGCTGGGTTCGGCCTTCATCTGGGCCAGCTATTCGCTGCTCACGCGCCGGGTCCGGCCGTTTCCGACCGCGGCGATCGGCCTGTTCGGCCTGGTCTCGGGCTTGCTCTCGCTGCTGTGCCATTGGGCGCTCGAAGCCCCCGCGTTATTGCAGCCGGGCGACTGGGCGCTGGTGACGGCGATGGGCCTCGGCCCACTGGGAGCGGCCTTCTTTCTGTGGGACAGGGCGCTCAAGCTCGGCGACGCGCGCCACATCGGCATCCTGAGTTACCTGACGCCTTTGGCTTCCACGATGCTGCTGATTCTGGTCAGCGGCCGGCCTTTGAGCTGGAGCATCGCCCTGGCAGCGGTGCTGATCATCGGCGCGGCGGTGGTGGGCACGCGCGCTCGATAGGAACGCGGGGACGTAGGCGTTATCGGGGCAGCATCGTGGCTGGGTCTTCCGCCTCCAGCACCTGCTGGGCCCAGTTGGCCAGGCGCGACGCATCGGCGCGCAGCACCTCCTGCTTGACGGCGAGAATCTGCGCCGGATGCATGGAAAAGCTGCGCAAGCCCATGCCGAGCAGCAATCGGGTGTAGGTGATGTCGCCGGCCATCTCGCCGCAGACACTGACGCCCTTGCCTTGCAAATTGCACTCGCGAATGGTTTCCGCCACCAGGCGCAGCACGGCCGGATGCAGCGGGTCGTACAGGTGCGCCACCGATTCGTCCGCGCGGTCGATCGCCAGCGTGTACTGGATCAGGTCATTGGTGCCGACCGACAGGAAATCGAAGTACTTGAGAAAGATCTTCAACGAGAGCGCGGCGGCCGGGATCTCGATCATCGCGCCGAGCTTGGCGTTTCCATACGGGACGCCCCGATTGTCCAGTTCGGCGCGGGCGAAATCGATCAGGGACAAGGTCTGGCGGATTTCGCTGGGATGCGACAGCATGGGGATCAGCATGTTGACCTGCCCGTGGGCCGCAGCCCGCAGGATCGCCCGCAGCTGCGTCAGGAACATGGCCGGGTCGGCCAGGCTCCAGCGAATGGCGCGCAGCCCCAATGCCGGGTTCAGGTGAGCCTCCTCGCGCATCGTGTCGTCCAGCGGCTTGTCGGCGCCCACGTCGATGGTGCGAATCGTCACCGGCAAGCCCTCCATGCCTTCGACGGCGCGGCGGTAAGCGTGGTACTGCTCTTCCTCGTCCGGCAGGTTGCCGCGGCGGCCCATGAACAGGAATTCGCTGCGGAACAGGCCCACGCCCACGGCGCCGGCCTTGACCGCGGCCGGCGCGTCTTCCGGCATCTCGATGTTGGCCAGCAGCTCGACTTTCTGGCCGTCCAGCGTGACGGCCGGCGTGTGGCGCAGCCTCCACAAGCGCCCGCGCTCCAGCTCGCCCTGGCGCTGCTTGAAGCCGTACTCGGCCAGGATGATGGGCGACGGATCGACGATCATCACGCCGGCGTCGCCATCGATGATGACCCAGTCGTCCTGGCGCACCAGCTGGCTGGCACTGCGCGCGCCGACCACGGCGGGGATGTCCATGCTGCGCGCGACGATCGCCGTGTGCGAGTTCCTGCCGCCGACGTCGGTGACGAAGCCGGCGAAAACGCTCTGCTTGAACTGCAGCATGTCCGCCGGCGACAGGTCGTGCGCGACGATCACCAGCGGCACGTCCATGCTGTCGTCCAGCAGCAGGTCCTGCTGTGTCTTGCGGCGTCCGGCGCCCGGCGCGGTCGTCGGCGACGGCACGCCCTTCATGTAACGCAGGATCCGCTCGGCGACCTGCTCGAGGTCGGCCTTGCGCCCACGCAGGTAGTCGTCCTCCATGTCGTCGAACTGCCGCGACAGAACCTCGAGCTGCGTCGTCAGCGCCCACTCGGCGTTGTACAGGCGGTCATTGATCCAGTGCTTGACACCGCTGATCAGCTCCTCGTCCTGCAGCAGCATCAGGTGCACATCGAGCAAGGCCGTCAGCTCATGCGGCGCCTCCTTGGGACCCATCAGGGCGATCGTCTGCTGCAAGCGATGGATTTCATCGACCACCGCGTTGCGTCCGGACCGGACCCGGGCGACTTCCTCCTCGACCTGCGAAGGCTCGATGAAGTAGTGAGCGACGTCGACCCGGCTGGACGCCATCAGCACGGCACGCCCGATGGCGATGCCGCGGGCGACGGGAAGGCCGTGGATGGAGAAAGTCATTCCCCCTCCCCAAATTTATCCGCGATCAGCGCCAGCAAAGCGTCCATCGCTTCCTGCTCGCGATCGCCGCTGGTCTCGACGGTCACCTCGCTGCCGATGCCGGCTGCCAGCATCATCACGCCCATGATGCTCTTGGCATTGACGCGCCGGTCGCCCCTGCTGACCCAGATGTCGCAGGGAAAACCGCCGGCCAGCTTGGTCAGCTTGGCCGAGGCCCGGGCGTGAAGGCCCAGCTTATTGTTGATCGTCGTAGTTGTCCGGATCATTGTTTCGTCGGGCCTGGTTCTGCGGCGCGGAAATTGCCACCTGCATCACGCCCTGCGTGCCGCCAACCACGGCGCGCGAGACCAGGGCTTCCAGCGGTTCGTTGCGATAGCTCACGCTGCGCAGCAGCATGGGAAGGTTCACTCCGGTGATCAGCCGCGACTTGACGCCGTCGACCAGCTTCTGCGCCACGTTGCTCGGGGTGGCGCCGAAGATGTCAGTGAGCACCAGCACTCCCTTGATCTGCGCCGGCCGGGTGAGCTGTTCCATCGCGATCCGCGCCGTGGCCAGCGTCTCCTCCGGCGGCAAGTTGGGCTGCACGTCGATCGCCCCGACTTCCGGCCCGCAGTCGGGAAAGATATGCAGCGCGCACTGCCGTAGCGCATGCGCCAAAGGCGCGTGAGCGATGATCAGAATCGCGTTCATTGCCCGGAATTATCCTTTGCAAGCACGAAGTACCCGTAGGAGATAACGCAGCAGGCAAGGAACACGGCCATCGCAAGCCTAAAACACGACACTTCACCAAGCCCGACCGCGGCAAAAGCATCAATGAGCAGCCCGATGCCCCACTGCACCACGAAGATGCCGGCGAAGACCACCAGGTTGTAGGCCGACAGCGCCCGTCCGGCCAGCGCCGGCGGGAACGCCATGGCAACCGCCGGCTGGGCCAGCGATATGAAGGTGGAAGTCATGCAGAAAAGTGCCCAGGCCGAGGCTCCCGCGGCCGGCCCAGCAACGATTATTGCAGCGAGCACCAGCAAGCTCAGTGGCACGCCTCGGGCGATCAGGCGCTCCGTGGTCAGGCCCTTGCGCGCCAACCATGGATTGAGCATGCCCCAGCTCCAGAAGGTGCCCAGCATGCTGAGGTTGATCGCGAACAGGCCAGTGGCCGCCTGCAAGGGTGCATCGCCGGCCACTCGCACCATCCATGGGCCGGCCCACAAGGTCTGGATCGAAATCATGCCGCCGTAGTTGAAAAATCCGATCGCGCTCAAGCGGCGGAAATAGGGGTGCCGCCACACCTGCGCATAGCTGCCGGGCCGCCCGCCGGCTGTGGTGGGCACCAAGTCCCAAGGCGGCACCATCCAGGCAATCAGGGCCATCGCCACAGCGACCGCCAGCGCCAGGATCCAGAACAGGGGGCGCCAACCCAGCACCGGCACCAGCCACTGGACCGGCAGCGTGGACGCGACCATGCCAAGAGAACCGGTCATGAGCATCCACGAATTTCCGCGCAGCTGGGCGGTGGGTGTGAGCCAGCGCCGAAAGCCGGTTAGCGGCGCCATCAAGCAGGCGCTGACGCCGACACCGCAGAGCACGCGCGCGGCCAGCAACCCGGAAAAGCTGGTCGCCAGCGAAAACGCGAGGCACCCCGCAACCGCCACCAGCAGGAAACTGAGGATCACGCGCTTGGGCCCGTAGCGGTCCAGCCAGGTGCCCAGCGGCAGCTGGGTGGCGGCGAACCCGAAGAAGTAGCCGCCGGCCAGCAAGCCCAGATCGCGCGCATTGAGCGCGAATTCGCGGGTCAGCACGGGCGACAGCGTGGCCGTGATGGCACGCAGCAGCGCCGAGAAGAAGTAGGCGAATGCGAAAGCCAGGAACACCGCGATCGCGGTGCGGCGCTGAAGCAGCGTCATTCGAACTCTTCGGCAGGCATCAGGCGATTATGCGTAAGGCCGCGCAATTACCGGACAATCCTGCTCCATGACTTCATTGACCGGGATACGTGTTCTCGACCTCTCGCGCGTGCTGGCCGGGCCCTGGTGCACGCAGACACTCGCCGACCTGGGCGCCGACGTGATCAAGATTGAGCGCCCCGGCAACGGCGACGACACTCGCAGCTGGGGGCCGCCCTTCCTCAAGGACCCAGCCGGAAACGACACGGCGGAAGCGGCCTACTACCTGGGCACCAATCGCAACAAGCGCTCGGTCACTTGCGACATCTCGCAGCCGGCCGGGCAGGCGCTGATTCGCGAGCTGGTGAAGGTGTGCGATGTCTTCATCGAAAACTTCAAGGTGGGGGACATGGCGCGCTACGGCCTGGACTATGCGGCGCTGGCCCCGTTGAACCCCCGGCTGGTCTATTGCAGCGTGACAGGCTTCGGCCAGACCGGGCCCTACCGCGAGCGCGCCGGTTACGACTATGCAATCCAGGGCATGGGAGGCCTGATGAGCGTGACCGGCGAACGGGACGGCGTCGTCGATGCCGACGGTCGGCCGCAAGCCACCGGCCCGCAAAAAGTCGGCGTCGCCGTGGCCGACCTGTTTACTGGCATGTACGCCACCGTGGCAATCCTGGCGGCGCTACGCCATGCCGAACGCACCGGCGAGGGCCAGTTCGTCGATATGGCCTTGCTGGACACGCAGGTGGCGATGCTGGCCAACCTGGGCGCCAACTACCTCGTCAGCGGCAAGGCCCCCGGCCGCGCCGGCAACGCGCACCAGAACATCGTCCCCTACCAGGTATTCGAGGTGGCACCGGGCCCCGACGGCAGCAAGGAGCACCTGATCCTGGCGGTTGGCAACGACAGCCAGTACGCACGGTTCTGCGAGATCGCGGGCCGGCCGGAGCTGGCGGCCGACCCGCGCTTCGCCAAGAACCAGGACCGGGTGCGCAATCGCAGTATCTTGATTCCCATGCTGGAGCCGGTCATGAAAAGCCGCGGCAAGAGCGCCTGGCTGGCGGCGCTGGAAGCGGCCAAGGTTCCGTGCGGCGCGATCAACAACCTGGCCGAGGTGTTCGCGGACCCGCAGGTGAACGAGCGCGCCATGGTCACGCGGTGGCAGCATCCGCTGCAGCCCGCGCTGCGCCTGGTGTCCAGCCCGATCAAGCTGAGCGCGACGCCGGTGCGCCAGCACCTGCCGCCGCCGTTGCTGGGTCAGCACACGGACGAGGTGCTGCGCGAACTGCTCGAATGCTCCGAAGAGCAACTGGCGCAGCTCAGGCGCAGCCAGGTGATCTAGCTGGGTCGCCGCCCCTCACACGCCGCGGCCGGCCGTGCAGGAGCGCATGCAAGGGGCTAAACTCGAACGCCGTCAAACGCAACAGCACACGCGTGGAAACGCAACAGATACCGCTGATCCGGCTGGCGACGCCGGCTACTGCCGAAGAGCTGAACGCGGTGCGCGAGCTATTTGTCGAATACGCGCGCGGCCTGGGCGTCGACCTGTGCTTTCAGAATTTCGACCATGAACTGGCGAATCTGCCGGGCGACTATGCCCCGCCGCTCGGTGCGCTGACACTCGCGACGGTCGACGGTGAGGTGGCGGGATGCTGCGCCTTGCGAGCACTGGACAACGCGGACTATCCGAATGCCTCGGAGATGAAGCGCTTGTATGTGCGCAAGGCCTTCCGCGGCTTCGGCTTAGGGCGGCGGTTGGCGGAGGCAGCCCTGGACGCCGCGCGGGAAAGCGGCTACGCCTGCGTGCTGCTGGATACGCTCGATGAGATGGAAGCCGCCCGGGCGCTCTACCTGGAACTGGGCTTCGAGGAAATTCCGCCCTACTATCACAACCCGATCCCGGGGGCGCATTACTTAAAAGCTTCGCTGAGGTGAGAACGTCCCGTGCCAGAGCACGGGCCGAACTTCAAGAAACTGAGACCTTGGGGTCAGATCACAATTCAGGACAGTAGCCCAGCCGGAGCGACAGGTTTTCCAAACGAAATTGTGCTCTGACCCCAACTGATTAGATTGACTTTGCCTGCACCAGCAGCGTCCCCGCGTCGCTGACCTCGAACTTGCCCGGCGCCTCGATGTTCAAGGCCGCCACCTTGCCGTTCTTGACCAGCATCGAATAACGGGCGCTGCGGATGCCCATGCCGGCAGCGGTGCGATCAACCGTGAGCCCGGTAGCCTTGGCGAATTCGGCGCTGCCGTCGCCCAGCATGCGCACTTTTCCATCGGTCTTCTGATCGCGCGCCCACGCGCCCATCACATAGGCATCGTTGACGCTCACGCACCAGATCTCATCCACGCCGGCCTGCTTGAACTCAGCGGCCTTCTGCACGAAACCGGGCACATGCTTGGCCGAACAGGTCGGCGTGAAAGCGCCCGGCAGCCCGAACAGGGCGATGGTCTTGCCCGCGGTGGCCTGGGCCACCTTGACCGGATTGGGCCCGATGCTGCAACCCTCGCCCTCGACTTCGTGATACTCCTGCAAGGTGACATCCGGCAGCGTGTCTCCAACCTTGATCATCGTCTTCTCCTTCCAAGAAACAGGAACGGCCCACATTGTGGGCCGTTTTCACTTCTCGCGCAGAGGCGCTTCTACACTTCCGCAGCCTTCTCGACCAGCCGGGTTGCGACCCAGTTCTTGGTCTTGGAGATCGGCCGGCTCTCGGTGATCTCGATGACGTCGCCGGTGTGGAACTCGCCCTTTTCATCATGGGCGTGGTACTTGCTCGACTTCGCCACGATCTTGCCGTAGAGCTCATGCTTGACGCGGCGCTCGACCAGGACCGTCACGGTCTTGGCACGTTTGTCGCTGACCACCTTGCCGATCAGGGTGCGTTTGAGGGATGCCTTGGTTTCCGTCATGGTCGCGATCCTTACTTGGTGGCCGGGCGCTTGGCCGGCTCTTCGGCCCGCTTCTGGGCCAGGATGGTCTTGGCCCGGGCGATGTCGCGGCGCGTCACGCGCAGCGTGCCGGTGTTGTTCAGCTGTTGCGTGGCCTTCTGCATGCGCAGGCCGAAGTGAGCCTTCTGCAGCTCCTTGACCTCGTTTTGCAGCGCGGCAACGTCTTTCTGGCGCAGTTCAGCGGTTTTCATTTGTCTGGTACTCCTGGATCACGCGCCGATCATGCGGCTGACGAAGGCGGTGCGCAGCGGCAGCTTGGCAGCGGCCAGGCGGAATGCCTCGCGCGCGAGTTCTTCGGTCACCCCGACGATCTCGAACACCACCTTGCCCGGCTGGATTTCGGCCACGTAATACTCGGGATTGCCCTTGCCGTTGCCCATCCGCACTTCGGCGGGCTTGTGCGAGATCGGCTTGTCGGGGAACACCCGGATCCAGATGCGGCCGCCGCGCTTGACGTGGCGGGAAATCGCGCGGCGCGCAGCTTCGATCTGGCGGGCCGTCAGGCGGCCGCGGTCCGTGCACTTCAGGCCGAAGTCACCGAATGCCACCGAATTGCCCCGGGTGGCGATGCCGGTGTTGCGGCCCTTCTGCTCCTTGCGGTATTTGCGGCGAGTGGGTTGCAGCATGTTTACTCTCCTTTACCGTCAGCCGAAGGAGTGGCTGGCGCGGCCTTGCGAACGCGCTTAACGGTAGTTTTCGGTGCCTCGGCACCTGGGGTTGCTTCGGCGGGCTTGTCGCTGCCGTCGGCCGGCGCAACGTTGCCCGCACCAGCCGCTGTACGGCGCGGCGGGGGCCCACGACGCTCGCCGGCGGGCCGGTCGCCCGGGCGGCCGTCGCGGCGCGGCCCACGCGGGCGGCGCTCTTCCTCGGCACGGGGTTCGACGATTGCCGGCAGGTCATTGCGGCCGAGCGTGTCGCCCTTGTAGACCCAGACCTTGACGCCGATCACGCCGTAGGTGGTCTTGGCTTCGGAAAAGCCATAGTCGATGTCGGCGCGCAGCGTGTGCAGCGGCACTCGGCCTTCGCGGTACCACTCGGTGCGTGCGATCTCGATGCCGTTAAGGCGGCCGGCGGACATGATCTTGATGCCCTGCGCGCCCAGGCGCATCGCGTTTTGCATCGCGCGCTTCATGGCGCGGCGGAACATGATGCGCTTTTCGAGCTGTTGCGTGATCGAGTCGGCGATCAGCTGGGCATCGATTTCGGGCTTGCGCACTTCCTCGATGTTCACCGCCACCGGCACGCCCAGCCGTTTGGCCAGTTCCTTCTTCAGGTTCTCGATGTCCTCGCCCTTCTTGCCGATCACCACGCCCGGACGCGCCGAATAGATGGTGATGCGGGCGTTCTTGGCGGGGCGCTCGATCAGGATGCGCGAAACCGCGGCATTCTTGAGCTTGGTCTTCAGGTACTCACGTACCTTGATGTCTTCCGCCAGCATGCCGGCGAAGTCGCGGTTATTGGCGTACCAGCGGCTGGCCCAGTTGCGGCTAACCGAAAGACGGAAGCCGGTAGGATGGATTTTTTGTCCCATGGTGTCCTGAAGCCTTTAGTTGCCGACCGTCACGTACACGTGGCACGTGGGCTTGACGATGCGATTGCCGCGGCCTTTGGCGCGCGCGGTGAAGCGCTTG
>DATNBX010000009.1:0-30340 GCA_035571795.1 Ramlibacter sp.
TCCAGGTCGATCTCGATCTCGCCATCGAGCACCAGGAAGAAATCATCCGTGTCCGGATGCGAGTGCCAGTGGTACTCGCCCTGGATCTTGACCACCATGACGTCGTGGCCGTTGTACTCGCACACAGTGCGCGGCTGCCAGTGCCCCTCGAATGTGGCCAGCTTCGCGCGTAGATCGATCGCTTGTTCCATGGCTGTACTCCACGTTGAACGATAGCTCAGTGTGACCGCATCCCCGACCCGGGTTGGGGTACTTCATGGCGCTCACTTCAAGGCTTGCGGGTGGATCGTCTCGCCACGCTTGAGCATCTGGACGAAGGAGGCGATCTTCCTCTTTCGGCCGGCTTCGGTCTTCATGTTGTGGAGCCGGAACGCAAGCGCATACCGGTTCTGCGCGTTGAGCTTTGCCAGCGTTTTCCTGGCTTTCGGTTCGGCCTCCAGCGCGGCGAGCAGGTCTTCCGGAAGCGCCATGTCCCCGCCGCTTGCGTACGCGCGATCCCAGCGGCCGTCGGCCTTTGCCAATTCAACCTGCCGCAGACCGTGCGCTGTCATCCGGCCCTCGCGCTCCAGGCGCGCGACATTGGCGACGTTGATCTGGCTCCATATGCTCTTCGGGCCCCGAGGCGTGTAGCGCTGCAAGTAACTCTTGGGGTCGTATGCCTTGCGCACCGCGTCGATCCAGCCCCAGCAGAGCGCCACATCGATGGCTTCCTTGGGTGTGATCGACTTGAGCCCCGAGTTCACCTTGTGGATCTTGATCCGGACCTCGTTCTCGCTGCGATGGTGCGCGCTGAGCCATTTGTGGAAGCTCTGCGCGTCCGGGAACTCGAAGACCTTGCCGGGATCGACGTACACGGGCGCCATGGCAAATTGTCCCACGCAGCGTTCTGCCCGGCCGTCGCCGCAACCGATCCAGATGCGGCGCGGTGCCTGCGGCCGGCGCGGCTCAGGAGCACAATTCTCGAAGGTGATTGACCGCCAGGCGCCGCGAATGTCTTTCCTCTGGCCCCAATTCCTGTGGCTGTTGCTGGCACTCCCCCTGCTGCCGGCGGCATACGTGTGGCTGCTGCGCCGTCGTAACAAGTCGGCCGTGCGCTACAGCAGCCTGGGTGTCGTGCGCGCGGCTTCGGCCGGCCGCAACTGGCGCCGGCACGTGCCGCCTGCGCTGCTCCTGCTGGCTTGCTGCGGGCTGCTGCTTGCAGCGGCGCGTCCGGTGGCGCAGGTGCGGCTGCCGTGGGCGCGCTCCACGATTCTGCTGGCCATGGACGTGTCTCTCAGCATGCGCGTCACCGACGTCGAGCCGACCCGGCTGGCGGCTGCGCAAGAGGCGGCGAAGTTGTTCTTGCGTGAGCTGCCCAAGAACATCGAAGTCGGGCTCGTCACCTTCGCCGCCAGCAGTCAGGTGGTCCAGCGCGCGACGCTGGACCGCGCGTCACTGGTGGCTGCCATCGACGCCTTCCAGATGCAGTACGGAACGGCGGTCGGCAATGCGATCGTCGTTTGCCTTGCCCAGCTGTTTCCCGACCACGGCATCGACGTGGGCGAAATGACCTTCGGCAACAAACCGCGGGGGCGCAGCGTCGATGACAAGATGAAGCCGCCCGCCAGGCAGGTCGCCCCGGTGGCGCCGGGCTCGTACAAATCCGCCGCGATCATCTTGCTGACCGACGGCCGCCGCACCACGGGGGTCGACACGCTGGAAGCGGCGAAGATGGCCGCCGACCGCGGCGTGCGCATCTACGTGGTGGGTCTGGGCACCGTGAACGGCACGGCCTCGTGGGGCGAGGGCATGTCCATCTACCTGCAGCTGGACGAGCCGACCTTGCGCGAAGTCGCACGCATGACCGGCGGCGAGTACCACCATGCCGGCACCGCGGAAATGCTGCGCAGCGTCTACGAAAACCTCGGCTCGCGAGTGCAGGTGCAAACCCGCGAAACCGAGCTCTCGGGTCTGCTGGCATTGCTCTCGGCGATGCTTGCCCTGGCAGCAGCAGGGCTGTCGGTGCTCTGGTTCGGGCGCGTCACCTGAGGTTCGCCTGCGCTTCAAGGCTGCGCTGGAGCAGCTTGGGAGCTCCTATGCGTTCGGTCCACGCCGCGAAGGCACGCGTGGCCCCGCGCCACCGCAACTCTTCGACGTCGCGAAACAGCTTCGCACCGGTATCGAGCGTCGCCAGCCGCTTGAACAACAACGCGGCTTCGAGTTGGTCGCCCAGCACGCCGGGCGGGAAGCGCTCGATGGGCCCGTACCGGTTCAGCAGGCGCGCCGCACCGGCGGCGCCGATCCCTCGGATGCCGGGATATCCGTCGGCGGCATCGCCGACCAGTGCAAGAAAGTCCGGAATCAATGCCGGCTCCACGCCAAACTTTTCCCGGACGTCGTTGGCGCCGCGAATACTCTTGCTCCTGCGGTCGACCTGAAGCACACGGTCACCGCGAACGCACTGGGCCAGGTCCTTGTCGGGCGTCCAGATGCGCACCAGCTCGACCCGCTCGTCTTCGTCCGAGAGACGGGCCGCCGTCGCCAGCGCGTCGTCCGCCTCCAGCTCGATCATCGGCCAGACCGCGACGCCCATCGCGGCGAGCCCTTCCTCCAACGGATGGAACTGGGCGAGCAGCGCGGGCTCGATGCCCGCACCCGTCTTGTAGCCGGGCCACAGCCGGTTGCGAAACGACTCGATGACGTGATCGGTCGCGACGCCGACATGCGTGACATTGTTTTCGATCATCTCGAGCACGCCGTTCAGCACACCGATCACCGCGCCGAAGGGCCTGTCCTCGCCCTTCGTGTAGCGGCGCAGCCCGTAGAAGTGCCGGAACAGTTCGTAGGTGCCGTCGATGAGGTCGATGATCATGCACGTGACAGGCGGCGCTCCGCCCGCGCCCCGCCCCGCGCCAAGCTGGCGCTCACCAGCGCCGCGGCCAGCGTGATGAACCACGAGTAGTACACCCACACCAGGAAAGCCAGCAGGGGCGCGAAGGCGCCGTAGACCGTGCGGTAGGTTGGGACGTTGGCGAGGTAGATCGCGAAGCCGCGCTTGCCGAACTCGAAGGCGATGCCGGCGAGCAGGCCGCCCGCGATCGCATTGCGCCACCGCACGGCGGCGTGCGGCACGAAGCGGAACAAGCAGGCGAAGCCGCCGGCGGCCAGGGCCACCGGCCCCAGGTTCAGCGCATGCGGCAGCCAGGCGGGCCGCGTGCCCACCAGGGCGCTGGAGGCGGCCAGAAGATGGGAGGTGGCCCACAAGCTGGCACCGACGATCGCCGGCCCTGTGAGCAGCATGGCAAGGTACAGGGCCAGCCGGCGCAGCACCGGCCGTGGCTTCTTCGCTTGCCAGATCCGGTTGAGGGTGTTCTCCACGCTCAGGAGCAGCGCCAGGGCCGACACCAGCAGGACGGCAAAGCCCACCAGCGTGAGCCCGCTGGCATTGCCCGTGAACTGCGCCAGATGCTTCACCACGGCCTTGGTGATTTCGGCGGGCAGCAGGCCGCGCAGCAGCTGCTCGCGGATCGCCTCCCCGGCCGGGCGCAAGGCCGGGATGCGCGCGAACAGGGCGAAGCTCACGGCCAGCAGCGGCACCAGGGACATCACGGTCGCAAAGGTGAGGCCGCCTGCCGCCTGGGCGAGGCGTTCTTCCCGGCCGCGCCGGAGGACAAGGCTGAGCAGGCTGGTCTGGTTTCGGCTTGGTCGTGCCACTGGAAGCAATATATCCGCTCACCCTTTGGCCGGCGGCGGAACCCCCGCCGCACGCGGCCGCCGCACCGCCGAGGGGCTGTGGTTCGAGGCCAACCGTCCTACACCGTGTAGGTGGAAACGAACTGCTGAGATCGGCATTGGCTGAGGTTCTCTTTCGGCCTTCCCTGATGGCGCCAGGCGTGACTTGCGCCCATATTCAAGACATGGGCGAGGCCAATGGCCCCGTCCAATGGAGATCTCAAATGATCGATTCGTCACAACCCCAATTCGAACTGCGCTTCCAGTCCTTGTTCGATAGCGGTCGCGGATATGCATTTCCCTGCGACGGCGCGGGCCATGTCGATCTCGATGGGCTGAGCGAGCGTGCTCGCAACAACTACTTGTATGCCCGGGCGATGGTCGGCCGGGAGCTCGCAGTTCCCGCAATGCGCCCTTGCGACCTGCACTGAGACCTTCCCACCACGAGCCGGCTACCGCCGCCCCACCAAAGCGCAATAAGCCGCCCGGGTATCCGCCCCGACGGCCGCCACCAGCTGCTCGTACGACGTGTTGTGCCGGGCCAGCATGCGCGCCGAGGCGACGGTCTTGGACTTGCAGAACCAGTGGCAAGTGTGCTGCATCAGGAACAGCTCGGCCGACAAGGTGAAGGCCATCGCCTTGGGCGACTCATGGGTCCCGCCGTGGACGGCCTGGTTGATCCCGCGCGCGTGGATGGCCAGTGCCAGGCGCATGTCGAAGGTGAGATTGGGCAGCAGCCTGGCTGCAAACGGAAGGTAGACCGGCAGCTTGCTCACGCGCGTGTCGGCCTCCTGGGCGCGGGCGAAGGAAGCGACGAAACGGCTGAACTGGTCGCACAACTCCTGTTCGGTGGAGCGCAGCATCCTCCAGATCGGCTCGCTGCGTTGCGGATCGCTTTCGCCCAACGCGCGCAGATAGCCTTGCGTCAGCGTCTCCATGTGCTTTTCGATCTGGTACCTGGCCAGGTGGCCGCCCAGCAGCGTGATCCGGCGGCGCTGGTCCCGCGCCTTGAGCGCCCAGTCGGAAAAGGCGACAAGCAGCGCCAGCAGAAGAAATTCCATGCTAGCCCGGCCCCTGCCGCGCCTGCAGGTGCCGCGGCAGGCCGTCGGCCAGACGGACCCAGGGCAGTTGGCTCGACACGTACGTGTGGTCTTCAGGCGGGACCGCTGCGGGATCATCCAGGCTGCCGACCGTCACATCGATTTCCTGCAGGCCGTCGTACTTGAAGGTGAGTTGCGTGCCGCAAGCAGGGCAACACGAGCGCACCGCCTGGTTGCTTGACCTGTAGTGACGGGGCAGCCCCGCCGTGATCGTGAAATCCGCCAGCTTCACGCTGAACCAGGCCACCATCGGCGCGCCGGTCGAACGGCGGCAGATGCTGCAATGGCAGACGGTCCGATGAAACGGGGCGCCGCGCGCCTCGTAGCGGACCGCGCCGCAGAGGCAGCCGCCGGTCAGGCCGCTGGCGGCCGCAGGTTGTGGGTTGGACATCGCAGACTCCGTAGCGCGATGATCGCTCAATCTGCCCACCGGGTGTGGAATTTGCCGGGCCGGTCCACGCGCTGGTAGGTGTGGGCGCCGAAGTAGTCTCGCTGCGCCTGCAGCAGGTTGGCCGGCAGCCGGCTGGATCGATAGGCGTCGTAGTACGCCAGCGCGCTCATGAACGCGGGCACGGCCACGCCATGCTGCGCGGCCGTGGCCACCACATCGCGCAAGTCCTGCTGGCACTGGGCCATCGCCTCGGCGAAATGCTCGTCCACCAGCAGGTTGGCCAATCCGGGGTCGCGGGCATAGGCGTGCCGTATGTCCCGGAGCAGCCGCGCGCGAATGATGCAGCCGGCCCGCCAGATCGAGGCAATCGTCCCGAAGGGGAGGTTCCACCGATGTTCGCGGTCGGCTGAGCGCAGCAGCTGGAAGCCCTGGGCGTACGAGCAGATCTTCGCGGCCAGCAGGGCGCGCCGGATCTTCTCGACGAAGCCGGCCCGCTCGCCTGCGAATCGCGGCGCCGGGCCACTGAGAATGCCGGAGGCCGCAACGCGCTCCTGCTTGGCGGCGCTCAGGGTTCGGGCGAAAACCGCGTCCGCGAGGGTGGGCGCGTTGGCACCCAGGTCCAGCGCCGACTGGCCGGCCCATTTGCCGGTGCCCTTCTGTTCCGCGGTATCCAGGATCAGGTCCACCAGCGGGTGGCCGGTCTCGGCGTCGGTGCGCGCCAGGATCTCGGCAGTGATGCCGATCAGGTAGCTGCCAAGCTCGCCGCGGTTCCACTCGCCGAACACCCGGCTCATCTCGGCCGGCCTCATGCCCAGCAGCTCCTGCAGCAGCCAGAAGGCCTCGCAGATCATCTGCATGTCGGCGTACTCGATGCCGTTGTGGACCATCTTGACGAAGTGGCCGGCTCCGCCCGGCCCCATCCATTCGCAGCAAGGCTGCCCATCGTCCGCCCTCGCGGCAATCGACTGGAACATCGGCTTGAGGAGGGGCCAGGCCTGCGCGTTGCCGCCGGGCATCAGCGCCGGCCCCCGCAGCGCGCCCTCCTCGCCGCCGCTGACACCCGCGCCCACATAGAGGATGCCGCAGGCTTCGAGCTCCGCTACGCGGCGCTCGGTGTCGGTGAAATGGGTGTTGCCCCCGTCGATCACCATGTCACCGGCGGCCAGGAGGGCGCGAAGTTCGGCGAGCACCGTATCGACAGCGGCCCCCGCGGGAACCATCAGCAGGACGCGGCGCGGCACCCGCAGTCCGGCGACCAGCCCGGCCAGCGACGCGGTGGCCTGTGCGCGCTTGCCTCGGGCGCGCAGCTTGAAACTCTCGCGCTTGCCGGCATCCAGGTCGAATCCGCTGACGGCGAAGCCCTTTCCCTCGAGATTGAGCGCGAGGTTCTCGCCCATGACGCCCAGCCCCACGATGCCGATGTCCGATTGCTCCATTGGCGGATTGTCCACCAGCGCGGCGGCGGCACCGCGGTACAGGCGGGGCGTCTTACCGTATGCTTTCGGGCTGAACAGGATTGAAGAAAGGCGAACCGGGCATGGAAAACAACACCCTGAAGGCCAACTCGCTGGGGACGGTCGAATCGGTCATCATGGGCATAGCCGGCACGGCGCCGGCCTATAGCATCGAGATCACCACTTCGACGATCATCGGCACGGCCGGCATGCTCTCGCCGGCCAGCATCCTGGCCTGCGGGCTGATCATGTTCGGCATCGCGTTCGCGTTCATCAACCTCAACCGGTCGATGTCGAACGCCGGCACCTCCTATGCCTGGGTGACGACGGTCTTCGGGCGCACCCTCGGCTTTTTTGCCGGCTGGGCGCTGCTGGTGCTGTGCTGCGTGTTCATGGTGTCGGCCATGATTCCGGCCGCCAACGCGACCCTGCTCATCTTCAAGCCCGAGCTGATGAACAACGTGCACTACGTCACCCTTATCGCGGCACTGTGGCTGACGTTCGTCAGCGCCGTCGTCGTCAAGGGCATCAAGCTCACCAGCTATGTGCAGGTGGCCATGACCCTGATCGAGGCGGTCATCCTGCTCATCATCATCGTGGCCAGCTTCATGGTGTTCCCGAGCGCCCCGCAGCACCCCTTCTCGTGGGCCTGGTTCTCCCCGTTCGAGTTTTCGCCGAAATCGTTCGCCAATGGCGCCCTGGTGGCGATCTTCTTCTACTACGGGTGGGACGTGACAATGAACCTGAGCGAGGAAACCAAGGATCCGAACCGCACGCCGGGCCGCGCCGCGTTCTGGTCGATGGTGTTCCTGATGGCGTTTTTCCTCGTCTTCATCGTGATCACCCTGATTGGCCTGTCCGACAGCGAGATCCAGCACTACAACACCAACATCATCTTCGCCATCGCGAACAAGGCGCTGGGGCCCACCTGGGGCTATGTCGCCATCATCGCGGTGCTCCTCAGCACGGTGGGGACGGTGGAGACCCAGATGCTGCAATTCACGCGCACACTGTTCGCCAAGGGCCGCGCCGGGGCGCTGCATCACCGGTATTCGCGGCTGCACCCGCGCTGGAACACCCCGCATATCGCCATCTTCCTGATCTGGGTCACCGGTCTCGCGCTGCTGTTCGTCTCGTCCTACCTGCCGACGATCAACGTCATCCTGCAGGACTCGATCACGGCCATCGGCTTCCAGATCTGCTTCTACCTGGGGCTGACAGGATTGGCCTGCGCGTGGTACTACCGCAGCAAGATCAGCGCCGGCGTGCTGCAGGCGATCACGCACGTGATCTGGCCGGCCGCCAGCGGAATCTTTCTGTTTTTCATCGCCCTGTACAGCATTCCCACCTTCGACTGGGTCACCAACGTCGTGGGCATGGGCGGCATTGCGATCGGCGCGATCCCCCTGTTCCTCAACCGCAAGCAGATCTGGCACCGGACCGTGGCGGCTAAATGAGCGAGCCCGGCTGGGAGCAGGCTCCTAGGGTTTGGCCGGCGCCACCCGCCAGATCACATTGCCGACGTCGTCCGCCACCAGCAGCCCGCCCTTGCCGTCCATCGCCACCCCGACCGGGCGGCCATAGGCCTTGCCGTCGGAGCTGAGGAAGCCGGTCAGAAAGTCGATCGGCTCGCTCGACGGCCGGCCGCCTTCGAACGGCACGAACACCACCTTGTAGCCGCTGCGCGGATTGCGGTTCCAGGAACCGTGTTCGCCAATGAAGGCGCCGCTGGCGTAGTTCTGCGGCATGGTGCGCGCGTCGGAAAAAGCCAGCCCCAGCGGCGCCACGTGCGAGCCCAGGCCGTAGTCGGGCTTGATGGCCTTGGCCACCATCTCGGGGCGCTGGGGCTTGACGCGCACGTCCACCCACTGGCCCCAATAGCTCCAGGGCCAGCCGTAGAACGCCCCGTCCTTGACCGACGTCAGATAGTCGGGCACCAGGTCGTTGCCCAGCTCGTCGCGTTCATTGACCACCGTCCACAGCGCCCCGGTCTGCGGTTCCCAGCCCATGCCGTTGGCGTTGCGCAGGCCGGTCGCGAACAGCCGCTTGGCCCCGGTGGCGCGGTCCACTTCCCAGATCGCCGCCCGGCCCTCTTCGGCCGGAATGCCGTTCTCGGCGACGTTGCTGTTGGAGCCCACCGTCACATAGAGCTTGTTGCCGTCCGGGCTGGCGATGAGGTTCTTGGTCCAATGGTGGTTGATCGGCCCGCCGGGCAAGTCGCAGACCTTGACCGGTGCGGCGCTGATGCGGCTCTGTCCGGCCTGGTACGGGACCTTGACGATCGCGTCCGAGTTCGCGATGAACAATTCGTTGCCGACCAGCGCCATGCCGATGGGCGAGTTCAGCCCCTGCAGGAACACGCTGCGCAGTTCGGCCACGCCGTCGCCATTGGCATCGCGCAGCAAGGTGATCCGGTTCGCACTCGGAACCCCGGCTCCGGCTTTCTTCATCACCTGCTTCATGACCGCGCCCTTGACACCCTTGGCATCCTCGGGCTTGGGTGGTGCGTTGCTTTCGGCCACCAGCACGTCGCCATTGGGCAGCACGTAGACCCAGCGCGGATGGTCCAGGCCGCCGGCCAGCGCCGTGACCCGGAAGCCCGCCGGCGCCTTCGGCTGCGCACCCTTGGGCCAGCCAATGGCCGGCGCAATGTTGACGGTGGGAACCAGCGCCTTTTCGGGCGGGGGCAGCTGCGGGTCGGGACCGACGCCGATGACTTTCGGGATCGGGGTCGGCTGCGCCCACGATCCGCAGCTCATCAGGGCCGCCCAGGCCAAGGTCAGCGCGGCGAAGAACGACCTCGATTTCATAAGGAGAAAGTTTGCGGCGCCCCTGCGCGGGCACCTGTAGGCCGAAACCGCGAAAATGGGAGGCATGACTGTCACCAAGATGCGGGCATGACCCAGGAGCTTTTTCGGCAGGACGCCTATCTCAAGCAATGCGACGCCATCGTCACTTCGATCGGCGAAAACGGCGTCGTGCTCGATCGGACCGTGTTCTACCCACTCGGCGGCGGACAAGGCGGAGATGCCGGTGTGCTGGTATTGCCGGGGGGCGCCGAGCTGCTGATCGCCGACACCAGGAAGGGCAAGGATGCTGAGGGCCGGCCGACCCATGAGATATGCCATTTGCCGGCGCCGGATCAGGACGACCTGCTGTCGCAGCTCAAAGCGGGCGATGCGGTCATCGCCCGCGTCGACTGGGACCGGCGGCATCGGCTGATGCGCTTTCACACCACGACGCACCTGCTTTGCCATCTGGTGCCGCAACTGGTCAATGGCTGCTCGATCACGCCGGAGTACGCACGGCTGGACTTCAACATGACCGACCCGCTGGACAAGGAAGCGCTAACTGCGGGTATAGCGCGGCTGGTGGCGGCCGGGCATCCGGTCGCCGTGGGCTCGATCGCCGAGGAGGAACTCGACGCCAACCCGGCGCTGGTCAAGAGCATGTCAGTGCAGCCCCCGCGCGGCACCGGGCGCATCCGCACCATCATGATCGG
Source organism: Ramlibacter sp. (assembly GCA_035571795.1). Lineage (GTDB taxonomy): Bacteria > Pseudomonadota > Gammaproteobacteria > Burkholderiales > Burkholderiaceae_C > Ramlibacter. The sequence continues at coordinate 10,159 of DATNBX010000009.1, forward strand.
TAGCGCGGCCGCGGACGGCGGGCGCAGCGCCGGTGAAATGATCGACTTCCAGCCCTGCGGCGGCACCCACGTGGCCAACACGGCCGAGATCGGCGCCGTGGTCGTGACAAAGATCGAAAAGAAGAGCGCCACCACCAGGCGTGTGGTTCTGGGCTTTGCCTGAAGGAACTTCACTGCAAGGCTGAGCTCCCACCGTGTGACCATGACCACCCGATTCATTTCCGCTGCCGTGCTGGCAGCAGCTTCCTTCCTGCTGCCCTTCGCTGCCGCGGCCCAGACGCCCGCCAAGAGCGTGGTCACCACCGAGCGCGTGCGGGCCGAGCTGATCGCCCACGCGCCCGACGGCGTGGTGCCCGGCAAGCAGGTCTGGGTCGGCCTGCAGCTGACGCACCAGCCGGAATGGCACACCTACTGGAAGAACTCCGGCGACTCCGGCCTGCCCACGCAGATGCAGTGGACCCTGCCGGCCGGAGTGGTGGCCGGCGACATCGCCTGGCCGGTGCCCAGGAAGATTCCGATCGGCAATCTGGCCAATTACGGCTACGAGGGCACCGTGCTGCTGCCCGTGCCGCTCACGATCACGCCCGAATTCAAGCCGTCGCTGCTGGCCGGCGATCTGGACGTCAAGCTCAAGGCCCAATGGCTGGTTTGCCGGACCGAATGCATCCCGGAAGACGGCGACCTGGTCCTCAAGATTCCGGTCAAAAGCACGACCGCGGCCAGCGGCGCGGCTTTCCAGGCCGCTTTCGACGCGCAGCCGAAACCGCTCGCCGCCGATAGCAAGGTGCAGGTCGAGGGCAACGCGCTGAATGTCAGCGTCGCCGGATTGCCCGCGGCGCTGCGAGGCAAGAACCTGGAGTTCTTCCCGGAAACCAGCGAAGTGATCGAAACGGCGGGCAAGTGGACGCAGGCGTGGCAGGGCGACACCTGGACCGCCCGCGTTCCGCTGTCCGCGCAGCGCGCCGCCAGTCCGGCGGTGATGCCGCTGGTGCTGGCAGTCGGCAACCGGGGCTGGCGCACCGAAGCCAAGGTGATCGGCCAGTGGCCGGCAATCGGCGGTGGCGCTGCTGGCGCGAGCCTGTCGCCCTCGTTGCAGGCGGCGCTGCGAGGTGGGGCTGGGAATGCAGGGACCGGCGCGCCCGCAACGGCTTCGATCACGCTCGTAGCCGCGCTGGTCGGTGCGTTGCTCGGCGGCCTCATCCTCAACCTGATGCCCTGCGTGTTTCCGATCCTGGCGATCAAGGTGGTGGGGTTCACCCGCCATGCCGATGACCGGCGCGGCCACCGCATTGCCGGCTTGGCCTATACGGCGGGAGTGATTGCCTCGTTCGCAGCGCTGGGTGCGTTGATGCTGGCTCTGCGCGCAGCCGGCGAGCAGCTCGGATGGGGCTTCCAGCTGCAGTCGCCCGCCGTGGTGGCGGCGCTGGCTGCTCTGTTCACACTGATCGGGCTGAACCTGGCCGGTCTGTTCGAGTTCGGCGCTTTCCTGCCCTCCAGCGTCGCTGCGCTGGAGGCGCGTCATCCGGTGGTCAATGCCTTCCTGTCGGGTGTGCTGGCCGTCGCGGTCGCCTCGCCCTGCACCGCCCCCTTCATGGGAGCGTCGCTCGGCTTCGCACTCGGCCTGCCGGCGGCTGAGGCCCTGCTCCTGTTCGCGGTCATCGGCATCGGCATGGCGCTGCCCTATCTGGCCGCCAGCTGGGTCCCGGCGGTCGCAGCCCTTTTGCCGCGACCGGGCGAATGGATGAACACCTTCCGCCGGTTCATGGCGTTTCCGATGTTCGCAACCGTCGCCTGGCTGATCTGGGTGCTGGGCCAGCAAAGCGGAATCGACGGCGCCGGGGCCTTGCTGGCCCTGCTGGTGGCGCTGAGCATGGTGGTCTGGGCCCTGACGCTGCACGGCCGCTCGCGCACGATCATCGCGGCAATCTCGGTGGCGTGCCTGGCCTTGCTGGCCTGGGCGGCCGGTGCCTACATCACGACGCCGCCGCCGCAGCAGTCGGCCCGCAGTGAAGGCGTCTGGCAAGCCTGGGAGCCGGGCCGCGTCGACCAGCTGCTGGCGGGCGGCCAGCCGGTGTTCGTGGACTTCACCGCCGCCTGGTGCGTGACCTGCCAGTACAACAAGAAGACGACGCTGGAGCGCCCCGACCTGCTGGCCGACTTCGCGGGCCGCAACGTCGCGATGCTGCGCGCCGACTGGACCCGGCGCGACCCGGCCATCACTGCGGCGCTGGCCCAGTTGGGCCGCAACGGCGTGCCGGTGTACGTGTTCTATGCGAAGAACCGCGCGCCGGTGGTGCTGTCGGAAGTGCTGAGCGTCAATGAGGTGAGGGCCGCGATCGCCAACCTTTAGGAGCCGTCCATGATGATGATGTTGCGCCGCACCGTTCTTGCTCTTTCCACGCTCGTTGTTGCTACGTCACTGCATGCGGCGCCCGCGGTCGGCGAGGGCGCTCCCGACTTCACGCTGAAGGATGCGACCGGCAAGGCCGTCAAGCTCAGCGACTTCCGCGGCAAGCATGTGGTGCTGGAGTGGATCAACCCCAGCTGCCCCTACGTGCGCAAGCACTATGACAGCGGCAACATGCCGGCCACTCAGAAGGAAGCTGTCGACAAGGGCGTCGCCTGGCTGTCGATCGACTCCACCGCGAAATCGAGCTACGAGTACCTGGAGCCCGCGAAAGTCGCGGCCTGGCAGAACGAGCGCAAGGGCCGGCCCACCGCCCTGCTGATGGACCAGGATGGCGCGGCCGGCAAGGCCTATGGCGCGCGCACCACCCCGCACATGTACATCGTGGATCCGCAGGGCAAGTTGATCTATGCCGGCGGCATCGACAGCATTCCGTCGAGCGACCCGCGCGACATCGGCAAGGCCGTCAACTATGTGCGGCAGGGATTGAACGAGGCGCTGGGCGGCAAGCCGCTGAGCGCGCCTGTCACCCGGCCGTACGGGTGCTCGGTGAAGTACGAGTCCTGAATTCTGTCATTGCGGACTTGATCCGCAATCCATGGCGTAGGCGTGCCCCCATGGATCCCGGATCGAGTCCGGGATGACAGCCCTTAGTACACTGGGACCATGGACACCATCAGCGAGCTGCGGCGCATCCTGGGCACCAGCCGGACCATCGCCGTCGTGGGCTTGTCGCCGCACTGGCACCGGCCGAGTTTCTTCGCGGCCAAGTACATGCAGGGCCACGGCCGCCACATCGTGCCGGTCAACCCCACCGTTACCGAGATACTGGGCGAACGCTGCTATCCGACGTTGACGGCAGCCGGGCAGGCCATAGCGGCTCAGGGCGAGAAGATCGACCTGGTCGACTGCTTTCGCCGTAGCGAAGACATCCCCCCGATCGCCGAGGAAGCCATCGCCATCGGCGCCAGGTTCCTGTGGATGCAGATCGGCGTGATCAACGAAGAAGCCGCCGCCAAGGCGCGGGCCGCGGGGCTCGACGTCGTGATGAACCGCTGCGTGAAGATCGAGCATGCGCGCCTGTTCGGCGGCCTGGGCTGGGCCGGCGTCAACACCCGCGTGATCTCCGCGCGCCGGCCGCAGCACTTGCCGTATTGAATTTATGAGCGATTCAGAGTCCGGCAAGGGGCAAGGCAAAGGCGCCGACCATGACTACGGCTTCGGCACGCGGGCGATCCATGCCGGCGCGACGCCCGACCCGGTGACCGGCGCGCGCGCCACGCCGATCCACCAGACCACGAGCTTCGTGTTCGATTCGGCCGAGCACGCGGCCAGCCTGTTCAACCTGCAGACCTTCGGCAACGTCTACAGCCGCATCAGCAATCCCACCGTGGCCGTGCTGGAAGAGCGGGTGGCGTCGCTGGAAGGCGGGCGCGCCGCGCTGGCCTGCGCCACCGGCATGGCGGCGCAGATGACGGCGCTGCTGGCGATCCTGAAGGCGGGTGACCACATCGTCGCCGCCTCGACGCTGTATGGCGGCAGCGTCGGCCAGCTCGGCATCGGCTTCTCGCGCCTGGGCATAGAAACCACCTTCGTCGATCCGGAAGACCCGGACAATTTCCGCCGCGCCGTGCGGCCGAACACCCGCGCGCTATACGGCGAGACGCTGGGCAATCCGCTGGTCAACGTGTTCGACATCGAACCCGTCGCGAAGATCGCGCACGAGCACGGCCTGCCGCTCGTGATCGACAACACGGTGCCCAGCCCCTACCTGTGCACGCCGTTCGCGTTCGGCGCCGATATCGTTGTCCACAGCGCCACCAAGTACCTGGGCGGCCACGGCACGACCATGGCGGGCCTGCTCGTGGAGTCGGGCAAGTTCGACTGGGGCTCCCAGCTGTCAAAGGACAAGTTCCCCGAGATGCTGGAACCCAGCCGGGCCTACCACGGCGTGAAGTTCTACGAGACCTTCGGCGACTTCGGCTACACCATGAAAGCGCGCATGGAGGTCAACCGCACCTTCGGCGCGGCACTCTCGCCGCTGAACGCCTGGCTGATCCTGCAAGGCATCGAGACGCTGCACCTGCGCATGCAGGCGCATTGCCGCAATGCCCGGCGCGTGGCCGAATTCCTGAGCGATCACGCGCTGGTCAGCTGGGTCAACTACCCGGGCCTGGACGATTCGCCTCACTATGCCCTGGCCAAGAAGCAGTTCCGCAGCATCGACGGCCGTCCCGGCGCATCGGGCATCCTGACCTTCGGCATCAAGGCGGCGGACCCGGCCCGCGCCGGCGAGCGCTTCATCGATGCCTGTGAGTTCCTCAGCCACCTGGCCAACATTGGCGACGCCAAGACGCTCGTGATTCATCCCGCCTCGACGACGCATCGCCAGCTGAACGAGGAGGAACTCGCGCGCGCCGGAGTCCGGCCGGACATGATCCGGCTGTCGGTGGGAATCGAGGACGCCGAGGATATCCTCTGGGACATCGACCAGGCGCTGCGACAAGCCGTGCGCTAGGCGGGCGGGCAGTTGGGCTGCCTTCAGTGATGTCAGACCGCCTGCAGGCAGACGTACAGGCCCGGGATCGGCTGGCGCTGGTCCTCGCGGACCGGGTGGTGCAGCAGGCTGCGGATCTGGAAGCCATGGCGCAACGCCAGCGCGCGCAAGTAGCGCTGGGAATGCGCGTAGCGCTGGGAATGCGCGTAGCGCTGGCTGGGCCGCAGCACGAAATCCTGTTCGTCCGGACCCAGCTCCACCGAAAAACAGAACACACCGCCCGGCTCGATCACCCGCGCCACGCCGTCGAACGTAGCCTCCAGTTCCCCGACATAGATGAACACATCCGCCGACACCACCAGGTCGTAACGGTGATTGGTGGAGTCGAGATAGTGAACCAGATCGTCGTGCACGAGGCGCCCATACACATCCAGCGCCTCCGCTTTCCCGAGCATGTTGGCGGACAGATCCACGCCGTCCAGCCGCCGCGCCATCGGTTTGATCAGCGGCCCGCAAAGGCCGGTGCCGCAGCCCAGGTCGAGCGCCCGCTCGAAACTGCGTCCGAGCGCCGAGAGCTGGTCCAGCAGCACGCGGTGCGCTTGGTAGTTGAGCACCTGCACCAGGTGCTCGTCGAATTTTTCGGCGTAGCCGTCGAACAGGAACTGCACGTAGCGCAGCGGCGGGCTCGCGGGCTGCTCCTTGCCGTTCACGGCCGCCAGGAAGTAGCGATTGAGCTCCGGGTCGTCGCCGTGATCGATCGCTCGCTGAAAGCACGACGCAGCCTCCTCGAGCCGCCCCGCGTCCTTGAGCAAGGCACCCCGGCGGCTCCAGGCCTCGCCCAGCGCCGGGTCGCTGGCCAGAGCTGAGTCGTACGAGGCCAGCGCCTCGTCGTGGCGCTCCAGCTGCTGCAGCGTCTCGCCGTGCAACAGCCAGGCCTGGCCATCGCTGCGCTTCGTTCGCAGGACGCGGGTCAGATCGTCCAGCGCCGCCTCATGCCGGCCCAGCATGCCCAGCGCCACGGCGCGATGCTTCAAGGCATCGGCCGCATCGGCGTCTTGCGCCAGCGCCTGGTCCAGCACCTCGAGTGCCTGCTCCGGCTTGGCCAGCTTCAGGCGGGTGGCGCCCAGGTTCACCAGCGTCGAAGCGCGCCCGGGCACCAGCGCCAGCGACGCCAGGAACTGCCGCTCGGCCTCCTCGAAGCGGCCGGCCTCGTGCAGGCGCACGCCGTCCAGGAAAAGGTCTCGGGCCTGCTCGAAGGAGTTGCTCATGGGGTGGGATTCCGCGGGGGTGCGCCGATGATAGGGGCCGGCTTGCCTGCGACAATAGCGGCATGAGTTTCGCACCCCTTCAAAACGACACCTTCCTGCGCGCCTGCCTGCGCCTCGCCACCGACTACACGCCGACCTGGCTGATGCGCCAGGCCGGCCGCTACCTGCCCGAATACCGCGAGACGCGGGCCCGGGCAGGCAGCTTCATGGGCCTGGCTACCAACGTCGACTACGCGACCGAAGTGACGCTGCAGCCGCTGGATCGCTACGCGCTGGATGCCGCCATCCTGTTTTCCGACATCCTGACGGTGCCCGACGCGATGGGACTGGGCCTGAGCTTTGCGCTCGGCGAAGGGCCGCGCTTCGCCAGGCCGGTGCACGATGAAGCCGCGGTGCGATCGCTGCACGTGCCGGACCTGGAAAAACTGCGCTACGTGTTCGATGCGGTGACGTCGATCCGCAAGGCCCTGAATGGGCGCGTGCCGCTGATCGGCTTTTCCGGTAGTCCGTGGACGCTGGCCTGCTACATGGTCGAGGGCGCAGGTTCGGACGACTACCGGCTGGTCAAGACGATGCTGTACAGCCGGCCCGACCTGATGCACCGGATCCTCGAAATCAACGCCGACTCGGTCGCCGCCTACCTGAACGCGCAGATCGATGCGGGCGCCCAGGCCGTGATGATTTTCGACAGCTGGGGCGGCGTGCTGGCCGATGGCGCATTCCAGGAATTCAGCCTTGCCTACACGGCGCGGGTGCTCGCCCAGCTCAAGCGCGAGAATGAAGGCGCCGTGATTCCGCGCATCGTGTTCACCAAGGGCGGCGGCTTGTGGTTGCGAGAGATGCGTGATCTCGACTGCGACGTATTGGGGCTGGATTGGACCGTGAATCTGGGGGCGGCGCGCGCGCTGGTCGGTGGTCAAAAGGCCCTGCAAGGCAACCTCGATCCCAATGTGCTGTTTGCGCACCCGGCGCAGATCGAAGCGGAAGCGCTAAAGGTGCTCGACAGTTTTGGCCGGCCGCATACCGGACCGGGCACTGGCCCTACGCACGTTTTCAACCTGGGCCATGGCATCAGCCAGCACACGCCGCCAGAACATGTGCAAGTGCTCGTCGATGCGGTACGCACGCGTTCCCGGAAGTTGCGATCCCTGCCAAGCGCCTGATCCAGAAGCTCGTCATCAGGGTGTTCCCTAGGACACAGCCTCTGCAAAAACTTTGCCAGACGCTTGACTTATGCACAAAACCTGGGACGCGGGGCGCCAAACTCATCGGGGCATGCTACAAAACCAATAGCGAACGCAAGTACCTGATTTATAAGGGATTCGCTACATGCTCCTTTTTCAGGCATCCCAGGAAAACCCTTGATTTTCCAAGGCCCGGGCGCACCTCGCAGGCGGGCTATCAACAAAGTTATCCACAACTTGCGCCGATCTTGGCTAAACCGCTTTGAAATCAGTCACTTAGGCGGCGATTCAGAAACCAGCCTCAACACAATCGGCTAACCCAGCGCTTTTATGTCCTATCGGCTCGCTGTCGTCGTCCCCGCCCCAGCGCACAGCTCGATCAGCAGCCCGTTGACCTATTCAAGTGAGCTACCACTTGCGCCGGGAACGCTGGTGCGAGTGCCCTTGGGTCGGCGTGAGGTGCTCGGCGTCGTGTGGGATGAGGGTTCCGCCTCAGCCAGGGAACGCGGCGGCGTCCAGGACAAGCCGATTGCCGGAAGCCTCGACGCGATCGCACCGATGACGCCCGCGTGGAGACAATTGGTTACTTTCTCGGCGAATTATTACCAGCGCAGTTTGGGCGAAGTTGCGTTGGCAGGACTGCCGCCGCAGTTGCGCGACCTGAGTGCAAGCCAGCTTGCGCGGCGACTGAAGCCGGCCGCGTCGGCCGCGCAGGATGAAGCGTCGCAAGCCGGCCCGCCGTTGACTGGCGAGCAACGCGCCTGCCTGGCCGCGTTCGAAGCTGCCGCCGGGCCCTTCCTGTTGTACGGCGCGACCGGCAGCGGCAAGACCGAGGTCTATCTGCAGGCGGTGCAGCGGCTGCTGGCAGGCGACCCGCAATCGCAGGCGCTGGTGATGGTGCCCGAGATCAATCTCACGCCGCAATTGCAGGAGCGCTTCGTCGAGCGCTTCGGCGCCGGCAATGTGGTGGCAATGAACAGCGCGATGACGCCGCCGCAGCGCCTCAAGAGCTGGCTGGCCGCGCACGGCGGCGCCGCTCGCATCGTGCTCGGGACGCGGATGGCCGTGTTCGCTTCGCTGCCGCGACTGAAACTGATCGTGGTCGACGAGGAGCACGACCCGAGCTACAAGCAGCAGGAAGGGGCGCGCTATTCGGCCCGCGACCTGGCGGTCTTTCGCGGCAAGCTGGAGGGCGCGAAGGTGCTGCTCGGCTCGGCCACCCCGTCGCTGGAAAGCTGGCAGGCCAGCGAGAAGGGGCGCTACCAGCGCCTCACGATGGCTGCGCGCGTCGGTGCCGGCGGCTCCGGCGCTTTTCCATCGGTGCGGCTGGTGGACATGAACCTGCAGCCCAGGAACACGGTGTTCTCGCCCGCGCTGCTCGAAGCGATCCAGCAGCGCATCGCACGGGGCGAGCAATCGTTGGTGTTCCTCAACCGCCGCGGCTATGCGCCGGTGCTGGCGTGCACCGCCTGCGACTGGAAAAGCGAATGCCCGAACTGCAGTGCGTTTCGGGTGTTCCACAAAATCGACCGCACGCTGCGCTGCCATCACTGCGGCTACACCGAACGGGTGCCGCGCGCCTGCCCGGCCTGCGGCAACGTCGACATCGCGCCGCTGGGCCGCGGCACCGAGCGGCTGCAAGAGCAGCTTGCGGATTTGCTCGCCGGTGTGAAGCAGGCCGGCGGCGAGCCGATCCGGATCGCCCGCATGGACGCCGACAGCACCCGCCTGAAGGGCGCTCTCGAGCAGCAGCTCGCAAGCATGCACGCGGGCGATGTGGACGTACTGGTGGGCACGCAGATGGTGACCAAGGGCCACGACTTCCGGCGCATCACGCTGGTAGCCGCGCTTAACGCGGACTCGGCGCTTTTTTCCAGCGACTTCCGCGCGCCGGAGCGCTTGTTCAGCCTGCTGATGCAGGCCGCCGGCCGGGCCGGGCGCGATGCGGCGCAGGCGCTCTCCAGCGAAATGTGGGTGCAGACCTGGCATCCGCGCCATCCGTTGTTCGCGGCGCTGCGCAATCACGACTACCCGGCTTTCGCGGCGCAGCAACTCAAGGAGCGCGAGCAAGCCGGCATGCCGCCCTTCGGCTTCCAGGCGCTGCTGCGGGCCGACGCGCGCAGCCAGCAAGCCGCGCAGGCTTTCCTGAATGCCGCCGGCGCGGCCGCGCAGGCACTCGAAGGCGCGGACCGTGTGATGCTCTACTCGGCCGTGCCGTTGGGCATCCAGCGCGTGGCCAACGTCGAGCGCGCGCAGATGCTGGTGGAGAGCGCCTCGCGCAGCGCGCTGCAGCGGTTCCTGGCCGCCTGGCAGCCGGTGCTGCAGGCGATGCGCGAAAAAGGCCTGATCCGCTGGGCGGTGGACGTGGACCCGCTCACGATATAGAAATCGCGTTTGATGGCGCGCGCGCGCCAATTTCGCGCCGGTGCCAGAATCAGCTTCCTACCCGCGTCATCAGGAGGTTCGTGTGAGGACCAGCGTGCTGATAGTCGAGGACGAGCCGGAGTTCACGCGCCGGTTTTCGGACGCCGTGCTCGCGGACGCGGGATTGAACCTGGTAGGAGCGGTCTCCACCGGGCGCGCCGCCAAAGCCATGCTGGATGCGGAACGCCCCGACGTCATGCTGGTCGATCTGGGCCTGCCCGACATGAACGGCGTGGATGTGATCCGCTACGCCGCCACGCGTTACCCGAAATGCGACATTCTGGTGGTCACCATGTTCGGTGACGACCAGCACGTGCTGGCGTCGATCGAGGCGGGCGCCACCGGTTACCTGCTCAAGGACGCGGTGGCCGAACGCATCGCCGCGAGCATTCACGAGCTGCACGCGGGCGGCTCGCCGATCAGCCCGGGCATCGCGCGGCGGGTGCTGGCCCGCTTCCGGATTGGTCCCACGCCGGCCGCCGGCCCCGAGGCCAGTCCGCCTTCTGCCGAGGCAGCGGCGCTGTTGACCGAGCGCGAAACCGAATTGCTGCGACTGACCGCCAAGGGACTGAACTTCGAAACCATCGGCCAGTTGATGGGGATCTCGCCCCATACCGTGGTGGCGCACGTCAAGAAGATCTACCGCAAGCTGGCCGTCCATTCGCGCGCCGAGGCGGTGTACGAGGCCGGGCAGCTGGGGCTGCTGTGAGGCGCTGGGCGCGCGCGATCCTTGCCATCGGCTTGGCGTGCCTGGCCGGTGTTGCCCCAGCGGCCGTGCAGGAGCCGTCGCACGCGGCAATGCTGACCGCGCCGGACGCCGCGCCGCCGGCTCGCGCCCAGTCCTGGCAGGAGGTGCCGCTGCCCGACATCTGGCGGCAAGCGCGTCCTGGCGTGCGGCCGGCGACCACCTGGTACCGGATCGATTTCGACTACGCGCCAGGGCGGCAGCCGGGGGAGCCCTGGGCGCTGTATTTGCCGTACCTGTCCGACGGCGGCCAGGTGTGGGTCAACGGCGCGCCCGCCGGCAGCGTGCGGGAAAGCTCGGAGACGATTCACATCCGCTGGGCCCGGCCGCATCTGGTGACGCTGCCGGCATCGCTGCTGCGTCCGGGCAGCAACGAGCTGGCCGTGCGCGTGGCGCTGCCACAGGATGGCGCTGCCGTCGGGTTTCCGCGCCCGGACATCGGTCCGCTGGCGCAGCTCCAGCCCATCTATGAGCGACGTTTCTTCTGGGTCAACACCACCCCGCAAATCACCGCGGCGGTGTGCCTGCTGGTATCCGGATTCGTCCTGTTCATCTGGTGGCGCCGCCGCATCGAGGTGCTGTATGGCCTGTTCGGGCTGGCGGCCGGGCTGTGGGGTATCCGCACCCTCACTTTCGTGATCGAGACCGTGCCGCTGGAACGCTGGCTGCTGTGGCGCCTGACCTATCTGGGCGCCACCGGCGGCTTCATCGTCGCCATGGCGGTCCTCGCCCTGCGATTCGCCGGGATCCGGCGGCCCTGGGTCGAACGGGCACTGGCCTTTTATTGGCTGCTCGGCCCGGTGTGGCTGCTGGCCGGGGGCGCCGCGGTCGAGCCGCTGGTCAACCGGTACTGGATCGCCGGTTTTCTGCCGGTGGGCCTGGCCATCGTCGTCATTTCGCTTTGGACGATGTGGCGGCAGCACACCCTGGTGGCCGCCGTGCTGCCGGCCGCGATGGTCATCGCCGTGCTCACCGGGCTGCACGACTATCTCGTCAACTGGAGCTTCGGCGGGGCTGCGCAATTGCTGCTGCCGGGCTGGGCCGGCCATCGCATCTTCCTGCTGCACCATGGCGCGAACCTGATTCTGGTGGCGATGGGCGGCCTCCTGACGGCCCGGTTCATCGGCTCGCTGGCGGCATTGGAAGGGATGAACCAGATGCTCGAAACGCGCGTTGCCGACCGGGAGCGCGAGCTTTCCGCCAACTACGCGCGGCTGGCGCAACTGCAGCGCGAGCATGCGGCCGCGCAGGAGCGCCAGCTGATCATGCGCGACATCCACGATGGGCTCGGCTCGCAGCTGTTCGTGTCGCTCTCGCGGGTGGAACGAGGCGACATGCAAGGCCAGCAGGTCGCCGATGCGCTGCGCGGCTGCATCGCCGACATGCGGCTCGCCCTGGGCACCCTGACGCCCGAGGACAGCGACTTCCGCGCCACGCTGGGCGACTTCCTGTTCCGCTGGGAAACCCAGCTGCGCACGGCAGGCATCCACCCGGCCTGGACCATCGACGTGCCCGAAGGCGCGCTGGAGGTCAAGCCGCACGCTGCGCTCCAACTGCTGCGAGTCGCGCAGGAGGCACTGACCAACGTCCTCAAGCACGCCCATGCGTCGCGCGTGCAGGTGCGGCTGCGTCAGGTGGGCGACCTGCTCGAACTGCAAGTCGAGGATGACGGCCACGGCGGTGCCGCGGCACCGACCGATTCGGGGCGCGGGATGAACAACATGCGCGCTCGCGCACAGCAACTCGGGGGCCGGCTCGATGTGCGCAACGGCGCCGAAGGGACCTGCGTCTCGTTGCAAGTGCCCGTGAACGCGGTACTCGCCTAGTGCATTTTTCACTTGCCGGCGCGCCGATCGCGTGAATGCGCGAGCGCGCGCCATCCAGGCGCTATTTTCGAGCGCGGGGCTTCTTCCTAGATTGACCAACACGCCGGCAAGGCGTGCAACACGTGCGTTTCAGGAAGGAGATTTCCATGAACTCTCGAAAGCCTTTCAAAGCCAAGGAACCGGGCATTGCCTGGTACCTGGTCCCGGCCGTGTGGGTGGCGGCCGCCCTGGCCGGTCTGGTCATCCTCACCTACTGGCCGGCTCTGCTGGCCGATCAGCTGCCGGCAGCACCCGAGCGCGCGGCCTCCAACGCATCGCCAGCCGGACCTCACGCGAGCAGCGATCCGTCGGTGCCGGACGCGAGCAGCGTATTCAAGGACCACCCGCCACCGGTGAGCGAGCCGGTGAACCAGTTCTAGCCGGCGCAGCTATGGCAAGCCGCCCGCGGCGGACTTGAGTTCGAGCGCCATCTGGTAGAGCTCGTTGCGCGACCCGCCCGTAATCTCGGCGGCCAGCTTCACCGCGCTCTTGAGCGGCAGCTCGGGCAGCAGCAGTTGCAGCACCCGTGCGCCCTCGCCTTCCTGCGGCGCCTGCGGGTGGGGGTGCAGCACCAGGGCGAATTCGCCGCGAACGCGCCGGGGATCGGCCGCGAGCCAGCCGGGCAGGCCGCTGCAGGCGACGGTGGCGATCTCCTCGAACTGTTTGGTCAGTTCCCGCGCCACCGTCACCGGACGCGCGCCCAATGACGCGAGCGATTCCGCCAGCGCCTCGATCCGGTGCGGAGCTTCCAGCAGCACTGCCGCGCGGGCCTCCTGCGCCAGCCGCGCCACCGCCGCCTGCCGCTCCGCCGCCTTGAGCGGAGGGAAGCCGGCGAACAGGAACGCGCCGTCGCCGCTGACCGCGCCGGCGACACTCAGGGCCGCGGTCACGCTGCTGGCGCCGGGCAGCGGCACCACCCGCAGGCCGGCCTCGCGCACCGCCGCCGCCAGGCGTGCGCCTGGGTCGCTGATCGCCGGCGTGCCGGCATCGCTGGCATAGGCGACGCGCTGGCCCTGCCGCAGGCGCTCGATCACGCCCTGCGCGCCCTGCGCCTCGTTATGCTCGTGCACGGCGAGCAGCTGCGGCGGGCTCTTGTCGATGCCATAGGCGCGCAGCAGCGCCTGGGTGTGGCGCGTGTCTTCGCACGCGATCGCGTCGGCCAGCTGCAGCAGGTGCAACGCGCGAAGGCTGATGTCCGCCAGGTTGCCGATCGGCGTGGCGACCACATAGAGCGCCCCTTGCGGATAATGCTGCGAAGCCGCCGCTTCGCGGGCGGCGCTCAGGGCTGAAGCAAAAGAAGCGCTCAATGGAATTCCCCCGCAACAAGGACACCTCGGCAGCGGCCACCACCAAGCAGGCTGGCGACGCGGCCGAGGACCGGGCGCTGGCGCATCTGCTGGGCAGCGGCCTGAAGCTGCTGGCGCGCAATTATCGGACGCCCGGGCGCGGCGGCGGCGAGATCGACCTGGTGATGCGCGAGCCGGGCGGCACCGTGGTCTTCATCGAGGTGCGCAAGCGCGCCAGCCGCGCCTACGGCGGCGCCGCGGCGAGCGTGAGCCATTTCAAGCAGCGCCGCATCATCTTCGCGGCGCGGCACTTCCTGATGCGCCTGGCGCAGCAGCCGCCCTGTCGCTTCGACGTGGTCAGCGTCGAAGCCGGCGCCATCGAATGGCTGCGCGGCGCCTTCGACGCGTCGTGAATCGCCACGTCGCGCCGGCACCACTGGTCCGTTTGCTGTCGAGCATTGCAGCTATTGGCGCAATGCACGGATGAGCGCGGTCTTGGAAAGGCGCATTTGCGGCGCGAAATCAGCGCGTTTTTCCTACAAAGGCGCTGATTTGCCGTTCCTAGACTGGATCAGCCACTTTCCCACAAGGAGGTTTCCATGCGCACTCCTGCCAACATCGCAGGCCATCCGATCCATCCCATGTTGGTGACGATTCCGATCGGCCTTTGGGTTTTTTCGCTGGTTGCCGATCTGGTTGCGCTGCGCTCCGGTACGCCCCAATCCTGGGCGCTCGTCGCTTTCTACACAATGGTCGGCGGTATCGTCGGCGCCCTCGCGGCTGCGTTGCCGGGCCTGATCGACCTGTTGTCCCTGAAGGACGCCGCGATCAAGAAGACCGCGCTCGTTCACATGGGCCTGAACCTGACCATCGTGGCCTTGTACGCCGTCAACGCCTGGATGCGCTGGCAAGCCTCCGTGACCGGCAATGTCACCTTGATGCTGTCGATCCTGGCCATCGCGATGCTGCTGGTGTCGGGCTGGCTGGGCGGCAAGATGGTCTACCTGGCCAGGGTCGGCGTCAGCACCGACGAGGCGGCGGCGCCGCAAGCATCACAGGTGCCGCCGGGGCAACGGCACGCCTGACGGCCCCTGGCCCCTGGCCCCTGGCCTCTAAGGCGTTTGCAGCAGCGCGCCCTTGAACAGCACCGGCCCGGTGGGGCCGCGCTCGCCCGGCACACCGCCCTTGGGCTCCAGGCTCACGGCCAGCGCCGGCACCTGCCTCACCTGGCTCTCCGCCGCCGTGAGCTTGATGACGGGCTCCGCGCCCAGCACCCCCAGTGAGCGCGGGCTGCCCGACGGCGGCAGCGCCCACAGCTGCAGCGACTTCTCCGGCCCCTCCTGGAAGGCGCCCACGCGCTTGAGCGTCAGCGTGTTGTGAGCCGGGTCGAAGGTGACGAGGATCGAAGGGGCGGACTTTTCGTCTGACAAGACCGCCACGTATTGAATCGCCGGTTGGGCCTGCAGCTGGGCGGCCAGTTGCACGTTCTGCCGGGCCAAGGTTTCGCGGCTGCCATTGACCTGCGCCAGCTGCGATTCGCGATGGTCCACTTCACCCGCCAGGTACACCACGACGCCAATTGCCGCGGCAGTAGTCAGCCCGCCGGCAACGGCGGCACCGCGCCACCAGCCCAGCGCGCGCGCCCATGGTTGCGCCGGCGGCGCGGCCGCTGCGGCCCGGGGCTGGTTTGCCAGCTCGATCTCGATGCGCTTCCACACATTCGGGCTGGGCGCCTCGCCCGGCTGCAGTTCTGTCATCGAGGCGAACCGTTCCTGCCATGCCAAAGCGGCCGCCCGCAAGGCCGGGCTGCGGCGGGCCTGCGCTTCGAAGCGCCGGCGTGCGCCGCCGCGCAAGGTCCCCAGCCCGTACGCGGCGGCCAGCCGGTCGGCCAGTTCGGGGTGATCGATCAGGTTCATCGCTGCGCTTCGGGTGTTCAGGCAAAACGCGCCATGCAGCCGCGCAATTGCTCGATGCCGCGCCGGATCCAGGTCTTCACCGTGCCCAGCGGCAGCTTCAGTTGTTCGGCCAGCTCGCCGTGGCTCAGGTCGCGCAGGTACGCGAGGCTCAGGACTTCGCGCTGGCGCGCCTCGAGCTGGCGCAGGCACTCGTGCAAAGCCCAGGCCTGTTCGCTGGCCTCGCTGACGTCCATCGGGTTGGGCGAATCGCCGGCGACGCTGTCGCTGATGACGGCGTCGAGTTCCACCGCGGTGTCGGCACGCTCGCTGGCGCGGCGGCGCAGGAAGTCGAGCGCCCGGCTGCGCACGATCACGCCCATCCAGGCCAGCGGCGGGCTGAGCGCCTCGTGATAGTTGCCGGCGATGCGCCAGACGTTCAGGTACGCTTCCTGCAGCACGTCCTCGGCCCACTCGCGGTTGGTCACCACCCGCAGCGCCACGCCGTACAGACGGGACGAGGTGAGGTCATACAGCTCGCGCAACGCCGCCTCGGCATCCGAATGGCGCTGCCCGCCACCGGCCGCGACGCGGTCGA
This sequence comes from Ramlibacter sp., assembly GCA_035571795.1. Classification (GTDB taxonomy): domain Bacteria; phylum Pseudomonadota; class Gammaproteobacteria; order Burkholderiales; family Burkholderiaceae_C; genus Ramlibacter. The sequence continues at coordinate 26,325 of DATNBX010000009.1, forward strand.
TGAGCGCGATCAGGTGCTGGTCAAGCAGGTTCGGGTCCATGGGCGCTGAAAACATGTAGCTTAGCGCGCCTCGATCGCGAGCGTCACGAAGCGGCTGTCCCAGGTATCGGCACGCTGCGCGGACGGCCGCAGGTCGGTGCCGCGGAGCAGCCAGCCGCCGGCAAAAGGCAAGGTGTGGTGCAGCATCCCCTGGGCATCGGTCTCGCGCCAGACGCCCAGCGGGCTGCGCTCGCTCACCAACTGCACCGGGAAGCCGGCCAGCGGCTGGCCATCGCGCAGCACCTGGAACGCCAGCGGCCGGCCGACTGCGATGGGCTGGTCGCCGAGCACCACGATCTCCAGGTCCAGTCCGGCGGGACGGCGCGCCGCCGCCAGGCGCGCAGGGGGCACATCCGCACCCTGGGCCAGCTCGATGCGTGCGTACTTGCGATAAGTCTCGCGCCACGGCAGGCCGCGCTCCTGCAACGCCGCCCAGGCTTGCCGATTGGCGGCCGGGGTACGGATATCGGCGAAATAGACCTGGACCAGCCGGGGCGGGATTTCGATTTCGGCCAGGCCCAGCTCGGCCCAACACGACAGCGCCGGTCTACCGGCCTCGCGCACAGTGGCGGCCAGCTCCAGCCATTTCGGTTGCTGCGTCATCGGGCGCAACGGCGTCGCGGCCGCGCCGTCGGTGCAGCGCGCCTGCGCCACGCTCGCGGCGCTCTGGCTGAACTCCTGCAACGGATAGCGGTTGCCGGTCGCCAGCTCCAGCGTGACCTGGCCTGGCGGCGAAGCGCCCCGCGCCGGGCTGAGCCAGCTGTCGTGGCCCCACCCGTGCGAGGCTGCCAGGCAAAGCGCCGCGAACATTGCGGCGCGCCAGACCCCAGGCTTCACTTCAGACTCCCGTGTCGGGCTCGTCGCTGTCGCTGGTCGCGAGCGTCGCGTCGCCGACGGCGATCGGCGATGCGCTGTTGTCGCTCGAGGCCGCCACGCTCTTGACGAATGCGACTGCGCCGGCCGAACTGGTGGTGGCCGACTGCGGCACTTCGGTGCCGGCAATCAGCGGGTCGGTGACGACGGGCGTTTCAACACCGCCGCCGCCACCGCCGCAGGCCGCCAACAACAAGGCACTGGCCGCCACGCTGGTGGCCGTGCGCTTCAACTTGATGGGCATCATGATGGTCGCTCCTTTCCGTCCCGGTTCACTGCGACCCCGGCAGCGGGGTGTTCAGGTACGGGAAGCCGGGCAGGAACGGCACCACCGCCTGGTCCACGCCATCGTGTACGTCCAGCGAGGCGGCGCCGGCCGGGACGCTGGAAGGCTTGCAGGCCGAGGTCACTCCGGCCACGCCCGGAATGCTATTGAGCTTGAGCGTATCGCCGTCGCCGTTGGCCATGCACAGGCCCCCGAGCATCGCCACCAGCGCGATGTCCACGACGTCGTCCTTGGGACGGCGGCCATTGGGGAACCCGGCGAAATCGGTACCGGCCGGCGAGGTCTTCAGGCTGCCGACGATGGCCAGGCGGTTCTGGCTGGCGAACGGCACCGGCGCGATCGCCGTGTTCAGACGCAACATTTCCGAAGGCGTCACGGTGGCGGGCTTGTTCACACCGGTGATGCCGGTCAGGAACACCGTCGCCAGGTCGGTGCGCGGCAGGTTGGTCGGCGCCAGACCGGCGGGGTTGCCGGTCAGCACGAGGCCGAGCAGGGCCGGCAGCGTCGGGTTGGTGACGTAGTCGAGAAACTGGCCGTCGTCCTTGGGCTTCGAACCATTGAACTTGTCCTTGTCCTTCAGGCCGATCACGACCTCGTTGACCAGCGGCTGGCCCAGGCGCGATACCTGGGTCCAGGCGCCGCCGGGTTTTTCGCTGGACTGATGGCCGGACGAGGGCGAGCCGGACAGCAGGCGTGCCTGGCGCAGGCTGGCCGTGGTCCAGCCGCCGATCACCGTTTCGCTGCCGGCGGTCAGGCAATCCTTGTGCACCTCCAGCGCAATCGAAGTGATGTTGAGGTCCTGGATCGAATTGGCTGCCGCGACGTTGATGTTGGCCGGATTGGTAATCACGGCCAGCGGCGCGTTCACCAGGTCGAAGATCGGGCCCAGGTTGACGGCGAAGCCTTCCTGGCGCTGGCCGACGAACACGCGGCCGGTGTCCTTGCCGGCGGGGCAGCCCGGGATCTTGATGTCGTGGATGTGTTTGGCCGCATAGGCGGCGTAGGCAGCGCTGTTGCCCAGCGTCTTGACGCCGATGTAGTCGACCGGTTTCTCGAAAGTGGATCCGCCGGCCACCTTGGTCACGGCCTGCGCCCCGCCCTTGCGCCGGTCGCCGCGCACGACGTTGACCGTGTAGGTTTCGTTCACATTGAGGTTGGGGTCGGTGACGCTGGCGACGGGGCCGGCCTGGATCAGCGGGATGGCAACGCTCTTGTTGCCGATCGGCAGCGCTACATTGTTGAGCTTGTTGTTGAAGCGGAACTGGAAGGTGATGTCTTCGGCCGCGTCGCCGTTGTTGTCGATGTGGATCTCGTACAGCGCATTCGGGTCCATCGAAAAATAGTTGGGCCCGCCGTAAGGGCCTTGCAGCGGCTGATAGTTGGCGATCAGCGTCACGAAGTCGCTGCGCCCGCCCGTGCCGTTGGCAGCCACGCCCTCATAGCTGCGGAACATGTAGAAGTCGGTGCCGTCGACTTTGGGGCTGGTGGTGATGAAGGGCGCCTCGCGGTGGCTGGACGCCAGGCCGGGTCCCGCGGCGCAGGCCGCGGCGACGGCCAGCAAGCTGAGCCGAAATAGTCCAAGTTTCTTCATTCGCATATCGCTCTCCTGTTGAGTAGTGGACGGTGGGTGGCGTTGAACGCCCGCTCAATACGCACGGAGGGTGCCGACTGGATTCAAGGAATGTGAACTCGGCCATTCGTCACTCAGCCGGTTATCATCCGCGAGCCATGCTCGAACTACGCATCCAACAGCATTTCATCGACAGCGCGGACCTCAAGTACCAGGCCGCCCAATCCTTGAGCAAACCGATCGCCGCGGCCGTGCAGGCGGTGCTGGCCTGCGTCACCAGCGGCGGCAAGGTGCTGGCCTGCGGCAATGGCGGATCGGCCGCCGACGCACAGCATTTTTCGGCCGAATTCGTCGGACGCTTCGAGCGCGAGCGGCCCGAGCTGGGCGCGATCGCGCTCACGACCGACAGCTCCATCCTCACCGCCATCGCCAACGACTACGACTTCGAGCGCGTGTTTTCCAAACAGGTGCGCGCGCTCGGCCAGGCCGGCGACGTGCTGCTGGTGCTGTCCACCAGCGGGAACTCGGCCAATGTGCTGGCCGCGGTCGAAGCCGCGCACGAGCGCGAGATGACGGTGGTCGCGCTCACCGGCCGCGGCGGCGGAAAGATGACCGCCGCCCTGCGCGAAACCGACGTGCACATCTGCGTGCCGCACGAGCGCACGGCGCGTATCCAGGAGGTCCATATCCTGGCCCTGCATTGCATCTGCGACGGCGTGGACGCCCAACTTCTCGGAGAACAGGAAACCCCGACATGAAAAGAAACCGCACATCCATCCTGCTGCCCGCAATGGCCGCCGCCGTCCTGGCCGGCGCCTTGTCAGGCTGCGCGCCGCTGATCGTCGGCGGCGCCGCCATGGGCGCGATGGTCACTTTCGACCGGCGCACTTCGGGGGCGCAGCTCGAGGACGAAACGATTGAACTGCGGGCGGGCAGCCGGATGCGCGATGCGATGGGCGACCGCGCCCACGTCAATCTCGCCAGCTACAACCGCCAGGTGCTGCTGACGGGCGAAGTGCCGAATGAGCAGGCCCGGCAGACCGCCGAGCAGGTGGTGTCCAAGGTGGACAACGTGAAGGGCATCGTCAACGAGCTGGCCGTCATGGGCAATACAACACTGGCCCAGCGCTCCAACGACACGCTCATCACGGGCAAGGTCAAGGCTTCGCTGGTCGATGCCAAGGACCTGGCCGTCGGCGCGTTCAAGGTCGTGACCGAGCGCGGCACCGTTTACCTGATGGGCCGGGT
>DATNBX010000010.1:0-10613 GCA_035571795.1 Ramlibacter sp.
TGCGTGGCCGGCGTGCAGGACATGCGCTTCCAGGAGCTGATGCCCGACGTGCTGCACTGGCTTGGCGTTCGCAGGATCCACCGGCTGGTTTCGATGAGCAACATGAAGTACGACGCCATCACCAATTCGGGCATCGAGATCGGCGAACGGGTCAATATTCCCGATGAGCTGATTCCGGCCGATGCGCGGGTCGAGATGGACGCCAAGATGGCCGCCGGTTACTTCACGCCCGGGCGCGTTCCCGACGCCGAGGAACTCAAGAAGCCCAAGGGCCGGGGACTGGGCCGATGAGAGGCACCGACTTCATATCGAACCACGCTCAGGCGGAAGATGCCGCGGCGGTCCTGCGAACGACCGTGGCCGTGCGCGAGCGCTCGAAGCAGCTGCTGTCGCGGGCGCGCCAGGGCGAATCGAGCTGGTTCATCGTCGACGAGGGCTTTTTCGAATCGGCCGCCAACGAAGTCGTAGCAGCCACCCGGCGGCGCTATCCCAGGCTGCACATCCCGCTGCACAGCCGCTGGCGCCATTTCGAAGCCGGCGGAGTCAACCGCAAGGCCGAACTCGACCGGCTGCTGGCGCATCTGCCGCGTGCTTTTCGCGGCCAGGCGATGATCGACCTCGCGTTCGTCAGCGTGTTGCTCGATGCCGGCGCCGGTCCCGATTGGAAATACGTGGAACCGGCCACGGGCCTGACCTTCACCCGCTCGGAGGGATTGGCAGTGGCCAGCTTTCACGCCTTCGTCGCCGGGCTGTTCTCGAGCGACAAGGACCACCCCTTGCAAGCCGACTCGGAGGGCCTGCGCGGGCTCGTGACCGATCACCTGGCCTCGGCGCTGCAGGTCAGCGAGGCCAATCCGCTGGTCGGGCTCCAGGAGCGCGCGATCCTGCTGCGAAGACTGGGCGAGGCCATGTCGGAGCAGCCCGAAGCCTTTGGCGAGGACGGCCGGCCCAGCGGCTTGTTCCACCACATCGTGGTGCCGCTCGGTCCCGACGTGCCGCCGACCGCCGACGTCACGGCGCATGACATCCTGTCGGAAATCCTGATGACGCTGTCGGGCATCTGGCCTTCCGCGAACTCGATCGAGACGGTCCCGCTGGGCGACTGCTGGCGGCATTCGGCGGTGCGCGGAGCCGGGCTGTCCGACGGGTGGCTGCCCTTCCACAAGCTGTCCCAGTGGCTGACCTATTCGCTGCTCGAACCTTTCGAGTGGTCGGGTGTGAAAATCCACAAGCCGGACGAGCTCACCGCATTACCCGAGTACCGCAATGGCGGCCTGCTGATCGACAGCGGCCTGCTGCGGCTGCGCGACGAATCGGCGGCGCGGCAGATCTGGCAGCCGGGTGACGAGATCGTGATTGAATGGCGGGCCATGACGGTGGCCCTGATGGACGAACTGGCACGGGCCGTGCGCCGGCAGCTGGGGATGAGCGAAGCCCAGCTGCCGCTGGCGCGCGTGCTCGAAGGGGGCACCTGGGCCGCCGGCCGCGAGCTGGCGCAGCGTGTGCGGGGCGGCCTGCCACCCTTGCAAGTGGCCAGCGACGGAACGGTTTTTTGAAAACAGAGAACAAGGCAACGACAATGGGCAACGTCCACCTCATCGACCACCCGCTGGTCCAGCACAAGCTCACGCTGATGCGCAAGAAGGAGGCCAGCACCAACAGCTTCCGGCGCCTGCTCAACGAGCTGGCCATGCTGATGGCATACGAGGTCACACGCGACATGGCAATGCAGGAAGTCGAGATCGAGACGCCGCTGGAGCACATGAAGGCCAAGGTGATCGACGGCAAGAAGCTGGTGTTCGTCTCGATCCTGCGCGCGGGCACCGGCATCCTGGACGGCATGCTGAGCGTGGTACCTGGCGCGCGGGTCGGGCACATCGGGCTGTATCGCGACCCCAAGACGCTGACGGCGGTGGAGTACTACTTCAAGATGCCGCAGAACATGCACGACCGCGACGTGATCGTGGTCGACCCGATGCTGGCCACCGGCAATTCCGCGATCGCGGCAGTGGAGCGGATCAAGGAACTCAATCCCAAGTCGATCAAGTTCGTCTGTCTGCTGACGTGTCCTGAAGGCATCGCGGCGCTGCAGGCCGCGCATCCCGACGTGCCGCTGTTCACCGCCGCGATCGATCGCCAGCTCAATGACCACGGCTACATCCTGCCGGGCTTGGGCGACGCGGGCGACCGCATCTTCGGCACGAAGTAACTCCTCGGTCATTGCGGGCCTGACCCGCAATCCATGCCGTCCGGGATGAGTAGTCGGGTCCCGGCTAGACTCTGCGTCGATGCCGAAACAGCAGATAAGAACAATTGCCCTCGCGCTGGGCCTGGCCTGCACCAGCGCCGGCGCCGCGCCCTACACGCCGGCCAGCGACAGCGAAGTGGTCGAACGCCTGCCCGCCAGCGCGACCGACCCCTCGGTGCGCCGGGTCGAGTCGCTGCGCAAGCAGCTCGCGGCGCGGCCCAACGATACCGGCCTGCGGCTGGAAATCGCCCGCCGCTATTTCGATCTGGCGATGGCGCAGGGCGATCCGCGCTATGTCGGCTACGCCCAAGCCGCGATCGGCCCGCTGGCGCAATCCGCGGCCGGCAACGCAGGCTACTGGCTGGTGCGCGGGATGATCCTGCAGTACAGCCATGACTTCGAGGGTGGGCTGCAAAGCCTGCAGAAAGCCGGCGAGCTCGATCCCCGGTCGCCCGAACCGGTCGCGTGGCGTGCGGCCATCCACATGGTGCAGGCGCGCTACCCGGAAGCATCGGCCGAGTGCGAGCGGCTGGTCCCGCTGGCGCATCCGCTGGTGGCGCAGGGCTGCACCTCCTATGTACTGGCCACCACCGGCCATCTGGCGCAGGCTTACGAGGCGCTTGGCAGGCAGCTGAACGCCTCCGGCGCGCCCGCCCCGGAGCTGGTCTTGTGGGCGCAAACCCGGCTGGCCGACATGGCCATGCGCCTGCAGCGCCCGGGCGAGGCCGAGACGCATTTCAAGGAGGCATTCCGCCAGGGTGTGACCGACCAGTACCTGCTCGGCGCTTACTCGGATTTCCTGCTGCAGCAGAAACGCCCGTCCGAAGTGGTGACCTTGCTGGCCGATTGGGAACGCTCCGACATCCTGCTGCTGCGGCTCGCTTTGGCCGGGCGCGCGATGAATGATTCACGTGCGGCGGGCTGGACCGGCCAGCTACGCGACCGCTTTGTGGCGGCCGCGCTGCGTGGCGACCGCTTGCACGAGCAGGAAGCCGCGCGGTTCGAGCTCGATCTGGAAGGCAATGCGGCCAAGGCGCTGGAGCTGGCTTCGCGCAATTACACGGCACAGAAGGAAGCGCGCGACGCCGAGATCCTGCTGCGAGCCGCGTTGGCGGCGAACCAGCCCAAGGCGGCGCAGCCCGCGCTGGACTGGCTGCGCAGCAGCCATTACGAAGACCCGGCACTCGCACGGCTGGCGGACCAGCTCGCATCCAAGGGGGCGACGCGATGATGTTTCCTCCGCGAGGGCCGAGCCTGCCCAGGCCATGGCAGACGATCGGCTTCTCGCTGCTGCTGGCACTGCTGCTGTCGGTGCTGCTGGCCGGCCCGGCCTGGGCCCACAAGCCGAGCGACAGCTACCTCACGCTGCGCGGCACGGCCAACGGCAGTGGCATCGCGGTGCGCTGGGACATCGCCTTGCGCGACCTCGACTACGTGCTGGAACTGGACCGCGACGGCAACGGCGCCCTGACCTGGGGCGAGGTCCGCCTGCGCGCCGACGACATCACCCGGTACGCGACCGCGCATCTGGCGGTGACCGGCAGTGACAAGCCGTGCACCTGGTCGGCCGCCGGGCCCCTGATGCTGGACAAGCACAGCGATGGCACTTACGCGGTGCTGTCGCTGGCCGCGAAATGCGAAAGCCTCGAGAAGGGCCTGAAGGTCCGCTACTCGTTGCTGTTCGACGTGGACCCCACGCACCGTGGGCTGGTGCAATGGGTTGCCCCCGGCGCGGCCGGGGCGCAGGCGCTGGTCTTTTCGACCGACAGCGCCGAGCAGGTCTTGCAGCTGAAGGCGCTCAGCGCCTGGGAAACCTTGCGACAGTACGTAGTCGAAGGCATCTGGCATATCTGGGTCGGCTGGGACCACATCCTGTTCCTGCTGTCGCTGCTGCTGCCGGCCGTGCTGGTGCGCATGAAGGGTCAATGGGAGCCGGCGCCCAGCTTGCGCCAGTCGTTGATCGAGGTACTGAAGGTGGTCACCGCCTTCACGCTCGCGCATTCGATCACGCTCAGCCTGGCCTCGCTGCACGTGATCAGCCTGCCTTCGCGGCTGGTGGAATCGACCATCGCCCTGTCGATCGTCGTGGCCGCGTTGAACAACCTGCGCGGCACCGTCGAGCGGCGGCGTTGGGTGCTGGCCTTCGTGTTCGGATTGATCCACGGCTTCGGCTTTGCCTCGGTGCTGACGGACCTGGGCTTGCCGCAGGGCGCGCTGGTGCTGGCACTGGTGGGCTTCAACCTCGGCGTCGAAATCGGCCAGATGGCGATCGTGGTGGCGTTCGTGCCGGTTGCGTTCGGGCTGCGCACCACCCGCCTGTATCGCCGAGGCGTGCTCGCGGTCGGCTCGATCCTGGTGGCGCTGATCGCCGGGTGGTGGTTCGTCCAGCGCGCTTTCTACATCCAGAACCTGTTCTGATGCCTGGGTCAGCAAAGAGGAGAACGCCGTGCGCCGATTGATTGTTTCGCTAGCCTTGACCTGCAGCCTGGCCCTGGCCGGCTGCGCCGCGCCTGCAATGTCGCCGGACGACGCGACGCGCGTCGCGATCATTTCCGCCTTTCCGGCCGAACTCGCGCTGCTGCAAAGCCGGATCGAACAGCCGCGAAAACAATCGGTGAACGGCGTCGAGTTCACCAGCGGCGTACTGCAAGGCAAGCCGGTGGTGATGTTCCTCAGCGGCGTCAGCATGACGAATGCCGCGATGAACACGCAGCTCGTGCTGGACCGCTTCAACGTCTCCCATATCGTCTTCAGCGGCATCGCCGGGGGCGTGAACCCCGCCCTCAACATCGGTGACGTCGTAGTGGCGCAGCGCTGGGGCCAGTACCTCGAGTCGCTCGCAGCGCGCGAGACCGCGCCGGGTCGCTACCAGCCGCCCAGCCACATGAAGGACATCGAGCTGGCCAACTTCGGCATGCTCCATCCGCGGCCGGTCGAGGTGCGTTCGGCCGGCCATGAGGGCGTCGAAAAGAAATTCTGGTTCGAGGCCGATCCGGCGCTGATGGAGGTCGCCCGGCGCGCGGCCGGCGTGGCGCTGGAGCGCTGCGATGCCCAGCGGCAATGCCTCGGCCACGCGCCGCGCGTCGTCATCGGCGGCAATGGTGTTTCCGGGCAGGCGTTCGTCGACAACGCGGCATTTCGCGAGTACACGTTCAAGACCTTCGACGCCAACGTGCTCGACATGGAGACCGCCGCCACGGCGATGGTCGCCTACAGCAACGGCGTCCCCTTCATCGCCTTTCGCTCGCTGAGCGATCTGGCCGGCGGCGGCGAAGGCGAGAACGAAATGAAGACATTCTTCAGGATCGCCGCCGACAACTCCGCTCGGGTCCTGCTGGCGTTCCTGGCCGCGTGGAAATGAAGACATGGATGCCGGGTCAAGCCCGGCATGACAAGGGTTCGTGATTGCGGGCCTGACCCGCAATCCATGGTGGCCTGAGAAAATGTGTCCATGCTAGACCTTCTCATCGCCAACGCCGCCCTCCCCGATGGCCGCATCGGAATGTCGGTCGCCGTCCAGTCCGGCCGCATAACGGAAGTCACCCCCGGCCTCGCCGCCCCGGCCCACGAAACCATCGACGCGGCCGGCTGCCTCCTCACCCCGCCGCTTTGCGATCCGCACTTCCACATGGACTCGGCGCTCACCTGGGGCAACCCGCGCGTCAACGAAAGTGGCACGCTCCTGGAAGGCATCCAGGTTTGGGGCGAGCTCAAGCCGACGCTCAAGGCCGAGGACATCATCGAACGCGCCCTCACCTACTGCGACTGGGCCGTGGCCAAGGGGCTGCTCGCGATCCGCAGCCACGTCGACACCAGCGATCCCAGCCTGTTGGCAGTGGAGGCGCTGTTGGAGGTCAAGCGCCGCGTCGCGTCCTACCTCGACCTGCAACTGGTCGCGTTCCCGCAGGACGGCTTGCTGCGCATTCCGGGTGGCGCGTCCAACCTGAAGCGCGCGCTGGACCTGGGTGTCGACATCGTCGGCGGCATCCCGCACTTCGAGCGCACCATGAGCGAAGGCGCGGCCAGCGTGAAGCTGTTGTGCGAAATCGCCGCCCAGCGCGGCAAGCTGGTGGACATGCACTGCGACGAATCCGACGATCCGCTGTCGCGTCACATCGAGACCCTGGCCTTCGAGACGCAGCGCCTGGGCCTGCAGGGCCGCGTCACCGGCTCGCACTGCACTTCGATGCACAGCATGGATAACTACTACGTGAGCAAGCTGCTGCCGCTGATCGCGGGTAGCGGCGTGAACATCGTGGCCAATCCGTTGATCAACATCACGCTGCAGGGCCGCCACGACACTTATCCCAAGCGCCGCGGCATGACCCGTGTGCCCGAACTGATGGCCGCCGGCGTCACCGTTGCGTTCGGCCACGACTGTGTGATGGACCCGTGGTACGGCATGGGCTCGGGTGACATGCTGGAGGTGGCGCACATGGGCCTGCACGTGACGCAGATGACGAGCCAGCAAGGCATCCGGGCTTGCTTCGATGCCGTGACGACGAACGCGGCGAGGATCATGCACCTGCAAGGCTATGGAATCGAGCCGGGGTGCGACGCGAGTTTCGTGCTGCTGCAGGCGCGGGACGTGGTCGAGGCGATCCGGCTGCGGGCGAACCGGTTGAAGGTGTGGAAGAAGGGCCGACTGCTGGCCGAGAGCGCGCCCGCCGCGAGCACGCTGCACCTGGCGGGGCGCACCGGCCCGATCAACTTCAGCAGGAGCGCCTGACCCTATGTTTATCGGCCACTTCGGCGTGGGTTTCGCGGCGAAACGGGCCGCACCGCGCGTATCGCTGGGCACTGCGTTTCTCGCGGCGCAGTTTCTCGATCTGCTCTGGCCCACCTTCCTGCTGCTGGGCATCGAGTCTGTCCGGATCGCCCCGGGTGCCACTGCGGTGACGCCGCTGGTATTCGAGCACTACCCGATCTCGCACAGCCTGGCGGCTGCCGTCGGGTGGGGGCTGGCGCTGGGTGCGGCCTATGCGCTGACTAAGAGAAACTCCCGCGACGCAATGATTGTTGCCGCCCTGGTGCTGAGCCATTGGGCGCTCGACCTTATCGTGCACGTACCCGATCTGCCGTTGCTGCCCGGGTCGAACACGATGGTGGGGCTGGGCCTGTGGCAGTCGAAGGCCGCGACACTGGCCGTGGAGATCCCGATTTTTGCGGCGGGTGTCTGGCTGTACGTGAAATCGACGCACGCGAAGGACAAGGCAGGCAGTTTTGGGCTGATAGGCCTCGTCGGTTTCCTGGCACTCATTCACGCCGGCAATCTGTTCGGGCCGCCGCCGCCGGACGTCAACGCGATCGCATGGGTCGGGCAAGCCCAGTGGTTGCTGGTGGCGTGGGCGTACTGGGTGGATGAGCATCGTGCTGCATGGACGGATGGCACGACACCTGCCCCAAGCGCCGCGGCATGACCCGCGTGGCAGAGCTGGTGGCGGACGAGCTCGCCGGGTTTCGTTCAGTTGGGGGAGGACACGGCTGCGCCGCGGCTGTATAACCTCAACCTCATCACTGGAGAAGCCAGCCCATGCCGCTGCCAGCCATCACCATCACGCCCGGCCAGTACCTTGGCGGCGGGGAATTCCCGCCTTTTCCAATCGAGCAATTCACCAAGCGCTGCCTCGCGCAGGGCGATTCGTGGTTTTCGATCGGCGCATTTCCACCCATTCTCACGACCAATCTGCTGTTCGGGTTGAAGCTCGCCGCCTCGACCTGCATCGTCAATTGCGCCGTTCCGGGCAAGGTTCTGCGGCACATGACGGACACGACGACCAGCAACACGTTCCTGCAGATCCTGAATGGCGCAGTCGCCATGAAGTTCGACGGCATTCTGCTTTCGGGCGGCGGCAACGACGTGATCGACGCGCTGCAATCGACCGATGCGGACCCCGCCAAGCGGTTGCTGCGCTTTCAGCCCGAGTGGGGTCCGCCCGGCTCGGGCGGCGCGCGATACGTCAGCGAGGCAGGTTGGAGTGTCTTCGAATTGCACCTTGAAGACGTTTTCAGCCGCTTCATCGCGGCACGGGACAAGGGCATCAACCAGAACGTGCCGGTGATTCTCCACACCTATGACCGGATGGCGCCGCGGGATGCGGGAGCCGGATTCGGATTCGGCCCCTGGCTTTCGAAAGCACTGACCGCCTTCGGCGTGCCTCTGATCGACTGGAACGCCGTGTCGGACGAGTTGTTCGGGAGATTGCACGATCTGCTCGCAAGGCTGCAACAGAACCACCCCCAGGTCCACCTGGTGGATACCGTGAACACCCTGACGCCTGCGGGCAACAACGACCAGGGCGCGACAGCGGACTGGCAGAACGAGATCCACCCTACACGCGCCGGCTACAAGCGGCTGTCGGCAATATGGGCACCGGTCCTGGATGCGGTCCTATAGCCTCTCTTCAGGCGAATGCTGGGAATCTGGGAAACAGACCGGCTAGGCCGCCAAACTGACCAGCTTGCCGACGCCGGCGAGGATCAAGGCGACTCCCAGCACGGTGCCGAGTTGCTTGCCGCGCACCGCCATTTTCTCGATGGCGACCACGATTGAAATCGCGGCGATCCACGCCAGGTTCATCACGCCGCCGACGAACAGCAAGGCCATCACCGCCCAGCAGCAGCCCACGCAGAAGAGGCCGTGCCGCACGCCCATCCGGAACGCCCCTGTCAGGCCCGGCTTCCATTCGGCGAGCAGGAAGGCAAACGGGGTCCGGCAATTCGCGAGACAGATCTTCTTGAGCGGCGTGAACTGGTAGACGCCCGCGATCACCAGCAAGACGCCGCTCAGCGTTGCCGACGTGCTGACGATCATCGGGTCAACCCAGTCCATCGCCTGGAATGTCCATTGCAACGCGGTCGCCAAGGCACTGAAGCCGAACCAAACCACAAGATAGGCGGCCACGAACACGCGCGCCCGGCCACGTTCGCCGCTGCGCGCACTGAGATGCGCGAACGCGAGGATCATCGGCAGCGCCGAAGGCAGCATCATTGCCGCCATCATCACGGCCCACATGAGCAGGATCACGATGATATTGGCCGCGTCCCAGCCGGGCGAGCCCGGCATCGCGAACTGGAACAGGGGATGGCCCATGTCCACCGCCATCCACGTCAGCAGTGCCCACGCACCGATGCTGAAGGCAAGCACGACCGTGGCCGGCAACAGGCCGCCGGCGACCAGGGCGGCAAGACGTTCCGGCTCGTCCGTGGGATTGGAAATTTTTTCTCGCATCGCCTCGCACGATTCCTTCGTTCGCGCCGATTGTCAATGGCCCAACTTGAACTCTGGGAGATGCCCATCTACCATCTATCCTGCACCTGCACCACCCGTTGGAGGTACGCGATGTCGAAGTGGCAAATATCCGGCGAGTACATGGAAACCTGCAATTGCACGTTTCTGTGCCCGTGCGTCTACACCAACCTCGCGGCACGGCCCACCGAAGGCGAATGCAAGGTCGCGCTGGCCATGCGCATCGACAAAGGCGCCAAGGACGGCATCGCGCTCGACGGCTTGTCGTTCATTGTCGTGATGCATTCGCCCGGCCCGATGGGCGAAGGCAATCTCACGGTAGGGCTCATCATTGACCAGGCCGCCTCGGACGCCCAGGCTGAAGCTATCGCCGCGATCGCCAGCGGCCAGGCCGGCGGCCCGCTCGCGGCACTGGGACCGCTGGTCGGAAAAATGGCGGGCGTGGAAAGGCGCCAAATCATCTTCGAGTCCGACGGCCTGAACCGCGCCGCACGCGCCGGCGACCTGGTTGACCAGGCCTGCGAAGGCATCCCAGGCGGCGACCCGAGTCAGCCGATGTGCCTGGACAATACCGGGCACCCGGTCGCGAGCCGCCTTTCGCTGGCCAAGGCCACGCGCAGTGTATTCAAGGCGTTCGGCCTCAACTGGGATGACAAGAGCGGCAAGAGGAACGGACACTTCGCACCCTTTGCCTGGAGCGGCTGAGGGTCTGGCGGGCGGACCCGCTACCTGGCCTGCTGACGCGTCCACCATCTCGGCAGGTCGCAGTCGGAACGGATCGTATGGCTTTGCGAGGCTGTTGACGTAACGGTTAAAGCCGAATGCGCCGCGCAGGTTAGTGGTGCAAGACACACCGGTGCAAAACCAGTTGTGCCGCCAAGCCCAAAAGCGTCCAGCCGAGCATCAGCAACGCCAGGTTCACGGGGCCCTGATGAGGGACCAGGCCGACCAGGAAACCGCCCATCGCGCCGGTCAATTGCTGCATCAACCCGGCCACTGCTGCTGCGGAGCCGGCCAGCGCAGGCACCAGGCCCACGGTCCCGGTCAGGCTCGGTGGTGCCAGCAAGCCGTGTCCCATCCCCAACAGCATCAGGGGCAACGCCAGCGCCAGCGGCG
>DATNBX010000011.1:0-25291 GCA_035571795.1 Ramlibacter sp.
GCTCGTCAGCCGGGAACTGGAGAAGACCCGACAAGTGGCTGAGAAGTACCGCATCGGCCACGTGACGACGAATCTGGCCGACAGCCTGGCGCGCAAGGACGTCGATGCCGTAATCCTGTGCACGCCGACGCAGATGCATGCCTCCCAGGCGATCGAGTGCCTGCAGGCCGGCAAGCATGTGCAAGTGGAAATTCCGCTGGCCGACAACCTGAAGGACGCGCAGTCCGTGGTGGCCATGCAGAAGACAACCGGCCTGGTCGCCATGTGCGGACATACGCGACGTTTCAATCCCAGCCACCAGTACGTGCACAAGAAGATCAAGGCCGGCGAATTCAACATCCAGCAGATGGATGTGCAAACCTATTTCTTTCGCCGCAGCAACATGAACGCGCTCGGCCAGCCGCGCAGCTGGACCGACCATCTGCTGTGGCACCACGCCGCGCATACGGTGGACCTGTTTGCTTACCAGTGTGGTAGCCCGATCGTGCAGGCCAACGCGATCCAGGGTCCGATCCATCCGGCGCTGGGCATCGCCATGGATATGAGTATTCAGCTCAAGGCCGCCAACGGTGCGATCTGCACGCTGTCGCTCAGCTTCAACAACGAAGGCCCGCTGGGCACCTTCTTCCGCTACATCGGCGATACGGCCACCTACATCGCCCGCTATGACGACCTGTTCAACGGCAAGGAAGAGAAGATCGACGTGAGCAAAGTGGACGTGAGCATGAATGGCATCGAGCTGCAGGACCGCGAGTTCTTCTCGGCCATCAAGGAGGGCCGAGAGCCCAACGCGAGCGTGGCCCAGGTGCTGCCGTGCTACGAAATCCTGCACCGGCTCGATCAGCAGCTGGGCAGCTGAACATGCAGCAGAGACAAGTCGGGCTGTTCCAGGTCGGTGCGATCGGCCTGGGCTGCATGAACTTCAGTCACGCGTACGGCGCGCCGCCGCCGTCCGAGCAGGCCGAGCGGGTGCTGCTGGCCGCGCTGGATGCCGGCGTCACCCTGTTCGACACGGCGGCGCTCTACGGGTTCGGCGTGAACGAGGACCTGGTCGGAAAAATCCTTTCCAAGCACAGGAACCAATTCACGCTGGCCAGCAAGGGCGGCGTGGCGGGGGTGCAGTTCGAGGACGGCATCAAGCGGGTCATCGACGGCCGCCCCGCGGCCATCCGCAAGAACTGCGAAGACAGCTTGCGGCGCTTGCGCACCGATGTGATCGACCTGTATTACCTGCACCGCTGGGACAAGAAAGTGCCGGTCGAAGACAGCGTAGGTGCGATTTCCGATCTGGTGCGCGCCGGCAAGGTGCGCAGCATCGGCTTGTCCGAGGTGTCGGCTGCGACCTTGCGCAAGTCGCACGCGGTGCATCCGATCAGCGCCGTGCAGACCGAATACTCGCTGTGGACCCGCAATCCGGAGATCGCCGTCCTCGAAGCCTGCCGCGAACTCGGTGCGGCCTTCGTCGCCTTCAGCCCGCTGGCCCGTGCTTTTCTTTGCGACGCGCTGCACGATGTTGCGGCACTGGACGCGAAGGACATACGCCGCGCGATGCCGCGTTTCTCGTCGGAAAATTACGCGGCCAACCTGAAGCTGCTGCCGCCGTACAAAGACCTCGCGCGTGAGGCCGGCTGCACGCCCGCGCAGCTCGCCCTGGCGTGGCTGCTGCACAAGGCGCCGCATGTCATTCCCATTCCAGGCACGACCAGCACCGCGCACCTGCGCGAGAACCTGGCGGCGGCCGACGTCCGCCTGAGCCCGGACCTCATCGCCAGGCTCGAAGCGCTGATCAACCAGAAGACGGTGACCGGCGCCCGGTATAGCGCCCAGTCCGCCAGCGAAGTGGACACAGAAGAATTTTGACTGGGAGTGCTCCGAGCCTGGCGGGCTGAAAAATAACGAAACAAACCGCAACCCGGGCGAGATGACCGGGCCGGTGCCGCCGCGCACCATTCAGGTCCTGCCTCTCCAACTTCTACGCAAAGGACCACTCAATGAAATCCTGGATCAGACGCACTCTCTTCGGCCTGTTCGGCGCCACCATCATCATGGGCGGCCTGACAGCTTGCGGTCACCGCTACGATCACCATGGCTGGAATGTGAGCGCCGAGGATCGCCCCAAGTTCCGCGACCGGATGATCGACCGCGTGAGCAGCAAGCTCGAACTGAACGAAGACCAGAAGAAGCGCCTGGTAGTGCTGGCCGACAAATTGCACGAGCAGCGCGCCGCGTTCGCCGGCCAGTCGGGTGATCCGCGCGCGCAAGTCCAGGCACTGGTTACCGGTGACAAATTTGACCGTGCCCGGGCGCAAGCGCTGGTGTCCGAGAAGACGGCCGCAGTCACGGCCAAGAGCCCGGAAGTGATTGCCGCGCTGGCGGACTTTTACGACAGCCTCACGCCAGCGCAGCAGGCGAAGGTGCGGGACTTCATGCAGCGCCGGCACGGATGGATGCACCGCGGATGAAGACCCGCCCGGCGGCATGCACAATCCGCGAATGCCCCGCATCCTGCTGATTGACGACGACGAGCAGCTGGGCGCTCCGCTGGCTGCGTACTTCGCCCGTTTCGAC
Organism: Ramlibacter sp.; assembly: GCA_035571795.1. Classification (GTDB taxonomy): domain Bacteria; phylum Pseudomonadota; class Gammaproteobacteria; order Burkholderiales; family Burkholderiaceae_C; genus Ramlibacter. The sequence goes on from DATNBX010000011.1 coordinate 2,569, forward strand.
CTGCAGCTGAGCCAGGCCACCCGCCCCGGCGCGGGCCTGGCCCAGCTTCGCCAAGGCGGCTTCGACGCGGCCATTCTCGACGTCATGCTGCCAGAGATGGACGGCTTCGCGCTGTGCCGCGCGATCCGCAAGGAGAGCGACATCCCGCTCATCATGCTGACCGCTCGCGGCGAGGTGATGGACCGTGTCGTGGGACTCGAGCTGGGTGCCGACGACTATGTGCCCAAGCCGTTCGAGCCGCGCGAACTGGTGGCGCGGGTGCAGACGGTGTTACGGCGGCGCGGTGCCGGGACCGTTCAGGCGGCCGGCAGCACGCTGCGATTCGAGGGCCTCGCCATCGATCCCGCCACGCGCAGCGTGCAGCGCCAGGGCCAGCCTGTGGAGCTGACCAGCACCGAGTTCGATCTCTTGCTGCTGCTGGCGCGCGAACCCGGCAAGGTATTCAGCCGCGACGACATCCTCAATCACCTGCGCGGCCACGAGGCCGATCTGTACACCCGCGCGGTGGACATCGTGGTGAGCCGGCTGCGCAAGAAACTTGAACCGCTGGACTGCATCAAGACCCTGCGCAATGCGGGCTACTCGCTCGCGGTGGCTCGTGTTCCAGCCTGAAACCACGCGCTGGCACGGGCGCGCGCGCCATGCCTTGCGCAGCCGGCTGCCGCATTCGCTGAAGGCCAAGCTGGTCGCGTTGTTCCTGCTGCTGGCGCTGGCCATGACGGGCGCCTTCCTGTTCGGCATGCAACGGGCACTGACCATTGGCTGGCGCGAAGCGGCGCTGCCGCTGCTGTCCGACTATGTGGACCGCCTGGCTGCGGAAATCGGCAGCCCCCCGAGCATCGAGCGGGCGCAGGCCCTGGTGCGGCGCTTGCCCGTGACCGTGCGGATCGCGGGACCCAAGGTCAACTGGCAAAGTCACCCCAAGGCCCAGGAGGGGGAAGACGGCCATATGGAACCGCAGTTCGCCTGGCATGGCCGCTCGTCGCTGTTGCTGGAGCGCACGACGGCCGACGGGCACCACATCCGGTTCGGCGTGGCCATCGCTGGATGGCAGGATCCACCGCGCCGCGTGGGCTGGGTGACACTGGCCGTGCTGCTGGCCCTGACTGCCCTGGCCTACGCCTATGTGCGGCGCCTGCTGCGCCCGCTGGACGACATTCATGCCGGTGCGCGGCGCTTCGGGGCGGGCGATTTTTCGCAGCCGATTCCCGTCCGCCGCCGCGACGAACTGGGCGAGCTGGCCGCCGGCGTCAACACCATGGCGCGCGACATCCACCGGATGCTGGAAGCCAAGCGTGCGCTGCTGCTGGCCATCAGCCACGAACTGCGCAGCCCGCTCACGCGGGCGCGATTGAATACGGAGCTATTGCCCGAAACGCCCGAGCTGCAAGCCCAGCGCCAGGCACTGCTGCGCGACCTGGGCGAGATGCGCGACCTCGTTACGGACCTGCTGGAAAGCGAGCGCCTGGGCCAAGGCCACGCCGCACTGCACCTGGAGCCCTCGGACCTGGGCGCACTGGTGCGAGAGGCCGTCGCCGCAGCGGCGCAAGCCGCGCAGGTCGACATTGCGCCGGACCTGCAGGCGTTGCTATTGGACCGCACGCGCATACGACTGCTCATGCGCAACCTGCTGGACAATGCACTGCGCCACAGTGCCGGCGCTGCGCAGCCGCCGCGCGTAAGCGCGCGGCCCGAAGGACACGGCATCTGCCTGGCCGTGCGCGATTACGGCCCTGGCGTTCATGAGTCCGCGCTGGCGCACCTGGGTGAGGCATTCTGGCGTCCTGACGCCGCGCGCGAGCGCGCCACCGGTGGGGTGGGCCTGGGCCTGTACCTGTGCAAGCTGGTCGTCCAGGCGCACGGCGGAACCTTCAGCTTGCGCAACGCGCAGCCGGGGCTGGAGGTGCGCGTGGTGCTGCCGCTTTGACCGCCACCCTGGCGTCCAGGCATCGCATGGTGTTTTCTCCAGTGTCGTGACGCGGGGATCGCCGTCCGCAGTCGAATCCAATTGACGTGGATCAGGCGGGGAAGGGAAGCGGCGGTGGATATTGATGCGCACTGACTTCGGAGAGACGTTTATGCCCGTTTCCAAGGCCCGCCCGATCCCGGGCACCACGATATTCGACGGGGCGCAAGCCCAGAAGGGTTACGCCCTGAACAAGATGTGTTTTTCGTTCAACTCGGCCGACGCCCGCTCGGAGTTCCTGCGGGACGAAGAAGCCTACATGCGCAAGTTCGGCCTGAGCGAACAGCAGTCGGCCGGCATCCGCACGCGCAACGTCCTGGGCCTGCTGGCTGCCGGCGGCAATGTCTATTACCTGGCCAAGTTCGCAGGAATCCTCGGCCTGGACGTGCAGGACCTTGGCGCGGCCCAGACCGGCATGACCAAGGAGGCCTTCAAGGCCCGGCTGGTCGCGCAGAACCAGCAACCTGACACGCTGCCCACCTGAGCGGAAAGAGAGGCGCACATGGCAAAGATCATTGGTGGCTTGACCACTTCCCACGTGCCGGCCATCGGCGGCGCCATTGCCAAGGGCTTGCAGCAGGAGCCTTACTGGAAACCCTTTTTCGATGGCTTCCTGCCGGTGCGCGCCTGGCTCGGCGAAGTCAAGCCGGATGTGGCGGTCGTCTTCTACAACGATCACGGACTGAACTTCTTCCTGGACAAGATGCCGACTTTCGCCGTGGGCGCAGCGCCGGAATACCGCAACGCCGACGAGGGATGGGGCATTCCCACGCTGCCGCCGTTCAAGGGCGTGCCGGAGCTGTCCTGGCACATCATCGATCACCTGATCGACAAGGAATTCGACATCACCACCTGCCAGGAAATGCTGGTAGACCACGCCTTCACGCTGCCGCTCAAACTGTTCTGGCCGACCGGGGACTGCCCGGTCTTGACAGTGCCCGTTTGCATCAATACGGGCCAGTTCCCGCTGCCCAGCGCGAGGCGTTGCCTGGCGCTCGGAAAAGCGGTGGGCGAGGCGATCTCCTCCTGGGACAGCGACAAGAAGGTCGTGGTGATCGGCACCGGCGGCCTGAGCCACCAATTGGACGGCGAGCGTGCCGGCTTCATCAACAAACCGTTCGACCTGAAGTTCATGGACAGCCTGGTGAGCGATCCCGAATGGGCCACGCAGTTCAGCATCCATGAGCTGGTCGAAAAGACCGGCACGCAGGGCGTCGAGCTGCTGATGTGGCTGGCCACGCGCGGCGCGGTGCCGGGTGCGGTACGAAAGGTGCACACCAACTACCACATCCCGATCTCCAACACGGCGGCGGGAATGATGGCGCTGGAAGCGATCTAGCGCCGCACCATTGCGAAAGTGATTCGCCCGCGCCAGTGCGCGGGCCCGTGACAGCGACGAGAGGGAAACACCATGAGCCACTCGCAGCAACACGAACCGGGTTTCGTACGCAGCACATTCATCCAGTCCTGCGCCTACTGCGGTGCGCGGTTCGAGGTGCTGGTGTCGCGCCTGCCTGGCAATGACGAGGAAGAAGACTACGACTGCCCGGAATGCGGCAAGCGCTACACCACTGCCGCTGCGCTGCCGCCGCTGGTGGAGTTGCGGGCGCGGAGATCGGACGGCAAGACCGACGGCTACCAGGAGACCATGTTCTAGCGCCCGCCGCCTTTGGCGCAGCGGGCCGCCGGCCGATCAGAATTCGTATTCGGCCTGGAACCTGAGCGTGGTCCGCGGCGCTGCATCGGTCAAGCCGAAGAGCAGCCCGGCGTTGTACTTGATGACCTGCTTCTGGGCCACGCGGAATTTCCCGAAGATGGCGGGTCCGGCGATGTGCGGCTGCTCCGCGTGTGGTTCCCAATGGTTCCACGGTCCGACGTCGCCGAATCCTTGCAAGCCGAACTCGAACTCGGGACGCCAACGGTACTTGACCTGCCATTGATACCCCAGTTCCGCCGCCTGGGCGGTGCTAGCGCGAATGTGCTTTTCGATCAAGAGGTTCAGGTTGGCCTGGACATTGCTGCCAATATCGGTTTGCAGCAGCGGACCCCAGCGGTATTCGTAGCCCTCGCTGCGGTCTTTCGGGCGTTCGATCTCCAGCAGGAAGCCGACGTCCACGGGATACTTTCCGGTCTCGGTAAGCTGAAACCGGTTTTCCCACTCCCATGCGTCGAAAGTGTGGACGGCGCCGGGCTCCTTGTGCCACTTGGCCTCCAGCTCGGTGAACCACCAGCGGTTGACACCCCACCCTAGCGCGAGGCCGTACTCGGTCTCGCGGCTGCCATCACGCGCCTTGGCGGTGCCGACCTTGAATTCGATTTCCCTTTCGCCTTCTTCGACGATCGGGGACTTGACGTCATCTGCAGGGCCCGCGAGCGATATTGTCGGGACGGTGAGGCACGATAGGACGAGGGCAGCCAACGCCCCCGCCCGGATGGCGGTTCGCATAAGAAACTCCAGGTAGTAGTGAAAGAAAATCGAGCAGCCGCGCCGGTGCGCTATGGCAACGGTGGCGGGTGCCGCAGCAGCCGGGTGCCTGCGTAGATCAGGGCCAGGACCGCCAGGTAGGAGGCCAGCTGCGCGGCCGAGGGCCGGGCGTCATAGCCCATCAGTGCGTGCAGGAAGGTGCCAAGGGCGGAGTCGGGGGCAAGCATCGCGGAGGTGTCCCACATCGGGGCGGTCCACCGCTCGATGAAACCGGCCTGGGTGAGTGACTTGACCAACTGGCTGGCGATCGATCCGGCCAGGATCGCGATCAGTGCGTTGGTCGTCGCGAACAGGTGCCTGACCGGTACGCGTGACAGCCCGCCATAGATCGCCCAGCCCGCGCCAACGCCCAGGCCCACACCCACCAGGCACGACAGCACCACTTCACCCAGACTGGTCTCTGTGGAAGCCGTGAGCGCGCCGCCCACGAAGAGCACGGTTTCCGCTCCTTCCCGCAGTACCGCGAGCGCGACCGCAATCAGCAGCGCCCAAGGCTTGCGCTGTCCCTGTTCCACCGAAACACCCAGTTTGCGTGCCTGGCCGGCCATGTCCTTGGAGTGCGCCGTAACCCAGATGCAATGCCACAGAAGCATCGCAAGCGCCACGGACAGCACCCCGATGTTCACGACGTCCTGTCCCAGCCCATCGAACCAGCTGCCGATGTTCTGAGCCATGAGAGCCAGCAGCAGCGCTCCCAGCAGGCCGACCCCGACGCCGGCCGCCAGCCAGCGCGCACGGCCGGGCAACTGCCGCGTGGCGGCGGCAACGATGCCAACGAAGAGCGCGGCCTCCAGGGACTCGCGAAAAACGATCAATGCCGCAGCTAGCATGGGTGCTCCGTTTACTCGGCCACAACGGCGCCCTTGGCCGTGGCCTCGTTGTATTCGCCGAAGAAGGTGTAGCGGCCCGGCTTCAACGGGCCGATGAAGATCGATGCTTTCGAGCCGGCCGGAATCACCTTCTCCCGGTTCAAGCTATGGCTTTCGAACTCCTCGGCGGTGCTGTCCTGGTTGTGCACGATGAGCTTGACGCGTTGTCCCGCAGGGACCTTGACCTCAGCAGGCTCGAAGCGATGGTTCCTGATGACCAGGGCGAACTCGGGCTCCGCGGCTTGCGCCCACAAACTAACGAAGCTGGCGGTGAGCGCGACGGTGATCGCACGACGGACAAGGGCCATAAGAATCTCCTCCAAGTTCAGACAATCGTAATGCAAATCATTGTCATTTGCAATAGGCTCAGCAGTAGAAGTCAAAAAAAGCGCCCGGGGGGAAGGGCGCTTTCGAAGATGGATCCCAGGCCGAGCCCGGGAAAACAGCCGGGTCAGAGCGTGTCGATGAAGCTGCGCAGCTTGTCGCTGCGGCTGGGGTGCTTGAGCTTGCGCAGCGCCTTGGCTTCGATCTGGCGGATGCGCTCGCGTGTCACGTCGAACTGCTTGCCGACTTCTTCCAGCGTGTGGTCCGTGCTCATCTCGATGCCGAAACGCATGCGCAGCACCTTGGCTTCGCGCGGGGTCAGCGAATCGAGGATGTCCTTCACCACGTCGCGCAGGCCGGCCTGCATGGCCGCCTCGATCGGCGCGGTGTTGCCGGTGTCCTCGATGAAATCGCCCAGGTGCGAATCGTCGTCGTCGCCGATCGGCGTTTCCATGGAGATCGGCTCCTTGGCGATCTTCATGATCTTGCGGATCTTGTCTTCCGGGATCTCCATCTTGGCCGCCAGGATGCTGGCGTCCGGCTCGAAGCCGAATTCCTGCAGGTGCTGGCGCGAGATGCGGTTCATCTTGTTGATGGTCTCGATCATGTGCACCGGGATGCGGATCGTGCGGGCCTGGTCCGCGATCGAGCGGGTGATGGCCTGCCTGATCCACCAGGTCGCGTACGTCGAGAACTTGTAGCCGCGCCGGTATTCGAACTTGTCCACGGCTTTCATCAGGCCGATGTTTCCTTCCTGGATCAGGTCCAGGAACTGCAGGCCCCGATTGGTGTACTTCTTGGCGATGGAGATCACCAGGCGCAGGTTGGCCTCGATCATTTCCTTCTTGGCTTCGCGCGACGACGCCTCGCCTTCGTTCATGCGCTTGTTGATGTCCTTCAGCTGCGCCAGCGGCACGACCACGCGCGACTGCACGTCCGCGAGCTTTTGTTGCAGCTCCTGGATTGGCGGGACATTGCGCGCCATGATGGTGGACCAGGACTTGCCGGCGGCAGCCTGCTTTTCCACCCATTTGGGGTTCAGCAAGTTGGGCGGAAATTCCTTGATGAAGACCTCCTGCGGCATGCCGCACTTGTCCACGATGATGCGGCGCAGTTCGCGTTCTTTCTTGCGCACGTCGTCGACCTGCCCGCGCACCATGTCGCACAATTTTTCGATGGTCTTGGCCGTGAAGCGGATGGTCATCAGCTCCTCGGACAGCGCGTGCTGGCCCTTGACATAGGCGGGCGTGCCGTAGCCCTCCTTGTCGTAGACCTTGTGCACCTTCTCGAACAGCTGCTGGATGCGCGTGAACCGCTCCAGCGCCTGGGTCTTGAGCTCTTCGAGCTTCTTGGTCAGCGCCTTGGAGCCGCCGTTGCCGTCGTCGTCGTCATCGGCGTCGAATTCGTCGAAATCCTCCTCGGCCACATAGTCGTCGGCTTCGTTCGGATTGGAGAAGCCGTCGACCACCGTGGAGATAACGACCCGGCCTTCGCGAATTTCGTTGGCCAGGCGCAGGATTTCCGCGATCGTGGCCGGTGAAGCCGAGATCGCTTCCATCATGGACATCAAGCCGCCCTCGATGCGCTTGGCGATTTCGATCTCGCCCTCACGCGTGAGCAGTTCCACGGTGCCCATCTCGCGCATGTACATGCGCACGGGGTCGGTGGTGCGGCCGAATTCGCTGTCCACGGTGGACAGGGCGGCCTCCGCTTCCTCCTCGGCTTCTTCCTCGGTCGCGGCGGTCGGACCCGTATTGGTCAGCAACAGCGTCTCGGCATCGGGCGTCTGTTCGTAGACGGCAACGCCCATGTCATTGAGCATGGACACCACGACTTCGAGCGTTTCGGCGTCCACCAGCTTCTCGGGAAGATGGTCGGTGATTTCGGCGTGCGTGAGGTAACCGCGTGTCTTGCCCAGCTTGATCAGCGTCTTCAGGCGCTGCCGGCGCTTTAGCATCTCCTCTTCGGTGAGGATGGCCTCGTCCAGGCCGAATTCCTTCATCAAGGCCCGTTCCTTGGCCTTGCTGATCTTCATACGCAGCGGCTTGACCTTCTCGGCGGTTTCGGCCACCGGCTCGCCGGCCAGATCGTCTTCGATGTCCGACAGGTCCAGGTCTTCCGCAGGCTTGGGTTCCACGACGATCTTGGGCTTGCGGCCGCGCTTGGCACCGGCCTTGGCCAGGTCGGCCAATTCCGTCGATGGGACCTTGGGCGGGCGGCCGGGCTTCTTCTTCACCAGCTCATCGGCGGCGGCTTTCGCGCTCTTCTTCACCTGATCCTTCGCGGTGGCTTTCTCTGAATGCTTGGCAGGGGACTTCGTTTGCGGCACTGGCTTGGCTTTCATGGCGGACTTGGCGGGGGGCTTGGCTTGCGGCTTGGGTTCGGTTTGGACGACTTTGAGCCTTGCCTTGGCGGGCATCCCGGGTTTGATCGATTTATTGGCAACGGGTTTCGCGGCGGGCTTCACGAGCTTTCCGGACTTTTGAGCGGGCATGAAAAAATACCTCGGACTGGCAAAAAAGCAGAAACACAAAAAGCGCCACTACAGCCCGGCGCGGGATGAGGGGAACGCGCGGAACGCCCCGGGCGAGGCGTTCCAGTTGTCCTTCAAGGGCAAGATGGGTGGGCGAACATTTGGTGTGCAGTCCTTGCGGTGAGGTGGCGGGTCGGGAGCAAATGTCCGCGGTTGGCCGGGTCCGGAGGTGCTGCTGTCGCTCTTGCCGCTAGCAAACCTTACATTATACCGTTTTCGGGTGTTTTCAAGAGCAGCATGTGCCGTTTCTTGAGTTCGAACTGGTCCTTGATAAGTTCCAGCTCGCGAGCGGCCCGGCTGGGGTCGGAGGCCGGCAAGGCCTGGACCTGTTTCAGCTGCAGTTCGAGCACATCCAGCCTGACGGCGCTGACCAACCTGCGCAGTTCCCGCAAAGGCAGGTCCGAATCTTCGACCATGCGCCCATGCGGCTGCATCGTCTCCAGCTCGATGAGCCGCGTGACGATCGGGGCGAACGATTGGCCCTCCGCCGCGACCATCAGCGCCGCCAGCGGCTGGGGTCCGTGCTCGTGCGCCTGCGTGTCGAGCCAGCGGAACAATTCGCCGCAGCCGCCTTCAAGTCCGCACAACACCTCGTGATCGGGCATCGCCAGTTCGTCCCACCAGGCGGAGTTCGCCAACAGCAGGCGCGCCGCATTTTGGGCATTGGCTTCGATCGACGGCTGGGACGGAAACTTGCGGGTCCACGGACGGGCGCTGACCCGGATTCGCCCGCGGCCGGCCGCCGCCCCTGCAGCAGGGCTGCCCCAGGCAGTCAGCAAGTCGCGTGCATCCTCTTCCACGAGCGTGGCAATCTCGTTCAGGACCTGGCGTTTGAGCGATCCATCGGGCATCGATGACCACAACGGCCTGGCTGTTGCGGCCAGTCGGGCGCGGCCTTCTGCGCTGGCGAGATCGCAGCCTTCGCGCGCGGCCTCGATGAGGAAACGGCTGAGTGGCGTGGCATCGCTCACATAACGGGCAAACCCCTCGCGGCCGAACTCGCGGATGTAGCTGTCCGGGTCGTGCTCGGCGGGCAGGAACAGGAACTTGATGCTGCGCACGTCCGTGGCATAGGGCAGGGCGGCGTCGAGCGCCTTGCGCGCCGCACGGCGGCCGGCTTCGTCGCCGTCGAAGCTGAACACCACCGAATCGGTGAAACGGAAGAGCTTTTGCACGTGCTCGCTGGTGCAGGCGGTGCCTAGCGTTGCCACAGCGTTGGGAAAGCCCAGCTGCGCCAGCGCCACCACATCCATGTAGCCCTCGGTCACCAGTACGTAACCGTGCTCGCGAAGGGCGTTGCGGGCTTCGAACAGGCCGTAGAGTTCGCGGCCCTTGCTGAACACCGGGGTCTCCGGGGAGTTCAGGTATTTGGGCGTTCCCTCTCCGAGCACCCGGCCGCCGAAGCCGATGCACTCGCCCTTGACGTTTCGTATGGGAAACATCACCCGGTCGCGGAAGCGGTCGTAGCGCTTGTCCTCGTCCTCGCTGACGATGACCAGTCCGCTTTCGGCCAGCAGGGGATCGTCATAGCTGGGGAAGACGCTCGCCAGACTGTGCCAGCCGTCGGGCGCATAGCCCAGGCCGAACTGCTTCGCAACCGCTCCGGAAACGCCACGGCCCTTGAAGTACTCGACCGCCCGAGGCGACTCCTTCAAGTGCTTGCGGTAGGCGCCGCAGGCTTTCTCGAGCACATCGGTCAGCGTCGCCTGCTTCTCGCGCTGCTGGGCGGCCCGCGCGCGGTCCTGGGGCGAAGCGTCCTCTTCCGGCACCTGCATGCCGTACTGCTGGGCAAGGTCCTTGACGGCTTCGACGAAATTCATGCCGGCATGCTCCATCAGGAAGCCGATGGCATTTCCATTCTTGCCGCAGCCGAAGCAATGGTAGAACTGCTTGCTCGGACTGACCGAAAACGAAGGCGACTTTTCGCCGTGGAACGGGCACAGTCCCATGTAGTTCGCGCCGCCTTTTTTCAGCTGCACGTAGCGCCCGACGATCTCGACGACGTCGGCGCGGGCTACCAACTCCTGGATGAAAGACTGGGGAATGGTCATTGTTCGGTATTCTTGCTTAATCAAGCGCCGACACCGTGGCCTGCCGGACCACCGGGAAACATCGGAGACAAGACATGACGCACATTTTCGACCAGGACCTGCCGCGCAACGAGGCCAATTTCACGCCACTGTCGCCGCTGACGTTCATCGAGCGGACCGCCGAGGTTTATCCGCAACGGCTGGCAGTGATTCACGGCGGCCTGCGCCGCAACTGGAGCGAGCTTTACGAGCGCTGCCGCCGGCTGGCCGGTGCGCTGGCGCGAAACGGCGTGGGCAAGGGCGACACCGTCGCCGTGATGCTGCCCAACACCCCGCCGATGGTGGAAGCGCACTTCGGCATTCCGATGGCAGGCGCGGTGCTGAATACGATGAACACCCGGCTGGACGCCGAAACGATCGCGTTCATGCTGGATCATGGCGAGGCCAAGGCGGTGATCGTGGATCCGGAATTCGCCGGCGTCATGAAAAAGGCGATCGGCCTGCGCACTGAAAAGCGCCCGTTGCTGATCGTCGACGTCGAGGATGCGCTGTACACGGGGCCGGCCGAGCGTGCCGGCACTATTGGCTATGAAGATTTCCTCGCCGGTGGCGACCCGGCTTTCGAATGGCAGCTTCCAGGCGACGAATGGGACGCGATCGCGCTCAATTACACCAGCGGCACCACCGGCAATCCCAAGGGAGTCGTCTACAGCCACCGCGGCGCGGCCACCAACGCGATATCCAATATTCTCGAGTGGGACCTGCCCAAGCATGCCGTGTACCTGTGGACGCTGCCGATGTTCCACTGCAATGGGTGGTGCTTCCCGTGGACCATCGCGGCGCGCGCCGGCGTGAACGTGTGCCTGCGCAAGGTCGAGGCCAAGGCCATCATCGACGCGATAAAGACGCATGGCGTGACGCACTACTGCGGCGCGCCGATAGTGCAAGGCCTGCTGGTGAACGCACCGGAGGAAATGAAGCAGGGCCTGCCGACCGGAGTCAAGGCCATGGTGGCCGGCGCCGCGCCACCGGCATCGATGATCGAAGGCATGGAGCGCATGGGTTTCGACCTCACCCATGTCTACGGGCTCACGGAGGTCTATGGTCCGGCCACCGTCTGCCCCAAGCACGATGAGTGGAACGGCATGGATATCGGCGAGCGCGCCAGGCTCAATGCGCGCCAGGGCGTGCGCTACCACCTGCAGCGCGCCGCACGCGTGATCGATCCGCAGACGATGAAGCCGGTGCCGATGGACGGCGAGACCATGGGGGAGATCATGTTCCGCGGCAACATCATGATGAAGGGCTACCTGAAGAACTCGGGCGCCACGCGCGAGGCGTTTGCCGGCGGCTGGTTCCATACCGGCGACCTGGCGGTGCAGTACCCTGACGGCTACATCAAGATCAAGGACCGCAGCAAGGACATCATCATTTCGGGCGGCGAGAACATCTCGTCGATCGAGGTGGAAGACGTGCTGTACCGCCACCCCGATGTGCTGGCGGCAGCGGTGGTCGCCAAGCCGGACGAGCGCTGGGGCGAGACGCCCTGCGCCTTCGTGGAGCTCAAGGCGGGCGCGACCGCAACCCGCGAAGACATCGTGGCCCACTGCAAGAAGCACCTGGCCGGCTTCAAGGTCCCCAGGGCGGTCGTGTTCGGCGAACTGCCCAAGACCTCGACCGGCAAGATCCAGAAGTTCGAGCTGAGAAAGCAGGCCGGCTCAGCCGCTGCGATCGACGTGTAGACGCCCGTAACGCCGAACCCACGGGCGGACGGCGCGGCTGCATACTGGGCATGCCATGCCTTTGCTCAGCCCGCAAGCCGCACGCGTCCTGGAAAGCCCAGGCGCGTTCGCCTGGTGCGTGCTCAAGGCGTTCAAGAAGAACCAGGGCCTGCTGCTAGCGGGCGCGGTGGCCTATTACGCACTGCTGTCGGTGGTACCGCTGCTGATCCTGGCGGTGATAGCGCTTTCGCACATCATCGACCAGGCGGAGTTGCTCAGCACGCTGGGCCGCTACCTGGAATGGCTGGTTCCGGGGCAGTCCAAGGCCATCATCGGCGAGCTGCGCAACTTTCTCGATCACCGCGAGGTGATCGGCTGGCTGCTCCTGATCACGATGCTGTTCTTCAGCTCGCTGGCCTTCACGGTGCTGGAGAACGCGATGTCAGTGATCTTTCTGCACCGCATCGCCATCCGCAAGCGGCGCTACGTCGTCTCGGCGGTGCTGCCCTACATCTACATCCTGTGCCTGGGCTTCGGGCTGCTGATCGTGACGCTGGTGTCGGGCAGCCTTCAGGCGATCGGCCAGGAAAGCATCGAGTTCCTGGGCCATGAGTGGTCGCTCAGCGGCTTGTCCGGCGTATTGCTCTACCTGCTCGGTCTGGTGGGCGAAATCTTCGTGCTGAGCTCGGTCTACATGGTGATGCCGGTGGGCCGGCTGTCCTGGCGCCATGCACTTCTCGGCGGAGCGACGGCGGCGCTGCTCTGGGAGGTGACGCGCCATGTGCTGGTCTGGTACTTCAACACGCTATCGCAGGTGAACGTCGTCTACGGTTCGCTGACGACGGCCATCGTCGTGCTGTTCAGCCTGGAGATCGGCGCCACCTTGCTGTTGCTGGGCGCCCAGGTGATCTCGGAATATGAGCGTATCGGCCTGCCCGAAGAGGCGCCACAGCCCAATCCGCTGCAGGCTGAAGAGGCCGCCGGGAACCGCTAGTCGCCTCGCACCACGCCTTCGCGGCGCGGATCGGCGCCACCGAAGAAGCCGGTCTGCGTCTTCTGGATCGCCTGCAAACCGCTGGTCATCGCCTGCTCGCGCACCTCGGCGCCGCGGCTTCGCAGCGCTTCGACCGTTGCGGGCGGGAAACGATTTTCCTCGAGCACGCTCGGACCGTTGAGCGAACCGAAATTCGGCAGGTTGATCGCCTGCTGCGCGTTCAGTCCCCAGTTCAGCACCCCATACAGCGTCTTGGTGGTGAAGTGGATGATCAGCGCACCGCCTGGGCTGCCGCCGCTCATCACAAGCTGGCCGGTCGCCTTGTCGAACACCAGCGTCGGCGCCATCGACGAGCGCGGGCGCTTGCCCGGCTGGACACGGTTGGCGATCGGCTTGCCCTCGGCGTCGGCCGGTGCGAAGCTGAAGTCGGTGAGTTCGTTGTTCAGCAGGAAGCCCCCGGGCCCGCCCTTGACGCTCACCATCTGGCGCGCGCCGAACTGGTCCTCGATAGTCGTGGTCATGGCGATCGCGTTGCCGTAGCCATCGACGATGCTGATGTGCGACGTGCCGTATTCCGGCTGCTCCAGGCTCGGGGCGTAGGCGGCCTTCACAGGCCCGGGCACGCCCGGCTTGGCCACTTTCATGCTCTGCGGGCTAATCAGCTTGGCGCGCTCGGCCAGGTAGGAAGGATTGAGCAGGCTCATCCAGCTTCCAGCGGGCGGCTGGACGAAATCAGGATCGCCCAGGTACTGGCCGCGGTCGGCGAAAGCCAGGCGCGACGCGTCCAGGTACAGGTGCAGCCAGTTGGCGCCCGGCAGTCCGTTTTCCAGTGCCATCGAACCGGCATCCGTATTGTTCAGGATGCCCAGGATCTGTCCGACGGCTATGGCGCCGGAGCTGGGCGGCGGGAAACCGCAGATCCGATAATCCTTGCCCTTGGCCTTGTAGTCATGGCAAATCGGATCGCGTTTCCTCGGCTGGTACCCAGCGAGATCCGCCAGAGTCATCTTGCCGGGGTTGGTGGGGTGCGATTGCACTTTCTTCACGATCGCCTGGGCGACTTCGCCTTCGTGCAGGGCTTTCGAACCTTCGGCCGCGACTTTGCGAAGCACCGCGGCCAATTCGGGATTGCTCAGGTTGGACCCGACGTCGCGCGGTTCGCCATCGGGCTTGAAGAAATAAGCCGCCGCGACCGGGTCTTTCTTGAGATGCGCGTCGGCCTTGACGAGCGTGTTCAACCGGGGGCTGACCTTGAAGCCGCCCTCGGCCAGCACGATCGCGGGCTCGAACAGCCTGGCCCACGGCAGCTTGCCGTATTGCCTGTGCGCCATCTCCAGCATGCGCACCGTTCCAGGCACGCCCACCGAGCGGCCGCCCACGACCGCGTCATAGAACGCGAGCGGCTTGCCATCGGCACCTAGGAACAGTTTTTCATCAGCGGCTGCCGGTGCGGTTTCGCGGCCGTCGAATGCCTCCACATCCTTGCCGTTGTAGTGCAGCAGGAAGGCTCCGCCGCCGATGCCGCTGGACTGCGGTTCGGCCAGCGTGAGCACCATCTGCACCGCGATCGCCGCGTCGACGGCAGAACCCCCGGCCTTGAGTACCTGGTAGCCCGCGTCGGTGGCCAGCGGATTGGCGGCCGCCACTGCGAACCGGGTGGTCGCCCAGCCGGGCTTTTCGGTGTAGCCCGAACCGGCCTCCGGCAGCAGAGGGGCCTGATAGCTGAAATTCGAAGGCGCCGTGGCGCAAGCGGCCATCAGGGCCGTCGCGGCCAACAGCGTGAGCCTGATTCTCATGGCATCTCCCCGTTAGACGGAGATGCATGTTAATCCGGCTCCAGCGGCTCAGCGCGGCGCCAGGCGGATCGCGCCGTCCAGACGGATGACTTCGCCGTTGAGCATGTCGTTTTCGAAGATGTGCCGCGCCAGCTTGGCGTAGTCCTCGGGTGTCCCCAGGCGCGAAGGGAAAGGCACGCTGGCGGCCAGCGAGGCCTGCACTTCCTTGGGCATGCCGAACATCATCGGCGTTCCGAAGATGCCCGGTGCGATGGTCATGTTCCGGATGCCGTTGCGGGCCAGATCGCGTGCGATAGGCAGCGTCATGCCGACGATACCGCCCTTGGACGCGCTGTACGCGGCCTGGCCGATCTGGCCGTCATAGGCTGCCACCGAGGCGGTGGAAATCATGCAGCCGCGTTCGCCCGTGCTTTCGGGCTCGTTCTTGCACATCGCCTCGGATGCCAGGCGGATCATGTTGAAGCTGCCGATCAGGTTGACCATGATCGTCTTGCTGAAGAGACCCAGGTTGTGGGCGCCGCTCTTGCCCACCGTCTTCTCGGCCGGCGCGATGCCGGCGCAGTTGACCAGGCCCATCAGCTTGCCCAACGAGACCGCCTTGGCGACGACCGCCTGGGCGTCGCCTTCCTGGCTCACGTCGCATGTGACGAAGGCGCCGCCGATATCCTTCGCGATGGCTTCGCCCTTTTCGGCCTGCATGTCGGCGATCACGACCTTGCCGCCGGCGGCCGCCAGCATCCGCGCGGTGCCTTCGCCGAGCCCCGAAGCTCCGCCCGTGACGATGAAGACCTTGCCCTTGATTTCCATTGAGTGCTCCTGCTGTTGGTTGACGTTGACGTAACTGCAATTATCGCGGACGCGAAGCGCCGCGATAATTCGTCGCGTTCGACGGGTCCTTGCGGCCTGTCAACTTGCCGACTCGTGCATAGTGGCGGGCGGAATCGAGAAGGCCCAATGACACGGCAAATTGCTTTTTTCAGGAACCCGGGGTTGGTGCGGCTCAATGCCTGGCTAGTCGCGCTCTGCGCCGCGGTCTTGCTGGCCGCCTGTGCCTTGGCTCCGCCGCACGTCGAATCGGTCGTGCCTCCACAACCGGCGCCCAAGCGGCCGCCGAAGATCGGGCTGGCGCTGGGTGGTGGCGCCGCGCGCGGTTTCGCCCACGTGGGGGTGATCCAGGTCCTGGAGGAGGCCGGCGTGCGGCCCGATCTGGTGGTGGGCACGTCAGCGGGCAGCCTGGTGGCAGCGCTGTATGCAAGCGGGCGCAATGGCCAGCAGCTGCAGCAGGTCGCGGAGACGATGGAGGAGGCCGCCTTCGCGGACTGGACTCTCCCCATCTTCAGCCGCGGAATGCTGCGCGGCGAAGCGCTGGCCCGCTATGTCAACGCCAATGTCGGCAGCAAATTGATCGAGCAGATGCCGATTCCATTGGGCATCGTGGCGACCGATCTGAACACCGGCCTGGGCGTGTTGTTCCAGCGTGGGGACACTGGCGTGGCGGTGCGCGCATCCAGTGCCGTGCCAGCGCTGTTCCTGCCTGTGAAGATTGGCAGCCAGGAATACGTCGACGGCGGGCTGGTCTCACCGACACCCGTGCGTTACGTGCGCCAAATGGGCGCCGACCTGGTGATCGCCGTGGATATTTCGAGCGCCCCGGAGGGCAACCCGGCCGGCGACTCGATGCAGATCCTGCTGCAGACCTTCGCCATCATGGGCAAGAGCATCAACAGCTATGAGCTGCGCGATGCGGATGTCGTGGTCCGTCCGGCGCTGGTGGGAGTGGGCAGCGCTGATTTCGGCGCGAGGCGCCGCGCCATCGACGCCGGCCGCGCGGCCATGCAGCGGCTGCTGCCACAGCTGAAGGCTGCGATCGAGGCCAAGTCAAGATAAGGAATAAAAAAGCCCCAGTCTCGCGACTGGGGCGAGCGTCGCTACGCTCCCTCGCCCAAGGGGCGCAATAAAAAAAGGGCAGATCTTGCGATCTGCCCTTGAAGGATCCCTGAACCTGTGAGGGTGTCGAAAGGACCCGAGGAGACAACCTGTAGAACTCTCGTTCAATGGCGGAAGTGTCCGGTAAATCCTCCGCGACTTGTAGAGCTTCTGCTCCACTCAGCTGGAGTCAGGCGCTCCGGTTTCAAGTCGAGAATTAACGCTTCTTGGCGCTGGTCGTGGTCTTGGCCGCATTCACGGCCTGGTTGGCCACGGCGTTGAAATTCGCTTCGGCGACTTCGGTGGCCTGCTTCACGGCCTTTTGCACCGATTCCAGCGCGTTGTTGCCGGCGGCGACGGCGCTCTTGAACACGGCCACGGCGGTCTCAGAACCGGCCGGTGCGTTCTTGGCGGCGTTGTCGACCACGGCCAGGAATTTCTTCTGGGCTTCGGCGGCTTGCGCTTCGAAGGTGCGGCCGAACTCGGCGCTCGTGCCGGCGGCGATGTCGTACAAGTGGCGGCTGTATGCGGCGGTCTTCTCAGCCAGGGGCTGGAACAACGCAGCTTGCAGGGCCAGCAGTTCTTGGGCGTCCTTGACGCCCATGACGGCTTGCGTGGTACCGGCGGCTTCGGCCAGCGCCGTCTTGGACGCGGCCACGTTCAGTTCGACCAGTTTTTCCACGCCTTCGAAGGCACGGGTGGTCAGGCCAAACAGGGTTTCGACGGCGGCTTTCTGGGAGGCCAGGACTTGCTCAGCGGTCAACATGTGAAAATTCTCCAGTAGTTAAGGGGGTGGGGATCAATTAACTGCTCTGAACTTCGGCCGGGGCCTTGACATGTTGCAGTGCAGCATGGTCCAAAGTATAAATGGACGCAGGCCTATTGCAAGCATTTTTTGTTGCAGCGCACCATTCTAGGAAAAATCCTCTAAATACCGTAAGCCGCGGGGCGCCCTTCGCAATAGCAGGGCTGCCCCGGCGCTTCACAATGGCAGGGGTGCGAGTTTTCTATGCCACCCAGTTCGTGCTGCCGCTGCCGCCGGGCCACCGCTTCCCGATGGCCAAGTACCAGCTGCTGCGCGACCGGCTGGCGGCCGAGCTGCCTCTGATTGAGCTCATGCAGGCTTTGCCGGCGACCGATGGGGAACTGGCACTCGTCCATAGCCCGGCCTACATCAAAGAGATTTCCGAAGGCTCGATCGACCCGAAGATCATGCGGGAAATCGGGTTTCCCTGGAGCGAGGCTATGGCCGAGCGAGCCCGGCGGTCGGTTGGCGCGACCATTGCGGCCTGCCGGCTGGCGCTGAGCGAAGGCATCTCGGCCAACATCGCCGGGGGCACGCACCACTCGTACCCCGATCGGGGCGGCGGCTTCTGCGTATTCAATGACGCCGCGGTCGCCGCTCGCCTCATGCAGGCGGAGCAGGCGCGCGGCAGCGGTCGGCCGCTGAGGGTCGCCATCGTCGATCTCGATGTTCACCAAGGCAACGGAACTGCCAGCATCTTCCGCGGCGACCCGAGCGTTTTCACTCTTTCGATGCACGGCCAGAAGAATTTCCCGTTCCGCAAGGAGGCAAGCGACCTCGACGTCGATCTGCGCGACGGGTGTGGCGACGCGGAATACCTGGTCGCGCTGGAATCAGCATTGGACGAGCTTGAGCGCCGCTTCGAGCCCGGCCTGGTCGTCTATCTGGCCGGAGCCGACCCGCATGAGGGCGACCGGCTCGGCCGCCTCAAGCTTACCTGGGACGGACTGGAGGCGCGCGACCGGCGCGTGTTCGACTGGTCCTGGCGGCGCCGGATTCCGCTGGCATTCGCCATGGCCGGTGGCTACGGCACGCGAATCGAGGACACCGTTCAGGCCCAGGTCAACACCTTCCGGGTGGCAACCCAGTATTTCGAGCGTTGGCAGCTTCAGCGCACGAGCCGATGAAAAGAAAAAGGTGAACTCTTCCGCCAGCGCGTGCCGACGGAAGAGGTCACCTTTTGGCCGGTTCGCAGCCTGCCAGAGGTCTAGTTCTTGGCGGCGCCGGCGGCCTTGGTGGAGTTCGGTCCCTTCTGTTCGGCGACCTTGGTCGCCTTGGCGTCGGCCTTGGCGCTGGTGTAGGCAGCCTTGGCGTCCTTCACGCAGGCGTCCTTGGCGTTGCCGCTCAAGTCGTCGCATTTCTCCTTGGCCACCTTATAGTCGGCTTCCGCCTTTTCGGTCTTCACTTTGGCTTCATGCCTGGGGCTGGGCTTGTACTGTTCTTCCAGTTCGGCCTTGGCGACATCGTGCTTGCCCTTGGCTTCGGCCTTGCAGATATCCTGCGCGTTGCCCTTGAGCGGACCGCATTTGTCCTTGGCGGCCTTGTAGTCGGCCTGGATCTGGTCTTTCTGCGCCTTGTAGTCGGCCTTGCTCATGCCGGTCGCGCCCGCGCCGGCCGCATTCGCGCCGCCCGCGAAGCCGCAGCACAGTGCTATGGCGAGGGTGATGAGGGTGTGTTTCATGGGTCACTCCGATTTTTCGAACTTGAAGTCCGGGTTGCGCCGCTCGAATGTTTCGACCTGGCGTTCCGCTTCATCCTTGGCGATGCCGTGGCGCTGCTGAATGCGCCCGAGCAACTGGTCGCGCTTGCCGGCGATCACGTCGAGGTCGTCGTCGGTGAGCTTGCCCCACTGTTCCTTGACCTTGCCTTTGACGAGCTTCCAATTGCCCTCGATACGGTCCTGATTCATCTCAAATCTCCCAGAAGTTGAACGGTTTCGCCCGCTGCTCAAATGGCCGCGGCGTGAACAAACTTTAGGTTTGGCACTGTTTCGACCCGGTAGGACGCCCCGGGGAACATTCGTAGGCACGTGCCTACAGATGAGATGACCCAGCCGTAAGCCCATTGAAATGCATGAGCACTTCCCCAAGCCATAATCGCAAACACCTCATCCATAACAACAGCCGGAGACGTTCCCATGGCGCTTGCGGGCATCCCAGTTGATTTCATCCTGTTCGCGTTGACGCTGCTGGGCGTCGCGCTCTTTCATCACCACACCTTGTATGTGGCGCTCACGGGCCTGGTCGTAATTACCTTGTACAAGCTGGGATTCGGAAATTTCAGCGGCGTCACCGGAACGGCCGGCCTGATCCGCTTGTGGGGTCACGAATGGGTGACGCTGGCGAACCTGCTGGGGCTGCTGTTGGGGTTTGCGCTGCTGTCAGATCATTTCGAGCGCAGCGGGGTGCCGACCCTGCTGCCGCACTACCTGCCCGACGACTGGAAAGGCGGGTTCTGCCTGCTGCTGATCGTGTTCGTTCTGTCGAGCTTCCTGGACAACATTGCCGCTGCGATGATCGGGGGCACCATGGCTGCCGTGCTGTACAAGAGGCGTGTCCACATCGGGTTTCTCGCCGCGATCGTGGGCGCCAGCAACGCCGGTGGATCGGGCAGCGTCGTCGGCGACACGACGACCACCATGATGTGGATCAGCGGCGTCAAGCCCGGGCAGGTCTTCGAAGCCTACGTGGCTGCCGTCGTGGCGTTGCTGATCTGTGGCGTCTTCGCCTCCCGCCAGCAGCACGCTTTGCAGCCCATCATGAAAGAAGATCCGGAAAACGCGCGACTGGAAAGCCCGCGCCTGGCGATCGTCGCGATCATCCTGGCATCGGCGATCCTGGCCAACGTTTTCTTCAACCTGCGCGATCCGGCTACGCTGGAAGCCGTCCCCGTCATCGGGCTCGCCGTCTGGGCCGCCATCTTTGCCACCGCTGGATGGCGTGCGCCGACCTGGAAGTTGTTGCCCGAGGCCTTGCGCGGCAGCATCTTCCTGCTCTCGCTGGTGATGTGCGCGGCCATGATGCCGGTGGAGAAATTACCTGCCGCGTCGTGGCAAAGCGCCTTTGGCCTTGGCTTCGTGAGCGCCGTGTTCGACAACATTCCACTGACGGCGCTGGCGCTGCGGCAAGGCGGATTCGACTGGGGGTTTCTCGCCTACGCCGTCGGCTTTGGCGGCTCGATGATCTGGTTCGGATCTTCGGCAGGGGTCGCGCTGTCCAATATGTACCCCGAAGCGCGCTCGGTCGGCGCCTGGCTCAGGGGCGGCTGGCACGTGACAGTCGGGTACGTCGTCGGCTTCTTTGTCCTCCTGGCCGTGTTGGGATGGAATCCAGACCCTTCGCAGCGCAACCCGGCCACAACCCCGAACACCGCCAGTCATTCTGTTAAGGTTCCATCCGTCCCAGCGGAGCCTTGATACGCCATGAACAAGCCCAAGATCCTGGTGAGCCGCGCCGTCTTCCCCGAGGTGATCGCGCAGCTCGAGCAACACTTCGAAGTCGAGCACAACCAGGGCGATGAAGCCTGGTCGAAAGAGCAGTTTGCCCAGAAGCTGCGCGACAAAGCCGGAGCTTTCACGACCGGCGGCGAGCGCATCGATGACCAGGCGTTGGCGAACGCGCCGCACTTGAAAATCTGCGCCAACATGGCGGTGGGCTACAACAACTTCGACCTGCCGGCCATGACGGCGCGCAAGGTGCTGGGTACCAATACCCCGGACGTGCTGACAGAAACCACGGCCGATTTCGGCTTCGCCTTGCTCATGGCGGCCGCCCGCCGGGTAAGCGAGAGCGAGCATTACCTGCGCGCCGGCAAATGGCAGCGCTGGAGCTATGACATGTTCGCCGGCGCCGACGTCCATGGCACCACTCTCGGCATCCTCGGCATGGGGCGCATCGGCCAAGGCATTGCCCGGCGCGGAGCCCACGGTTTCGGCATGGACGTCATCTACCACAACCGCTCGCGTTTGGCGCCGGACCTCGAAGCGCAGTGCAAGGCCCGCTGCGTCAGCAAGGAAGAGTTGCTCAAGACCGCCGACCACCTCGTCCTCGTGCTGCCGTATTCGCCGTCCTCGCATCACATCATCGGCGCGGCCGAACTAGCCTTGATGAAACCGACCGCGATCCTCGTCAACGTTGCGCGCGGCGGGCTGGTGGACGACGCGGCACTCGCCGCAGCCCTGCGTGACAAGCGCATTGGCGCGGCCGGGCTCGACGTCTACGAAGGCGAACCGAAGGTCCATCCCGATCTGCTCACGGTCCCGAACGTCGTGCTTACGCCGCACATCGGCAGTGCCACGGTCCCAACCCGCCGGGCCATGGCCAACCTGGCCGCCGACAACCTCATCGCCTACCTGGTGCACGGCAAACCGGTCACGCCGCTGAACCCTGAAGTGCTTGACTAGGCCCACGCGTGGAAGTGTGGACCCTAGTCGCGCTCGCCATCGCCAATCTGGTGCTGGTGGTCGCGGTCTTCCTGCGCAAGCCGCCAGCCGACGACGCCGCCCGCGTCGAGCTCCTCGCCGCCAACGAGCGGCTGGAGCGCGAACTGCGCCGCGAGATCAGCGAATCGTCCCGGGGCGCACGCACCGAACTCACGCACACCCTGGCGACCTTCCAGGACGCGCTGGTCAAGCAGGGCGCCGAAGCCACACGCACGCAGAACACGCAGATCGATGCTTTCGGCCAGCAGCTCGCCTTGCTGCAGAAAACGCTGTCGGACACGCTAGCGCTGCAACTGCACAACTTGAGCGAGTCGAATGCGCTGCGCATGGGCGAGGTGAGAGGCACGCTCGAAGCGCAACTCGCGCTGCTGCAGCAGACCAATGCCGCCAAGCTCGACGAAATGCGCAAGACCGTGGACGAAAAACTGCAAACGACGCTGGAAACCCGGCTCGGCGAGAGCTTCAAGCAGGTCGCCGACCGGCTCGAGCAGGTGCACCGCGGCCTCGGCGAAATGCAGTTGCTCGCCAAGGATGTCGGTTCGCTGAGCCGCGTGCTGAGCAACGTCAAGACACGCGGCATCTTCGGCGAGGTCCAGCTGTCGGGCCTGCTCGAGCAGGTGATGACGCTCGACCAGTACGGCACCAACGTCGAGACGATTCCCGGCAGCAAGGCGCGGGTCGAGTTCGCGATCAAGCTGCCCGGCCAGCGCCAGGACGGCGCGATGATGTGGCTGCCGATCGACTGCAAGTTTCCGCGCGACGACTACGAGCGCCTGCTCGAAGCGCAGGACCGCGCCGATCGCGACGCCGTCGAAGTGGCCGGCCGCGCGATC
>DATNBX010000012.1:0-4626 GCA_035571795.1 Ramlibacter sp.
AGCCGGTAGTTGCCTGCCTGGCGCGCGTAACCCGGCGCTTGTTCGGCGTGATGATGGTGGGCGTGCTCTTCCTGTGCGGCACGCGCCGGGAGCATCGAGCTCCCGAGCGCGAGGGCCGCGCACGCCGATCCGAGCTGGGCCCAGGTTCTGACAACTTTCATCGTCATGTCAGCGCCCGGCCGGAATCGGCCCGACGTAGTAAGGCCGCATCATTTCGTGATCCTCGTGCGACAGGATGTGGCAGTGGAACAGGTATTCGCCGGGCCGCTTGAACTTGGCGATCACGCGAGTCACCTCGCCGGGGAACATCTTGGCCGTATCTTTCTTGCCGCTTTCCGAGGCGGCCGGAGTCCTCGCGCGTCCGAGCAGGTGGATACTGTCCTCGTCCAGCACCCCGCCCTGCGAGCCGTCGCTGTTGGTCTTGGGAACGATCGTGCCGCGGAATTTCTGCCGGTTGACGATGCGGAAGTCCACCAGGTGCATGTGGATCGGGTGCGCATCCCCGGTCGTGTTGTAGAACTCCCAGACCTCCGTATCGCCGACGTTCGGGTTCTCGGTGATCGGGTCGGTGAACACCAGCGTGCCGTTCAAGGTGGGCCGGGTCGAGTCCACGATTCCGCCCATGGTCTGCAACCGGTTCATCGTGTCGGTTCCCTCGAACAGCAGGATCTTGCGGGTGCGCACCGGCGCGGCGAGCACCGGAACCGGGCCGAGCAGCGGACGCAAGTTCTTCGGGATGGGCCGATCGGCCACGCCCGAGAGTGGCTTCGACACGCGGAAGGCCATGATCTGTCCGGTGCTCGCCGGGTCCACCGGGTCGCCGCTCGGGTACGGGGCGGGCGCGCTGTTGCCGATGACGATCGTCTGTCCGCTCGCGTGCGAGAAGTCGACGATGATGTCGGCGCGCTCACCGGGCGCCATGCTCAGCATCGAGATCGTTTCCGGTGCATTCAGCAGGCCCAGATCGGAACCGATCTGGACGAACGGCATGCCGTTCGAGAGAGTCATGTCGTACACGCGCGAATCGGATCCGTTCAGCATACGGAAGCGGTACTTGCGCGGTTCGACGTCGAGCACCGGCCATGCCACACCGTTGACCAGGATGACGTTGCCGAAATTTTCCGGCAGGTGAGTGGGATTGGGCGCTTGGGGATTGTCCGGGTCCTGCGACGCGTAGAACAATTCGCCGTTGGCCAGGAACGTGCGATCCTGGATCAGCAGGGGAACCTCGTACGGATATTTCGGAAGCTGCAGCGCATCCTCGTTCGCATCGCGGATGAAGTAGTTGCCGGCCAGGCCCATGTACACATTCAGGCGCGTGACTCCCACCGAGTGGTCGTGGTACCAGAGCTGCGTCGCCTCCTGGCGGTTGTCATAGGTGTAGAGCGGATTGAACAGCCGCCCCGTGATCGCGTTTTCGGGCGTGGCCCAGGCATCCGGCAGGCCGTCGCTCAGGTAGTCGGTGTCTCCACCATGTTGATGGGCGACCAGCGGTACCGGGCCGGTATAGGGCGCGTTCGCCGGATTGCCGCTGTTCAGGGGATCGGCCCAGTGCAGCGTCTGGTCGACCCGCACGTCGGCCGGATAAGTGATGTTGTTCAGCTTGTTCGAGTAGCGCACTTTCACGCCCTGGCCCGAGCGCAGATTGAAGGTGTAGCCAGGGTAAACGGGAGTCTGCGAAGGCGTGCCGTACGCCCACGCCGTGTGCTGCAGGCGGCGCCCGTTCACCGGATCGAGAAGACCGGCGTCATGTTTGATCTGTTCCGCGCGGATGTCGTAAAGCGGCAGTCCGGAACGGCCATCGACACCCGTGGGCTGGAAGATGTAGTTCGGCGCGAGCGGGTTCGGCAGCGCGTTCACGAACCTGGGCTGGGACATCGGATCGAGCAGCGGAACGCTCTGGGCATGCGCTGTTCTCGAGATCAATGACATCGGCAGCAGCATCCCGGCGCCAACGCCGGTCGTCATGCCGAGGAAGCTTCTTCTCGAAGGCATAAGTCGTTTTTCCTCATGAGGAGCGCGCGAAAGTGCGCAGTCGACATCGGGAGCACAAGCTGTGCCAATTTATGCACAAAAACACAGTCCCAGAGGAAAAATTGCACGCCGCAGGCCCGCTAAACGGGCTTTGAGCCGTGGGTCAAACTTCCTGTCGAGAGGGGAAAATCCCCGGGGGTCGGACGAGAAGATCCCCCGGTCATCAGTAGCGGCGGCGAGAACCTAAGAGGATTCCGATCTGACTGCGCACTGCACGAAGCATCCATTCAGGCGGCGTCCGATGGCCAGATTCGTCCTGCACCGATGTTCGACGGCCCAGCGTGCTGCGACAGTATCGACATGCCCGAGAACACCGCCCCCATCAAAGTTTTCCTCGCCGAGGACTCTGCGCTGATGCGCGAGCGCGTTGGAGCGATGCTCGCTGCGCGACAAATGGAGATCGTCGGGCACGGGCAAACGCCGCAAGACTGCATCGACGGGATCCTGTCCACCCGTCCGGATGTTGTGGTACTCGATGTCCAGCTGGACGGTGGTACCGGGCTTCAAGTGCTGCGCACCGTGCGACAGAAGCAACCTCGCATCGAGTTCGTCGTGTTCACCATCAACGCCGGGCCCGCCTTCCGCAAGCGCTACCTGGCCGAGGGCGCCCAGCGCTTTCTCGACAAGGCAACGGAATTCGACCAACTCGTCAGTTCGGTCGAGCGCGCATCCCGCCTCGCCGTTTCGTAAGAGCGCCCGCGCTTGGCGCCAAGCCGCAAAAGGCGCCAAACCGCGGCAGTTTGGCTTTGATTGGGAGACGAGCGTCCCGTGTGGACTTCGGACTGCCCGATCAAAAACGCTCAACAGCGAAGTTTGCTTACCCATTCATTTCATATGGCATGGTGGCAAAATGGACCGGCTGTCCAAAAAATGATATGTTCCGGGACGCCCACCATAGAGCAGAACCATGAAGACTGCCATTCGCAGTGACGAGCGCATCCTGACGTCCGACATGTTCGACCGTGACAGCCGCGTGCCGCGGCCCGATTACGGCAGCTGGTCCGAACCGGGGCGGGACATCCCCATCTATCACCGCTGCCAGGTCCTGGTGGTGGGAGGCGGGCCCTCGGGCACGGCCGCTGCAGCGGCGGCAGCCCGGCAAGGTGCCGACGTCGCACTGCTGGAGCGCTACAACCACCTGGGCGGGCTATCGACCGGCGGCCTGGTGATCTGGATCGACCGCATGACCGATTGGGAAGGCAAGTTGGTGATCCGCGGCTTTGCCGAGGAACTGTTCGATCGCCTGCCGGCCGAAGCGGTTGCCGGCCCGGCGCGCGAGGAGTGGGGATCGAAGGACCCGGCCAAAGCTGCCCATTGGTCGCAGCGCACGGCGTCGTATCACGGCGTGGTGACCTGGTCGCCGACCATCGATCCGGAACGGCTGAAACTGCTGTCGCAGGAGATCGTGCTCGAGCGCAAGGTCAAACTCATCTATCACTCATGGGCGGCGATGCCGATCGTCCAGGATGGCGCCGTGAAAGGCGTCGTGTTCGAAAGCAAGGAAGGCCGCATGGCCATCATGGCGGACGTCGTGGTGGACGCCACCGGTGATGGCGACCTGTTCGCGCGGGCCGGCGCCGCCTTCGTCAACGACATCGAACAAGACGATGTGCACCACTGCATGAACACTTCCTGGCTGTTCGGCGGCGTGGACATGAACCGCTGGATCGAGTTCAAGGCGGGGCAGCCGGAGCAGTTCGCCCAGTTCATGGCGCGCGGGCGTGAGCAGCTCGGCCTGTTCGAGCGGCCCTTCGTTTCGTGGCGCAACGATATCGCCTTGTTCATGGGGCCGCGGCAGACCGGCTACTCCGCGCTCGATGTGGATGACTTGACCGCGGTGGAGGTGCGTTCGCACCGGGCCATGGATGCGCACCTGAATTACTTCCGCGCCCATGCGCCGGGCTTCGAGAACGCTTTCCTGATGCTGAGCGCACCGCAGATCGGGGTGCGGCATGCCCGGCGCCTGAGTGGTGTGGGCTCGGTGCTGCGAAGCCAATGGCCGTTGGGTGTGCCGCTCCCCGACGAAGTGGGCGTCACGCCCGCGGTGTCACCCAAGTTCCCCAACATATCGATTCCATATGGCGCGCTGGTTCCGGAGCAGCTCGATGGGTTGCTGGCATGCGGCCGCCATATTTCGTGCGACCGCAATTCGCACGGCTTCATGCGCGAAATCCCGCAATGCTGGATCACTGGCCAGGCCGCAGGGGCAGCGGCCGCGCTGGCCGTCCAGAACCGGGTGGCTCCGCGCGCGGTGGATGTCGATGCCCTGCAGGCAGCGCTTCAGACCCAGGGTGTCTACCTTCGTCCGTCGGCGATGGCTGACGACTGCCGCGCTTTGGCGGCGGCCGTCGCCGAGTGAGCAAGTGCATGGCTGGCAAGACCGATATTTTCCCCAACGCGATGGACGCAACCGAGTCGCGTTCGGACACCGTGAGCGCGCTCGAACGCGGCATTTCGGTGCTGCGCTGCTTCAGCGAGGAACAGCCGGCGCTGGGCTATGTCGACATCGCCCGGATGACCGGAATCCCGCGACCGACGGTGAATCGTCTGGTCGCGACGTTGCACGCCAATGGCATGCTCAAACCTGCGCTG
>DATNBX010000013.1:0-8153 GCA_035571795.1 Ramlibacter sp.
GTCTTCGATCGTGATCGTGCCGGCGGCGATGCGGTTCAATCCGGCGATGGCTTCGATCAGCGTGGTCTTGCCGGCGCCGTTGGGCCCGACCACGCAGACCAGCTCGCCCGGGGCGACGTGCAGGGAGACGCCCCAGATCGCGGTGGCCGCGCCATGCGCGACCCGGACTTCACGCAGTTGCAGCATGGGGTTTGCCCAGGTAGGCGGTGACGACTTCGGGCCGGGCCATCACGTCGGCCGGCGCGCCCTCGGCGATCACCCGCCCGTTGTTCAGCACGACGATGCGGTCGGTCAGCTCCATCACCGCACGCATCACATGTTCGACGAAGACGATCGTCGCGCCGCGGTCGCGGATCGCGCGGATGGTGCGGATCGCACCGTCGATTTCTCCCGGTGTCAGACCCGACAGCACTTCGTCCAGCAGCAGCAACTCGGGTCGCGCGGCGAGCGCGCGCGCCAGTTCGAGGAACTTGCGCTGGTGCAGGTTCAAGTCTTCGGGCAAGGCATGGGTCTTCGCCCCGAGCCCGGTGAACTCGAGCCAAGTGAGCGCCTCGCGTTCGGCCTCGGCGGCAGCGAGCCTCGCACGGCCGAACATCGCCGGCAGGGCGACGTTCTGCAACACCGTCAGATGCGGGAACGGGCGCGGGATCTGATAGGTGCGGGCGATGCCGGCGTGCGCGACACGGTGCGCCGGCAGGCCCGCCAGTTCGCCCTGGCCGCTGAACGCCACGCTGCCCGCGGTGGCGCGGTAGTGGCCGCTGACGACGTTGATCAGCGTCGACTTGCCTGAGCCGTTCGGGCCGACCAGCCCGAGGATCTCGCCGCGCTTGACCACCAGGTCGACGCCGTCCAGCGCGCGCAGCCCCTTGAAGGACTTGGCCAGGCCGCGCACCATGAGCAAGGGCTCGCCGGAAGGCGCGGCCGACTTCAACGCGTGCGCCTGCGCCGCCCCAGCCGCCGCGGTCGGCAGAGCCGAATCCGACGCCGGCACTGTCGACGTCGGGATTGCCGGGGCCTCATCGGACGGCCGCTTGCGCACAGTATTGATGAAGCGCCCGAGGAGGCCGTCGGGCATGAACAGGATCACCACCACCAGGATCAAGCCGACGGCGGCCCGTCCCGCCACCGCAAAGTCGCCGGCGGTGAAGATGTACAGCAGCCCCGTGATGACCGAGGCGCCCACGGCGGGCCCCAGCCAGTGCCGCGTGCCGCCCAGCACGCTCATCAGCACCACGGTCAGCGGCACGAACACCGAAAAAGTTTCGCCAACCGTCACATAGGAAACGAACATCGCATGGATCGCCCCGGCGGCACCGGCCAGTGCGCAGGAGATGCCCAGTGCCCCGATCTTGTAGCTGAAGGTCGGCACCCCCAGCACCTCGGCGACGTCCTCGTCGTCGTGGATCGCGAACAGGCCCAGGCCCAGGCGGGACCGGAAGATCGCGTGGGCGATCCACACCGTCGCGACGGCCATCATCAGCATCAGCAGGTACAGCGTGGACGACGCCGAGCCGGTCAAGGCGGGCAGCTTGACGCCGCCCAGGTTCACCCCCTGGCCGCCGTCGATCGGCGTGTTGAGCACGACGGTCGCAACGACGAAGGTCACCGCCAGCGTGATCAACGCGAACAACTCGCCACGCAGCCGTCCGACCCGGAACACCACTGCGCCCAACCCCATGCCGAACAGCGCCGAGACCACCGCGGCGATCGGCAGCGTCCAGACAAACGGCGCGCCGAACTGTCCGGCCAGTGTCGCGGTCGTATACATCCCGATGCCGAAGAACGCCCCGTGACCGAACGAGAAATAGCCCGAGTAACCGCTCAGGATGTTCCAGGAGGTGGCCAGCACGACCCAGTAGAAAATAAGATAGAAAAACGACTCGTAGAACGCCGGCAGCTTCAACAGCGGCACGGTGGCCAGGGCGAGCCCTGCGATCACGATGCCAGTGCGCGCGGGGTTGCGGATCATCAGATCTTCTCGGCGCGCGCGAGCAGCACGGCAATCAGCAGCGAGAACGACACCAGCGGCGCCCAGGCCGGCGCGGTGATCGCCATCGTCACCGACTCGCTGACGCCGATCACGACCCCGGCTACCAGCGGACCGAGCGGATTGCCCAGGCCGCCGATCATCACCGCGGCGAACACCACGCCGATCCACGCGTAGATTTGCGACGGCGCCAGCGTGAAGCTCAGCGCCAGGCACAAGCCGGCGACGCCGGCAAAGGCCGCCGAGGCGCCCGACAGCAGCAGCGCCAGCCGCCGCACGTCGACGCCGAAGGCGGCGGCGGCCTTGGCATCCTCGGCGGCGGCCCGCATCGCCTTGCCGAGGTCCGTGTAGCGCAACGTCGCCCACGTCAGCAGCGCGAGCGCTATGGCGAACACCAGAGTCAGCAGCTCGGGCAGCGGCACGTACAGCGCGCCCACCTTGAACTTCGAATGGCCGTAGGCCGAATCGAGCATGCGCGGATCGGCGGTCCAGATGGCCTGGATCGCGCTTTCGATGATCACAGTGAGCCCGAAGGTGACCAGCAGCGAATTGAACGGCGTGATCGCGAAGCGCGCGAACGTCGCCTGCATCAACACGCCGAGTGCGAAGAACGCCGGCACGATGACCAGCAGCGTGAGCAGCGGATCCCAGTGCGCGACCGCGGTCAGCTGATGGGTCAGGTACGCGCCCAGGAAGGCGAGCGCGAAATGCGCGAGGTTGATCTGGCGCAGCATGCCCCAGGACAGGCTGAGGCCCAGTCCCAGCAGCCCGTAGAGCGCGCCGATGAAGACGCCCGACAGGATCGACTGGGCCAGCAGCGTGGCACTCGGCAAACTCATGGGTTACAGAATAAATTGGACGCGCCTCAGGGGCAACCCGGTCGCAGACCGGGTTGCCGGCGCGGCAAAGCGGAGGATCACTGGCCCAGGATCTTGGCCCCCGGCGCGGCCCATTCCTTGGGCCACACGGTGACCCACTGGCCGTTCTGGATCTGTTTCACGCGCATCAGGTCGTCCCCGTAGTTGTTGGTCTTGTCGAAGCGCAGCTTGCCCTGGATCGTGTCGACCTGGTTCTTCTTCAGCCAGTCCGACATCGCCTTGTCGTTCAGGCCGTTGGTGGCCTTGATCGCGGCCTCGAGCACCTGCCAGGTCGAGAACGAGGCCGCGGCCTGGGTTTCGACCGCGTTGTCCGCCAGACCGGCCTTGGCGGCGCGATCGTTGTAGAGCTTGACGAACTCGGCGGCGACCGGATTGTTGGTGAACGGTGGGTGCTGCTCGAAGATCGACGCGGCGAGCGCGTTCTTCGCTTCCGGCAGCTTGGCCAGCGGACCGGGCGCCGGGTACATGTAGAAATGCAGCGGCGGCGTGTAATCGATCTTCTTCATCGCGTCGAGCAGCTGGTTGCCCTCCAGGCCGATCGCGCCGACCCACACGAAGTCGGGCTTGGCATCCTTGACCCGGTTGGCGATCGCACCATAGTCGCGGTTGCCGAACTCCCACTCGAGGAACAGCACTTCGGACAGGCCCCGCTTCTTGACCACCTCCTGCGCTCCCTTGGACATCAGGAAGACCGACGGGAACTTGCTGGTGACGATGGCCACCGTCTTCGGCGGCTTGGGCAGCGTGGCCAGCGCATCGAGCACGGTGTTGGGCACCGTGGTCTCGGGGTTGGGGCCCACCGACCAGGCCGGAAACTGCATGTCGTACTTCGCCAGGCTGGGGATGCCCATCGTGTGGTGCACCAGGATCTTGTTGTAGCGCTGAGCCACGCCCATCGCGGAGACGATGTTCGGCGTCGCGTAGGGGCCGATCACCAGGTCGACCTTGTCGACGGTGATCAGCTGCTCGTACAGGGTGCGCGCCAGGTCGGGCTTGGACTGGTCGTCCTTGACCACCCATTCGACCGGCCGGCCCAACAGCCCGTCCTTCTTATTGAGCTGGTCCACATAGATCTCGCCGACGATCTTGTGGATGATCGCAGTGCCCGACAGCGGGCCGGTCAGCGACAGCGTGCTGCCGATGCGGATCGGTGGGCCGCTCGTCGCCGCTTGCGCCGGGCCGGCGGCGGCGAGCGCCAGCAGCGCCGCGGCGGTCCATGCAGTTGATAGTCGGGTCACGGTCTTCATCTCTGTCTCCAGTTGTCGTTGGTTGTTGCGGATCGGGTGGCCGCCAAATAGGGCAAGAGCGGGCGACGTCGGGTCAGGTCAGCAACCAGCCGCCGTCGACGTAGAGGTTAACGCCGTTGATACCCTGGTTGTCCAGCAGGAACAGCACAGAGCCGGTCACCTCGTTCATCGTCACCAGGCGGCCCAGCGGCGTGCGCACGACCACCCGTTGCAGCACCTCGGGCGGCTTGCCGGCCCAGGCCGGAGTGTCACCGACGATGCCGGGGTGCACCGCGTTGACGCGCACCGGTGCCAGTTCGATGGCCAGCGTCTTGATCATGTTGTTGACGCCGCCATTGACCGTGGTCACGGTGGTCGAGCCCGGATAAGGGCGCTCCTTCGCCAGCCCGCCAAACAGCACGATGGACGCGTCGGCGGCGAAGCGCGACGCCAGCACGTGCTCCACCTCGGGGTAGCCGACCAGCTTGAGCGTGACCAGACGCTGCGCGCGGGCGACATCGAACTTGCGCACGGCGTTGTCGTCGCGCTCGATCGCCGCGATCACCAGGTTCTTGACGCTACCCAGGTCGGCAAGCCGACTTGCGATGGTCGCCGGCTCGGCGAGGTCCAGGGCCAAGCCCCGCGTGTTGCCGCCGACCTCGCGCGCCGCCGCTTCGGCGCGTGCCGCATCGCGGCCGGTGATCACCACCTCCTCGCCTCGGGCGGCCAGCACCCCCGCGAGGTGCTTACCGATGCCCGAAGTCCCGCCTACGATCAGTGAAATGCCTGTTGCTGCCATTGAATGTCTCCAGTTTCGAAAGATTTCGCTTGCCATCGTCCCGCGCTCTGCGTCCGGACGCGATTCCCGTTTGATGTCAGATTGCCTTGCGACGGCGATTGGCGCGTTGCTCGGCTTGCAGTTTTTCCTTCAGGTAGGCCCAGTCGCGCTCGAACCGGTAGCCGTGCCGATCCGGCAGCGGCGGCGACTGGGTCTCGATCCACCGCACCGTGCCGCCGCTCGTGTTGTAGAAGGCGTGCACACTGCCCACGCCGGTCCAGAACAGATCGCCCTTGCGCAAGGTGTAGCGCTTGCCATCGGCCACCGCCTCGACTTCGCCGTCGACGATCAGGTAGCTCTCCTCCATCGGATGGTCGTGCGGTTGCGCGACGCCGCCGGGCTGGTACTCCACCATGAACATGGTGTGCAGCTGCGCGTCGAGCCGCTTGTCCACCAGCATCTTCAGCGCGATGCCGCTGTAGGCCAGCAGCGCGGTGTTCATGCTGGCCGAAACCTTGGGCGCATCGACGCGCGAGCCCAGCTTGAGCTTGTCGACCAGGATGTCGTCGTCCTCCATCCGAAAGAAGTTGCGCGAGCGCGGATCGCGGATGTCGAGTTCGACCGTTTCCTGCGTGGTGGGCGGGCCCAGGAAGAAGGTGTCGTCGGCGGCGTCGGGGCGCGGCTGCGGGGCGCACATATCGAGCCACTTCGCAGTGCCTTTGACCGGCCCGAGCCAGGCGTGCGGGACGCCCAACGGCACCACGCCGCAGGCGCCGGGCATCAGGCGGCAGGCGCGGCCATCCAGCACCAGCACCGGCTCGCCTTCGAGCACGTAGAAGCTTTCCTCGAAGGATTGCACATGGGTGTCGACCGAACCACCGGCCTTGAGTTGGCACAGGCCCACGCCCATATGCACTGATCCGGTCTTGTCGTCGACGAGCGAGACCCGGCTGTATGCCTTGCTGCGGCCGCGGTAGGCGGCCTGTGGGCGCATCTCGCCGGCCCTGATCAGATGGTGCATGGGTCCGCTCCGTGGGCGCTTCGCAGGCGCCCGTTGTCGTTGCCGATTGTTCAGTGGGACGAAATCCTAGCGGAGCCACTGTTTACTGTCAATGCACATTCGCTATACACTTGCGCCCACCCAATCCGCACGCCATGGCGATCCGAAAGACCACTACCCGACCGCGTGTTCAGGCCGCCGCCGCGAAGGCCGGCCCGAGCAAGCCCGCCCCGTCGGCCTCGGACGGCCTGGGCGCGCGGCTGCGCACGGCCCGCGAGCACAGCGGCGCAACCGTCCGCGGCCTGGCGCGCGCTGTCGGCGTATCGCCTAGCCTGGTCTCGCAGATCGAGCGTGGCCGCGTCATGCCCTCGGTAGGCACGCTTTACGCCATCACCACCGAACTGGGCCTGGCGGTCGACGATGTCTTCAATGACGACGGCGAGTCCGTGGTCCGCGGCGCCAGCCCGCTGACCGCCAACGGCGCCGGCCGGGCGAACGGCGCGGTGCCCGAAGGGCCTGTGCAGCGCCACGAAACACGGCGGGTGATCCGTCTTGCCTCCGGCGTGCGTTGGGAATTGCTCACTGCCGCCCCAGACGACGAGGTCGAATTCCTCTACGTGGTCTACGACGTGGGTGGTGAATCCTGCGCGGAGGATTCGCTGATGCAGCACGGCGGCAAGGAATACGCCTACCTGCTGAGCGGCCGGCTGGGCGTGAAGGTCGGCTTCAATGACTACGAGCTCGGCCCGGGCGATTCGATTTCATTCGACGCGCAGATGCCCCATCGCTTGTTCGCGATCGGGGAGCAGCCGGCGGTCGCGGTCTGGGTCGTGCACAACCGCCGAGGCGATCGGCGGACCGCGCCGGAGAAGGTCCCGGCCAAGCGCGGCACCCGAGGAAAGGCAAGATGAGTCAATCGATGAAACCCACCGTCGGATTCATCGGCTTGGGCCGCATGGGCCGGGGCATCGCCGGCCGCGTCCTCGGCGGCGGCTACCCGCTCGCGGTCTACAACCGCACGCCGGGCAAGGCCGATGATCTGCTCAGCGCCGGCGCCACGCTGGCCGCGTCGATAGGCGAAGCCTGCGCGCGACGCCAAATCGTTATCACCATGCTGGCCGATGACGCCGCGCTCGAAGCGGTGGCGCTGGGCTCCGGCGGTGTGCGCAACAGCCTGGACGCCGGCGCGATCCACCTCGTGATGGGCACCCATGGCGTCGACCTCGTGCGCTCGCTGACCCGCGCCCACGCGGCCAGCGGACAGGTGCTGGTCGCTGCGCCGGTGCTTGGCCGGCCCGACGCGGCGGCGTCCGGCCAACTGGGCATCGTGGCTGCCGGCCCGGCTGAAGCCCTGCTGCGCTGCCGGCCGCTGTTCGACCGGATCGGCAGGCGCGTCTTCGAGGCCGGCGACCAGCCCGAGGCGGCGACTTCGGTCAAGCTGGCCAACAACTTCGTGCTCGGTTGCGCGCTGCAGGCGATGGCCGAGGCGTTCTCGCTCGTTCGCAAGACCGGGGTCGATCCCCAGGTGCTGTACGAGGTGATGACGGAGGGATTATTCGCGGCACCGGCGTACAAGGTCTACGGCCGCATCATGGTCGACCAGGCTTTCGAGCACGCCGGGTTCACCACCCGCCTCGCGCTGAAAGACATGAACCTGGCGCTCGCCGCCGGCGCGGCCCAGCAGGTGCCGTTGCCCAGCGTCAGCCTGTTGCGCGACCGGCTGCTGGGTGCGATGGCGCACGGCGAGGCCGAACGCGACTGGGCGGTGCTGGCGCGCGAGCAAGCCCGCGCCGCCGGGTTGGAATGAGAGGCACCACGCTACGGATCCGACCGTGCCGATGAACGACGACAACAACAACGCGACTCCCGGCCAGCCCCTGTTCGAACTGCGCGGCATAAGCAAGTCGTTCCCCGGCGTGCGCGCGCTGGACGACGTCTCGTTCGAGATCCATCCGGGCGAAGTGCATATGTTGCTGGGCGAGAACGGCGCCGGCAAATCGACACTGATGAAGGTACTGTGTGGGGCCTACGCCGCCGACGCGGGCGAGTTCCTGCACCGCGGCGAGCGAGTCCAGATCCGCGGGCCCGTAGACGCGCGCCGCTATGGAATCGCGGTAATCTTCCAGGAATTCACGCTGGTCCCCTACCTGAACATTGCGCAGAACATCTTTCTCGGGCGCGAGTTCAAGTCGAAATTTCCCGGCGCTGTCGATGCGGCCGGCATGCATCGCGAGGCGCGGCGCATCCTCGACCAGCTCGGCCTGGCGCTGGATACGCGCACCAT
>DATNBX010000014.1:0-3470 GCA_035571795.1 Ramlibacter sp.
TCGGTCAGCAGCGCCACCATCTCGCCCATGCCCTGTCCGTAGATCGCGGCCGTGACGCTGAGCATCTCGCGCATGCCGGGACCGCCCCGGGGCCCTTCGTTGCGGATCACCAGCACCTCACCGGCCTGATAGGCCCGGGACGACACCGCCTTCATGCATTCCTCCTCGGTCTCGAACACCCGCGCCCGGCCGTCGAAAGTCAGCGACTTCAGGCCCGCGATCTTGATCAGCGCACCGTCGGGACACAGATTGCCCTTGAGGACGACCAGGCCCCCGCTCGGGTGCAGCGGCGCGTCGCAACTACGCACGATCTTGCCGTCCGGGCCCGGATGCGCCGCCAGCGCTTCGGCCAGCGTCTGGCCGGTGATCGTCAGCGCCTCCGGATGCAGGAAGCCGCCCTTGAGCAGCGCATTGAGCACCACCGGCACGCCGCCCACGACGTTCAGGTCGCGGGCCAGGTAGCGTCCGCCCGGCGACATGTCGGCGATCAGCGGCGTGCGATTGAACACCTGCGCCACGTCGTCGAGCGTGAAGCGGATACCCGCTTCGTGGGCGATCGCCGGGATATGCAGCGCGGCGTTGGTGGAGCCGCCGGTTGCCGCCACGGCGGCGCAGGCGTTCTCCAGGCTCTTGCGCGTGACCAGGTCGCGCGGCAGCGGCCCGGCGCGGCGCAGGATCTCCATCACGCGCCGGCCGGCGCGGCGTGCCAGCGCGCCGCGCTCGCTGTAGACCGCGGGGATCGTGGCCGAGCCCAGGAACGACAAGCCCAGGGCCTCGCCGACCATCGCCATCGTGTTGGCGGTGAACTGGCCCGGGCACGAGCCCACCGTCATCGCGCAGGTGCGTTCGATGCCGTTCAACTGCGCCAGCGAAATCTCACCGGTCTGATAGCGCCCGGTGCCCTCGATCGCGGTGAGCACCGTGTTCTCGGTGCCGTCGGGCGAGTGGCCCGGCAGCATCGAGCCGCCGTAGACGAACACAGCAGGCACGTTCAGCCGCACCATGCCCATCATGGTGCCGGGCAGCGTCTTGTCGCAGCCGCCGAAACCGACCAGCGCGTCGTAGGCGTGCGCGCGCACCGCCACTTCGATGCTGTCGGCGATCAGCTCGCGCGACAGCAGGCTCATGCGCATGCCGTCGTGGTTCATCGAGGTTCCGTCCGAAACCGAGATCGTGGTCATCACCAGCGGCACGCCGCCGCCTTCGGCCACGCCCAGGCGGGCGTTGTCGGCCTGCGGGGCTAGCGATTGCGAGCAGGGCGTGTTGTCGCCGGCCGAACTGATGATGGCCACGAGCGACTTGTCCATGTCCTCATCGTCGAAGCCGGTGGCGCGCAGGAAGGCCCGGTGCGCCGCGCGCGACGGCCCCTCGGTGACCATCCTGGAGCGATGTTTGTGCAGCATCTTCATCCTCTTTCTGCAGCCCGCTGGCGCTGAAGTGTGGACTGTACCGCGTAGTGCACCGCTTGCTGCCCGGCCACGCGGCTACAAATATCGCCTGGACAAATGCATCTTTTTCGCGCCGTTCCCACCCGGACCTGCGCGCACCCTTGACGGCGTACACCGGCTCGGCTTACCTGTTCGAAAAAGTTGCCGCTACGTCGAGAGCCCGGCGTTGCCGGTCTTTTTTCTGGCGGAGTTGCGCTTCAGCGGCACCGGGCTGGCAACCGGTTTCGGCGAGCGGCGGGCGGCCGGTTTGCCGGCGCAAAACTGCACATACAGCGAATCGATGATCGCCAGCGCTTCCTTGCTTTTCAGCCGGTAATAAATCTTCTTGCCCTCGCGGCGGGTTTGCACCAGCCCCTCGCGGCGCAGCACGCCGAGCTGCTGCGAGAGCGACGGCTGATGGATGTCGAGCAATTCTTCCAGCTCACCGACACTGTGCTCGTCATGGGCGATGTGGCACAGCAGGACAAGACGGTCTTCATGCGCGAGCACGCTCAGCAGCCCGCAGGCTTCCTTCGCCGAGCTGCGCAGGGTGCGCGCGCTTGCCGGATCCATGGCTGTTACTCCTCTTGCGTCTCCTGTAGCCATTATTATCCCGCTTCCCCGGCGTAGTGGCGTGCCGGCTGCCCGCTATGCCTGCTCGACCTCCTCCCAGCCCGTGACCATTGCCTTGATATGCGCCAGCGGCGTGTGACCCGTGGTCGCGAGGTAGATGTGCGAGATCACGAAAATCAGCATCATGAAAGCGGCCGCCGTATGCGCCAGGGCGATCGGCCGCAAGCCCCAGTTCAGCAGACCGGCAGTGACCAACTCGCTGTAATAAAGATAAAGCAACCCGCTGATCCAGATGAGGGGGCTGATCAGCAGCTTCACTATGAGGTATGCGACGCGCTGCAGCGGGTTGTGCTTGGCCAGCGGCGTGACCTCATACGGATGAGGCTCTCCCGCGAATATTCCGACGCAATAGTGGCGCGCCACCGCAATGAGTTTTTCCGTCGTCGGGAGGTATTGCCGCCACTCGCCCGTCGTGAAGTGCCAGAAGATCGCGAACGCCCACAGGGCGATCAGCGTCCAGGCGGCCGTGGTGTGCAGTCTTCCGGCCCGGTCCCAGCCGAACAGCCGGTACACACCGTGGATTTCGAAGCCCGTCACCAGCATGAAAAGCACGAGGGCGGCCTGGCTCCAGTGCCAGAAACGTTCAAAGCGCTTGAACAGGTAGACGCGCGTCATGATGTGCTCCGTGAATTCTTGCGCCTGGAGGTAAACACCCGCGCTGCTCCGTGACCCGACACACCCAACAGCGTGAGCCCCGCCAGTGCCCACGCGGTCACATCGAGCCACGATGCGTGATCGTTGCCGCGGCCGGGCAGGTACACGCCTGGCACCTTCTCGAGCCGGCCCCCGGAGGCATGGCACGCCTCGCACCGCAGCGCGTCCTTGGCCGGCGCGACCATGTGCGTGATCGGCGCCATGCTCTCGGTGGAAATGAAACCCACCTTGCCCGAAAACGGCCGATGCACGGTGGCCATACCGGCTGCGACGGCCTTCTCCCAGTTGAGATTGGTCCAGTAGGCCGTATCGTCGTTGCCGGAGAGGTGCGTGACTGCCAGTGTCTTGTTGACGGGATCCCACGCCTGCTTGCCGCGGAACAGCTTTACCGGCCAGATGCGCGATTTGCCGTCGTATGCGCTGCCTTGGAACTCGGTCATGGGTACGGGCTTGCCGTTGTCCTCGATCTTGTCCTCGGGCAGCGTGTACCTGACCGTTCCGTTGAACCAGATGTACTCGGGAACCACCTTCTCGGCCATCACGAAATCACCCTTGATGCCGTTGTAGATGACGTGGCCGTCCTCGTTCTTCACGACGAGCGGCTTGCCGTCCGGTCCGCGTTTTCCGGCGGTGGACCAGTCCCAGGACATCTTGGTCGGTGTACCGCCGCGCGCGAAGGTCGGGATGTGGCAGGTCTGGCATGCCACCAGGGCCGTGTGATCGTTCAGCTTGGCCTTGGCCTTGTGCGGCGTCTGG
>DATNBX010000015.1:0-14672 GCA_035571795.1 Ramlibacter sp.
CGAGTACCCGCTCGGCGCGCACCTGCCGCCCATCACGCAACTCGCCGCCGACCTCGGGGTCGCGGTGGTCACGGTGCGCCAGGCGTACGAGCTGCTGTCGCGTGAAGGGCTGATCCGCAGCCAGCGGGGGGTCGGCACCCGTGTGGCGGCGCTGCCGCGCCAGGCCGGCGACATCGAGCTCGCGATCAACGACCTCTATGCCGCGCCGGAGGAACTGGCTTTCCAGATCCTCGAGATCAGGCAAGGAGCACAGGTGCCGCTTGAGCTGCTGGGTCCCGAGGATCGCGCGGCCGCTGACAACGTGTGCATCCGCAAGCTGCACACCTATTCTGGCGAGCCCTTCTGCCACGTCGAGATCTACATCCCTGCGGAAGTCTGGCGATCACTGCCGAAGGACGTCGCCAGGAAGCGCAAGCTGCTCGCGGCGGTGCTGGATGCATTGGGCAGCCGCTGCAAGCGCGTGCGGCAGCGCACGACCGTGATGCCGGCGGACTATCCGGTCTGCGAGCTGCTGAACATCCAGTTCGCGTCGCCGGTGGCCAAGATGGTCCGCCGGCTCGTCGACGCCAAAGGCAACGTGCTGTACGCCGGCGTCACCTGGTACCGGGGCGACCTCTTCGTCTCCGAGATGGACTTCCCCGTGTCGGCCCTGAAGACGGTGCCCGGCATCACCGAGCCGCAGGCACGGCCCGTGGCCAAGCGCGGGTAGGCCCAGCGCAGGCCTGTTTCTCTGGCGCCCAGGTCTGCAGGCGCCGTTCGTCGGAATCCCGGGTAAACCCTGATAAGAGGCTAACGTTCTTCTCCTAAACTCCTAACATTAGACATTTAAGCCTTGGAGACAAGCGATGCGTAGACTTTTTTTTCTGCTCGCCCTCGGCCTGCTCGGGCTGCAGGCCGCTGCCGCCGGGTATCCCGAGCGGCCCATCAAGCTCATCGTCCCGTTCCCGCCCGGCAGCGGCACCGACGTGGGGGCGCGGGTGCTCGGCAATTGGCTGACGGCGAAGACCGGCCAGCCGGTGATCGTCGACAACCGACCCGGAGGCTCCGGTCTGATCGCCGCGCAGGCGGCGGCCACGGCCACGCCGGACGGCTACACCCTGCTGCTGACGACCAACACCACGCACGCGGCCAACCCCGCGATGTTCAAGAAGCTGCCCTACGACCCGGTGAAGGACTTCGAGCCGGTGAGCATGGTCGGCTCGGCCGGCCTGCTGCTGCTCGTGCCGGTGGACGGCGCGTACAAGGACATCGCCTCGCTCCTCGCGCAACTGCGCCCGGGCGGCAAGCAGCTGCGCTTCGGCTTCGGCAACTCCTCCAGCCGCATCGCCGGGGAACTGCTAAAGATCGCCACCGGTGCCGACTTGCTGGGCGTGCCGTACAAAGGCACGCCGCAGGCCCTCACCGATCTCATCGGCAGGCACATCGACTTCATGTTCTGCGACGTCGGGGCGGCGCTGCCGCTCATGATGGGCGGCAAGCTGCGAGCCCTGGCCGCAACGGGTGCCAGCCGCGAGCTGCTGCTGCGCGAGGTGCCCACGCTGCAGGAGGCGGGCGTGAAGGGCTTCGACATGACAGTCTGGTCGGCCGTGTTCGTGCCGGCGAAGACACCGAAGGAAACCGTCGCGAAACTGAGCGAGCTGCTGCGCGCTGCGCTTTCCGACCCGGCCGTGCGCCAGGAGTTCGCCAATACGGGTGGCCGCACCCGCGGCTCCACGCCGGACGAGCTGCGCACCTTCGTGAAAGAGGAAATGACCAAGTGGGCCGCGGCTGTCAAGGCGGCTGGCATCCAGCCGGAGTGAAGACCATGCGTCCAACAGTGATCAGTACCGCGCAGCTGGCGGCGTATTCGCCGGCGAACCACACCGGCACGTCCAACGTGCGCGTCATCGGCCCGGAAACCGTCGGTGCCACGGCGCTCGAGGTCCTGGTCGGCACGATCGCCCGGTCGCACGGCGCGAAGCCGCATGCGCATCCGTTCCTGGAGCAATGCGCCTACATGCTCGAAGGGACCGGCGAGTCGCAGGCGCAGGGCCGCACCGATGCGATTCCGCAGGGAAGCTGGGGCTACGTGCCGGCCGGCGTGTTCCATACGTTCCGCGTCACGAGCGACGAGCCGGGCCGCGTGCTGGTGGTGTACACGCCGCCTTACGGCGAGAACCCGGCGCAGACGATCACGGTGCCGGACGCGGCGGTGGCGGAGGCCGGCGACGTGCGTGTGCTCGCTACGCCCGCCGCGGGCGGCACGGCCCTGGTCCCGCTCATCGACGCACACACGGCTGGCGCGCGCTGGGTCGAGGTCGATGCGATGGATCTGGCCGCCGGCGAGTCGCTGACCTGCGCCGCCCGGGCCGATGCCGAGCAGGTCCTGTTCCTCGAAGACGGGCAGCTGCTCGCCCGCGCGGACGGAACGGACCTGAAGCTCGCCGCGGGCGATTTCCTGTTCCTGCCACGCGGCGTCTCGGCGCAATTGCGCTGCGCCGAGCGGCAGCGCGCCTCGGGTTTCCTGATCAAGGGACTCATCCCCCATTTCCCCACCCCACCGTCCAAGGACACACCATGACCGCTCGCCTTCCCACCCAGCTCACCACGTTCACCGGCGCCCCGTTGCCGCTGCCTGCGATGCCGCAGGACAGGCTGCTCACCGTCAACGTCGACCAGATCCCGCTGTTCAAGGACATCCTCGGTGTCCCCGGCATCCACATCAAGCCGCTGCGCCTGGACCCGGAGCGCGGCGAGTGGGTCTTCATGGCCGTGTGTGCCCCCGGTTGCGCCCTGCCGCTGCACTACCACACCGGTCCGGCGCAGGTGTACACGCTCTCGGGCCGCTGGTGCTACCGCGAGTACCCCGACCAGCCGCAAGTGGCGGGCTCGTACCTGTACGAGCCGGTCGGCTCGGTGCACACCTTCTACTGCCCGGAGGACAACACCGAGGACACGGTGGTCATCGCCTGGCTCGAAGGCGCGCAGGTCAGCTTCAACGACGACGGCACCTTCCACTCGCTCACTGACGCCGTCCTGGTCCAGCACCTGACAGAGACGCTGGCCGCACAACGCGGGCTCGCGCCGGTCGGCTACATCCGCGGCAACGGCGCGGACGTGGTCAAGACCTGAACCGCAGGAGCAAACGCAGCATGGACACTCACTCGAGCCAGGGCGGGCCGCTTGCCGGCCTGCGCATCATCGACATCACCGAGGTCGTGATGGGCCCATCCGCCACGCAAATGTTGGCGGACCTCGGCGCCGACGTGATCAAGGTGGAGCCGCCCGGCGGCGACATGCTGCGCGCCACCGGTCCCGGCGGGCGCTCGGGCGCCGGCCCGCTGTTCCTCAACCTGAACCGCAACAAGCGCAGCATCGTGCTCGACTTGAAGCAACCCGCCGGCAGGCAGGCGGTGCTGAAGCTCGCCGAAACGGCCGACGCGATCGTGTACAACGTGCGCCCGCAGGCGATGAAGCGGCTCGGGCTCGACTACGAATCCGTCCGGCGGGTGAACCCACGCATCGTCTACGTCGGCACCTTCGGCTTCAGCCAGCGCGGACGCTACGCGGACTCGCGCGCCTTCGACGACCTGATCCAGGCCGCCGTGGCCATTCCGGAAGCCAGCCGGCGCGCGGGCTCCGACGTGCCGCGCTACGCGCCGCTCAACCTTTCGGATCGCGCCACCGGCCTGTATGCGTTCGGCGTCATCTGCGCGGCGCTGCTTGCGCGCGAACGCACCGGCAGCGGCCAGGCCGTCGACGTGCCGATGTTCGAAACCACCGCCCAGATGATGCTGGGCGACCATCTCTACGGCCACACCTTCATCCCGCCGCGCGGCGGCTTCGGCTACCCGCGGCTGCTCAATCCACAGCGGCGGCCATACGCGACCAAGGACGGGCTGGTCTGCCTGGTCGTCTACACCGACGAGCAGTGGAAATCCTTCATGCGCGCCGTCGGCGAGGCCGAGCGCTTCGAGAGCGACCCGCGCTTTGCCGACGGCGAATCGCGCACGCAGCATGTCGAAGCGCTGTACGAGATCCTCGCGGACAAGCTCGGGACGAAGACCACGCGCGAATGGCGCGAGCTGCTCGAGCCGCTCGGCATCCCGGTCCTGCCGGCGCACACATTCGAATCTCTGATGGACGATCCGCACCTGAAGGACATCGGGTTCTTCCAGCAGCTGGAACATCCGACCGAGGGCACGTTGCGGACCATGGCGGTGCCCAGCGAGTGGCCGCAGTCGCCGCTGCCGCCGCTGCGCCCGCCGCCGCTGCTGGGCGAACACAGCGAAGAGGTGCTGGCCGAGGCCGGCTTCTCGCCGCAGCAGATCCTCGGGATGCTGGCAAGCGGCGCCACGCAAGCGCCGATGGTTCCGATCGAAACGGGAGTGGAAGCATGACAACTGTTCTCAAGGCGATCCGGCAGGACGGCCGCCTGGTACTCACGATCGACCGCCCCGAGCGCCGCAATGCGCTGAACGCGGACGTGATCGCTTCATTGCAGCAGGCGCTGGAGGACGCGCGGGCCGACCGGGCGATCCGCGCCATCGTGCTCACCGGCGCGGGCGACGAAGCGTTCTGCGCCGGCGCCGACCTGTCGGCGGACAGCTTCGCGTTCGACTACGCCACGCCGTCCATCCCCTATGCGAACCTTCTGCGCACCGCCCGCACGCTCGACGTGCCGCTGGTCGCACGGGTGAACGGCGCCTGCATGGCCGGCGGCATGGGGCTGCTCGCGATGTCCGATCTCGCGATC
Source organism: Ramlibacter sp. (assembly GCA_035571795.1). Lineage (GTDB taxonomy): Bacteria > Pseudomonadota > Gammaproteobacteria > Burkholderiales > Burkholderiaceae_C > Ramlibacter. The sequence continues at coordinate 4,736 of DATNBX010000015.1, forward strand.
GCCGCGCCGCACGCCATCTTCGGACTGCCCGAGGCCAAGGTGGGCGTGTTCCCGATGCAGGTGCTCGCGGTGCTGCAGGCGCAGGTGCCGCAGCGCTGCCTCGCCCAGCTCTGCCTGACTGGCGATTCGATCGACGCCCACCGGGCGCGCGAGATCGGGCTGGTCAACGAGGTCGCGGACGACCTGGACGGCGCGCTCGAGCGGCTGCTGGCGCGCGTGACCGGCAACTCGCCGACTGCGCTGCGGCGCGGCCTGTACGCGATGAAGGCGATGCGCTCGATGTCGTTCGAGCAGGCGATCGCCTTCGCCGAAGGGCAGATCGGGCTGCTCGCCTCGACCCAGGATGCGCGCGAAGGCATCGCGGCCTTCAAGGACAAGAGGAGACCGCAATGGACCGGCAAGTGAACAAGGTCGTGCGCATCGGCGGCGCCTCGGGCTTCTGGGGCGACAGCAGCCTCGGGCCGGTACAGCTGGTGCGTTCCGGCGGCATCGACTACCTGGTGTTCGACTACCTGGCCGAGCTGACCATGTCGATCCTCGCTGGCGCGCGCATGAAGAACCCGGAGGCAGGCTACGCCATCGACTTCGTGACGGTGGCGCTGCGCTCGGTGCTGAAGCAGGCGGTCGAACAGCGCATCCGCATCGTCAGCAACGCGGGCGGCGTGAACCCGAAGGGCTGCGCCGCGGCCGTGCAGGCACTGGCCGGCGAGCTGGGCGTGAAGGTGCGTGTCTCTGTCGTCGAAGGCGACGACGTGCTGCCGCTGGCAGCTGCCATGCGCGCCGCCGGCGTGATCGACATGGTGAGCGGCCAACCGCTGCCCGAGCGCCTCGTGACGGCCAACGCCTACCTGGGGGCGGTGCCGATCGCGCGCGCCCTCGACGACGGTGCCGACATCGTGATCACCGGCCGCTGCGTCGACAGCGCCGTCACGCTCGGCGTGCTGCTGCACGAATTCGGCTGGTCACCAACGGACTACGACCGTCTTGCGGCGGGCAGCTTGGCAGGCCACATCATCGAATGCGGCTGCCAGGCCACGGGCGGCCTGCATACGGACTGGAACCGCGTGCCGGACTGGGCCAACATCGGCTACCCGATCGTGGAGTGCATCGAGGACGGCAGCTTCGTGGTGACCAAGCCGCCCGGAACCGGCGGACTCGTCTCGCCCGCCACCGTGGGCGAGCAGCTGCTGTACGAAATCGGCGACCCGGCCAGCTACTTGCTGCCGGACGTGACTTGCGACTTTCGCCCCGTGCGCATGGAGCAGGCGGGACCGCACCGGGTGCTCGTCACCGGCGCGCGCGGCCGCCCGCCGACCGCCAGCTACAAGGTCAGCGCCACCGCGCACGCCGGCTTCAAGGTGTCGGGACAACTCACCATCGTCGGCATCGATGCGCCGGCCAAGGCGTGGCGCACGGGCGAGGCGCTGCTGGAACGCGGCCGCCGCCTGCTCGGCGAGCACGGATTCGCAGACTTCCTGGCGACGAACATCGAGTTGCTGGGCACCGAGTCCGCCTATGGCCCGCATGCGCGGCCGTTGGCCACGCGCGAAGCGGTGCTGCGCCTGACGGTCACGCACGCCGACAAGCGCGGGCTGGAGATGTTCAGCCGCGAGTTCGCCGCGCCCGGCACGTCGTGGTCGCCGGGCACCACCGGTGCGGGCGGCCGTCCCTCGGTGTCGCCGGTGCTGCGGCAGGTGGCCTGGCTCGTTCCCAAGGAGCAGGTTACGCCTGCAGTCACCATCGACGGCGCCACGTCGGCGGTGGCCTTGCCGCTGGCCGGGCCGCAGGTCGCACCCGAACCGCTCGAACCCTCGGCGGGCGTCGTGCCCGCCGGCCCCCGCACCTCGGTGCCGCTGGTGCGAATCGCCTTCGCGCGCAGCGGCGACAAGGGCGACACGTCCAACATCGGCCTGATCGCGCGCCGCCCGGCCCTGCTGCCCGTGCTCAAGGAACAGGCGACGCCTGAGCGGGTGAAGGCGTACCTCGGCCATCTCGTGCTCGGATCGGTCGTGCGCCACGACCTGCCCGGCATCCATGCCGTCAACTTCGTGTGCGAGCGCGCGCTGGGCGGCGGCGGCATGGCGTCGCTGCGCAACGACGCGCTTGGCAAAGGCATGGCGCAGATGCTGCTGGAGCTGCCGGTCGAGGTTCCCGCCTCGCTGCTGCAGGAGGTTCAGGCATGAACTTCGATCTCGCCCCCCCATCTCGAGCCGATGATGGCCTGCTCGCAATGGTCGACTTCAAGTGGTTGATGGCCGGACTGGGATGGCGCGTCGTCCTGACGCGCATGCGTCGCGACGCCGGGTATCTCGGCGAATGCGCGCAACGCGGGTTGGCGAGCGGGTCAGCCTTGCTGCGCGAGCGCAGCGTCGACCTGCTGCGCCTGCGATCGGCAACGTCATGAATTTCGATTTCACCGATGACCAGCTCGCGATCCGCGACGCGGTCGAAGCCCTCTGCGCCGACTTCGGCGACGACTACTGGCTGGCGCGCGACCGCGACGGACGCTGGCCCGAGGAGTTCTGCCAGGCCGTGGCCCGCGGCGGCTGGTTCGGCGTGACCATGCCGAAGGAAGTCGGCGGCGCCGGGCTCGGCATCGGCGCGGCGGCGATGGTGATGCGCACCATCGGCAGGCTCGGTTCGGCCGCGGTGTCGTCGGTGCACCTGAACCTGTTCGGGCCGCAGCCGGTGGCGGTGTTCGGCACCGAGGAGCAGAAGCGGCGGATGTTGCGGCCCCTCATCGACGGCACGGATCGCGCCTGCTTTGGCGTGACCGAGCCCAATGTCGGCTCCGACACCACGCGCATCAGGACCTTCGCCCGCCGCGCCGGCGACCGGTATGTCGTCAACGGCCAGAAGGTCTGGACGTCCACCGCGCAGCACGCCAATAAGATCCTGCTGGTGGCGCGCACCACGCGCATCGAGGACTGCCAGCGGCCCATGGACGGCGTGACGCTGTTCTACACCAACCTCGACCGCTCGCGCGTGCGCATCAGCGAGATCGAGAAGATGGCGCGCAAGGCGGTCGACTCCAACGAGCTGTTCATCGACGGGCTGGAAATTCCCGTGCAAGACCGCATCGGGGAAGAAGGCCAGGGTTTCCGGTACCTGCTGCACGGGCTGAATCCGGAGCGCATCCTGGTGGCCGCTTCCGCCCTGGGTGCCGGCGAAACGGCGCTGATGCGCGCCAGCGAGTATGCGAAGGAGCGCATCGTGTTCGGGCGGCCGATCGGCCAGAACCAGGCCATCCAGCATCCGCTGGCCGAATGCTGGATGCGGCTGCAGGCCGCCGAGCTGATGATGTGGAAGGCGGCGGCGCTGTACGACGCGGGCAGGCCCTGCGGCGTGGAGGCGACGGCCGCCAAGTACCTCGCGGCCGAGGCCGGCTACGAGACAGCCCTGCGCGCGGTGCGCACGCATGGCGGCTTCGGCTATGCGAAGGAATACCACGTCGAGCGCGGCCTGCGCGAGAGCGTGCTGCCGCTGATCGCGCCGGTCACGCAGGAGCTCGCGCTGTGCTACGTCGCCGAGCAGGCGCTCGGCCTGCCCAAGTCGTATTAGGCCTGTTACACACGATCAGGCCGTAACCGGATCGCGCCTTCGCGATCCAACTCTCACCCACACGTCCACACAGACCCCGGAGAAACGAACATGCAAAGTACCAGGCGCAACTGGATCCTGCCGCTGCTGGCATCGCTCACCTTGCTCGCAGCGACCCCTGCCGCAACTGCCTGGGAGCGCGGCAAGGTCGAGACCTTCGCCACGCTGCCCGCGGGCGAGGCGCACCCCGAGGGGATTGCCGTGGACCGCGCGGGCAACGTCTACGTCGTCACGGTGGCGGCGAACAAATCCAGGACGAGCGAGGGAACGCTTCTTGTGTTCGATCCGCAGGGCAAGCACCTGCGCACCGTCGGGATCAAGGGCTCGAGCAGATTGTTGCTTGACCTCGGCTTCCATCCCCGGACGGGTCAGTTGCTTGTCGTCGACTACAAGGGCGCGAAGGTCCTGGCCGTCGATCCCAAAACGGGGGCCTCGTCCGTGTTCATGACGGTCCCTGGCAAGAACGCTGGGCTCGACGGCATGACGTTCGACCCTGCCGGAAATGTCTACGTGACAGACGCCCACCAGGGCATCATCTGGAAAGCCGGACCCGACGGCGGCGAGGCCTCGGCATGGGTCAGCAGCCACCTGCTGAAGCCGACGCGCATACCACCGACCATCGGCGCCAATGGTTTGGCGTTCAACAACAACAGGACGGCATTGTTCGTCGCCAATACGTCGACCGACATCGTTGTCAGGATACCGTTGACCGGCCCGACGCTGGAGCCCGGCACGCCTGAAGTCTTCGCCAACCGGATCGGCGGCGGACCCGACGGTCTGATCATCGACGAGCACGACAACCTCTGGATCGCGTGCAACCAGTCCAACGAGATTCTCGTGCTCGAGCCCACGCAGGGCCGGGTCATTGCCAAGCTCGGCGATTTCGGCGGCATCGATCGCAACGGGGCGCCCATCGGCTTTCTCTGGTCGAACAGCCTCGCCTTCCATGGCGGCGACGTTCTTGTCACCAACCTCGCGCTCGATGTCGAGACGGCGATTCCGCAGCTCAGTGACGAGCTTGGCCTGGGGCATCTCGTGGCCAGGAATCTGCGCACTGTCGATGGGCCGTGGGCGCGTCAGGTGAAGGTCCACACGATATCGAAAATCAAGAAGCGGATACCGGAAGCACCCGACCTCGACCGCGCAGCACACCAATGACAAAGAGCGCAAGCTTGCTGCGCGAACGATCAGGCCAGCAGCGTGCGCAGTTGCTCGATTCCGCCGGCTGCGGCCCGCTCGCCTTCGGCGGCTGCGACCGCACCGCGATGAAAGTCCATGGCCACAATTCCGGCGAGGTGCGGCCGGATGAGGACGTCCGGGGGTTCACCCGCCAACCGGCTTTGCGCGATACGCACTTGCATGATGTTCAGGCTGGTGAGGACCACGTCGGTCAGCGACGGCGATTCGGCGGGATCCAGCGAGCGCTGGCGGAAGCGCCCGAAGACCGCGTCGATCAGTGCGTTGCGCGCGGCGCCGGGTTCGACGCCCTCCAGTTCGGGCGGCTTCGCCCGCCGCCCGATCAAGTCCCAGCCCAGGTCCACCGCGATCACGAGGTCGGCGCCGAGAGCGCGGCACAGTGACACCGGCACCGGGTTGACCAGGCCGCCATCGACCAGCAGCCGCCCATCGTGAACGACGGGCGTGAACAGCCCGGGCAGGGCCAACGACGCCCTCACCGCATCGATGACCGAGCCCTCGCGCAGCCAGACCTCACGGCCCGTCGTGAGCTCCGTCGCCACGCAGCCGAAGGGGCGTAGCAGGCGCTCGATGCCGCGGTCCTCGAACTTTGCGCGGAAGAAGTCCACGAGCTTCGTACCCTTCATGAGCCCGCCGTTGATGCGCCAGTCCATCAGGCTCATGACGCCGGCCCAGTCCAGCTGTTGCACCCATTGGTCCAGGCGCTCGATCTCGCCAGCGGCGTAAGCCGCGCCGACCAGCGCACCGATCGACGTGCCGCAGACGACTTCCGGCGCGATGCCTTCGCGTGCCAGCGCGCGGATCACGCCGATATGCGCCCAGCCGCGGGCGGCGCCGCCACCGAGGGCGAGTCCGATGCGTGGTTTGCGTGACGACACATCGGCATCTTACCCATCGACTGCCGGCGATTCGTGGAGGCGGCGCGCCGGTCCCGCGATATGGGATCGCGACGCGACTGCGACCGAACGTCGACCGTTCCCTGACGACGCGGCACCGCGCGAAACCTAAGCTGGGGGCACCTTAGCTCGAACAACAACGAATCATGGGATTGCGACCGCTTTTTGTGCTCATCGTGCTCGCCTACTACCGGTTGGCCATGCGCCAGATCGATCCGCTTCATCCCGACGTGCCGGAGATCGTGCGAAGGATCAATGACCTGGAAAGGGAAAGGGCAGCATGAAGAACGCCTTGCAAAAGATCCTGGCAGCCGGCGCCATCGCGGCGGCGCTGCTCCCGTACGCCGCTATCGCGCGCGACGCGGACACGCCGTGGTGGCACCCCGACGGGCTGCTGCTGCAGGCCGGCGGCGGCAAACATGTGCAATCCGCGGCAGCGGGCCTGATCTGGGACACCAACTGGCGCGCGCATTACCCGAGCGGCACATTCACCGCCTACATCGAAGCCGACCTCGGCCAATGGCGCACGTCCGGCGTGGCCGACGACCGTACGTTCACCCAGTTCGGCGTGACGCCCATGCTGCGCTTCCATCCCCGTGCGATGGGGTCGGGCTGGTTTGTCGAGGGCGGCATCGGCGCGAACACCATCTCGCCGCTATACACCAACGGCGACAAGCGGTTCTCGACGGCGTTCAACTTCGGCGACCGCGCGGGCGTAGGGCGCCGCTTCGGCGAGCGCGACGCGCACGAGATCACGCTGCGGGTGGAGCACTTCTCGAACGCCAGCATCAAGTCGCCCAATCCCGGGCAGAACTTCGTCCAGGCGCGCTATGCGTGGCGGTTCTGAACTTGCCCGCTGACTGCAGTTGGCCGCGCCGCTGAGCGCTGCACAAGCGGCCCGACCTGCTCGGACGCCGTCAATCAGGCCGGCGCCTGCGCCGGCGCGCCGCGCAGCGCGCCGGCCAGCGCAAAGCCGACCATGTACTCGAACGCCTGCTCCTTCGGCACCGGCCCGTCCTCGCGATACCACCGGTACCAGCCGCCGATCACCGAGGTGATGCCGAAGGTGACCAGGCTCGGGTCGACTTCGCCGAGCCGGCCTGACGCCATGATCTGCCGGATGCACGCGCGATAGGCGTTGAGGACCGCCATCTGCTTTTCGCGCGTGGCGGCCAGGTCGACCTCGTTGAGGAAGCGCGACTCCTCGATGATGATGCGCGACTCGCGCGGGTACTCCACGTTGTAGCGCAAATGCGCGCGCACCAGCGCCTCGAGCCGCTGCTCGGGCGCGCCTTCGCCGGCCAGCGCACCCACGACCTTCTCCGAAAGCTCCTGAAGGCCGTCGAAGATGATCTCGCGCAGCAGGTCCTCCTTTTTCGCGAAGTGGTAGTAGACCGCTGCCGCCGTGACACCGGCCACCTCCGCCAGGTCGCGCAGCGACGCGCCGATGTACCCGCGGCGGGCGAAGAGGTCCTTGGCCAAGTCCAGCAGCGTGCCCCGCATGTCGGGGTTCGCGTCCTTCGGCTTGTCTTTGCGATTCGTCATATTGATAGCTTAACAAGTGACAAGCAGTTCGTCAGCAAGTACCGGTGAACAACTCCTAAATTGTCAGGGTTTTCCATGATAAATATCACTTACTAAACGTTTGACAAGTAGACGTTTTCCAACCAGAATGCAGCCAGACGAGGACAGCAACAGGAGCGACCAATGTTCACGCTAGGAGACATCACCGCCAAACGCGCGAAGCTCGGCGGGCAGCACGAGGCGCTGGTATTCGAGGACGTGCGGCTGACGTACGCGCAGTTCCACGACCGCACCGTCAAGCTGGCGCGAGCGCTGCTCGCCCGCGGCCTGAAGCCGGGCGACCGGCTGGCCGTGGTTGCCGAGAACTCGCATCGTTTCATGGACCTGATGTTCGCGGCGGCGCACGCGGGGCTCGTGTTCACGCCGCTGAACTTCCGGCTAACGCCCCGCGAACTGTCGTTCATGCTGGAGGATTCGGGATCGGCGGCGCTGTTCGCCGACGACGTCAGCTGGGAGCTCGCGCAGTCGGTGCGCGAAGCGGGCTGTGCCGGACGACCACTGTTCGCGATCGGCTCGGCCAGCGGCGCGGTGGCAACGCATGAGCAGCTGATCAAAGAGGGTGCGGATGCGCCGCCGCTCGCAGTGACGGTGAGCGAGAACGATCTCGCCGCGCTGATCTACACCGGCGGCACGACCGGGCTTCCCAAGGGTGTGATGCTCACGCATCGCAACCTGATCACCTCCACGGCGAGCATCGCCATGGAGCTGAAGTACACGGAGGACGACACCACGCTGATGGTGCTGCCCATGTTCCACGTGGCCATCTGGCAGGTGCTTTGCCATCTGATGGTCGGTGCGCGCGTGGTGGTGCGCGCACGGGCTGACATCGCCGACCTCCTGGCCACGATCCAGCGCGAACGCTGCACCAACATGAATGCAGTGCCGACGCTTTATAACTGGATCGTGTCGTCGCCCGAGCTGGACAACTATGACCTCAGCTCGTTGCGCATGCTGTCGTACGGCGGCAGCCCGTTCCCGGAGGAGGTGCTGCGGCGGTGCATCAAGCGGTTCGGGCCGATCTTCACGCAAGGATACGGGCTGACCGAGGCGGCACCCAGCGTCAGCTTCCTTTCCGCGCGGGACCACGTAATCGAAGGGCCGCGCGCGAAGCTGCTGCTAAGTGCCGGCCGCGAACTGCCGCTGTCGGAGGTCCGGATCGGCGACGCGGACGGCAACGAGGTGCCGCGCGGCCAGCCGGGCGAGGTGCTGGTGCGCGGCGCCAACGTGATGAAGGGCTACTGGAACAATGAGAACCTGACGCGCGAGCGCCTGCGCGGCGGCTGGCTGCACACCGGCGACATCGGCACGATGGACGACGAGGGCTACATCTTCCTGCTGGACCGTAAGGCCGACATGATCGTCACCGGCGGCGAGAACGTGTATCCCACGGAGATCGAGGCCGTGCTGTACACGCATCCGGCCGTGCAGGAGTGCATCGTGGCCTCGGCGCCCGACGATAAGTGGGGCGAGCGCGTGCAGGCCGCAGTGGTGCTGCGCAAGGGCGCGGAAGTCACCGAACGGGACCTGCTCGCCTTCTGCCGCGACAAGCTCGCCAACTACAAGTGCCCGAAGCGAATCGAGTTCCGCGACATGCTGCCGAAGAGCCAGGTCGGCAAGCTGCTGCGCAAGGACGTGCGCAACGATTTCTGGGGCGGCGTGCAGCGCCAGATCCGCTAGCGCCCACCCCCCTCATCCACCCCAACCAGAAACGAATGGACTGAAATGCCCAGGCCCGAGTTCGCCATCATAGGAACCGCGGAGGTGCCTTGCGGGCACTACCCGCAACGCAACGAGTTCGAGATCGCTTACACCGTCGCGCGCGACGCTGTGCGCGACGCCGGCATCTCGATGAAACAGATCGGCGGTGTCGTCACCGCCGCCCACATCATGGGCAGCGACTACAACACCGAGATGTTCTTCGGCCGGCTGCCGGAGGCGATCGGGGCGACGAATTGCCGGGCGGTCGCGACGACCATCTCGGGCGGCGCTTCCAGCTGGTCCACCCGCAAGACGGCCGAAGGCATGCTGGGGGAAGGCGGTGTCGACTACGTGCTGGTGCTGCACGCGCAGCGCTTCTCGCAGTTCACGCCGAACCAGCAAGCGACGTTCTTCGCCGTCGCCGGGGCCGACGCCGAGTGGGAGGTGCCTTATGGCATGACCTACAACGCGCTCTCCGCGATGGTCACGCAGGGCTACATGAACGCCACCGGAACCACGATCGAGCAGGTTGCCGCAATGTGCGTCGCCAATCGCCGCTGGGCCAACTTGCAGCCCAACGCGATGTTCCGGGACAAGCCGGTGACGGTCGAAGAAGTGCTGGCCTCGCGCGTCGTCGCGTGGCCGCTCACCGCACTGATGTGCAACGTGCTGGCCGACGGCGGCAGCGCGTTCGTGATGACGCGCGCCGAGCTGGCGCAGGCCTCGCAAAAGCCCGTCTACTTCGCCGGCGAGGCGTCCGACTACAGCCATCGCAGCATCGTGCACGCCAAGTGGGGCGACCCGGGCCGGATGGTCGACTTCGCGCGGCCGGTAGCGCAGCAGGCGCTCGAAAGAGCAGGGGTCGGCGTCGCGGACATCGACTTGTTCGAGATCTACGGCTCCTACCCCGGGCTGCAACTGATCCTGATGGATGCGATCGGCATCGGGTCTGCCGGCACCAC
>DATNBX010000016.1:0-3711 GCA_035571795.1 Ramlibacter sp.
AAGAACGGGTTGCGTTTGTAGGCGCCGCTCAGGCGCGCGCCGATCACCGACCGCATGAGCCCGAGCAGGGCCACCAGATTGCCCAGTGGCTTCGACTTCACGCGGCCCCTGGCGGACTTTGTGTTGAACACCATGCGCACCGGGCCAAATGACTCCTCCAGCGACGGCGAGTTGCTCTTGAGACATTTCTCGATCAAACCCACGTATGGCGTCTTGAAGTCGCGCGGCGTGTTTCCGATCGGCGTATTACAACAACTCGCATACCAACGCAGCAGGCCGTGATCGGACAAAGACATGCAGGCCAGCGCTTCAAGGCCTTCGCTGAAGACAACCTGCTTGGGGACAGTAGCGACTATTGCGGTGCCTCCATGTTCGTCGAGTACCGTGTCGGCGCTCTTGAGGAAGTGCGCGAACGCCTGGCAGTCTTTGCAGTAGCACACCATGCGTTGCGCCATGCCTGGACGGACCACATAGCCCTTGATCGTGCCGCCCCGGCATTGCAGCGGATGGTTCATTTCTGCGAGGCTATCAGATGCTACCGTGCCGAGGGTGGCGTCAGCCCGGCCTTCAAGATCATCGGCGCCGCCTCGGGCGACGCGAGGAAGCGGATCAGTGCGCTGGCCGCCTCCGGTTGCCGGACCGTGCTGGTGAGCGCTCCCGCGAAAGCGAATCCCGGCTGCAGCTCGGCCGGAATCGCACCGACGAAGGCAATCCCAGGAACGTGTATCAGCTCGCTCACCTGCTGGAAGCCGATCTCCGCCTCGCCACGCGCAACGACCGCGGCCACCGGCTCGCCCGACGGCGGCCCGCGCACCTTTCGACTCTTCCCCGCCAATTGGTCCGCGACGCCAAGCTTCGGGAAGAGCGTGTTCGACAGGTAAGTGCCGCTGCCGCTATCCGAGTACGCGATGGATTTCGCGGCGAGCAGCGTGGCGCGGAATGCGTCGACGGTGCCGATGTCCGGCTTGGCGGCCCCGGCGCGCACCACCATGCCGACCAGGGAGCGGGCGAGCTCGACCTTGCTGTCGGCGCGCACCAATCCTCGCCGGCCGAGCTCATCGGCAGCCGCTCCATCCAGGATGACGACATCTGCGGTCTCGCCGCGCGCGAGGCGGGCTGGAATCGCCTCCGGGGAGTCGCCCATCGATGGCCCCCGTGTCGTGACCAGGCGGTGGCCGCTGGCACGCTCGAAAGCCGGGCCGAGCTCGGCATAGACCCCATAAAAGCCGGCCGAGATCATGACCTGAACATCGGCAGCAGACGCTGCGCCCGAAATGAGCAAGGCGAACAAGGCGGCCGCGCCAAGCCTGGATAGCCAGCGAGGGAACGATCCTGGTTTCATGAAGCTCCTCCAGTCCGTTGCGTCACGCTGGCGACCAGCCCCCAGCGCCGCCACAGCGATGCCATCGTCACGAAGTTCAGGGTCAATGCAAGCGAGCCCCACCACTCCGTGTAGTTCTCGATGCGGTCTTTCAGATCGGCGGACACCATCGGCGCAAACACATGGAAAAGGCTGATCGCGGCGATGAAGGCCAGTAACGCCAGCATCACGCGGCCGTGGCTGCGCGGCAGGACAAGCCGGTGCGCCGCGTGCAGACGTTGCGATGCCCGCGCGAAGATCAGCATGGCAAGGTAGGTGCCGCCAAAGTAGATCAAGGTGCCCCAGCGGCGCAGCCAGCGATAGGCTTCGCCGTCGGCGCCGAGAAAGCTGCCGTACACCACAAGCGACACGCCGGCGCAAATACCAAGGAGCGCCAGCAGGAACGCATCGTGTCGCGTGAGTCCGGCGGCGGCAAAGACGTGCGCCGCGGTGAGCCATGTGAGCGCCTGCAGTACGGCGCCGGGCAGCACCAGGGCGCGAAACAGATGACTCGCCAGCCCATGCCGCGCCATTCGACTGATCGATGCACAGTCACCAATGAAGGGGTTGCAGGATGATCCACCCTCACCTGCATAGAGGGCCAGGGCCAGAAGCGCCGCTACCGCCGGCAACAATCCGGCGACGAGCGGAAGGGGCCATAACGGCACGGCACGGGGCGGTGGGTCGCGGGACGCCATGGCTTGGAGGGGTCAGGCGGCCGTCTGTTCACGCACTTCTGCGAAGGCACGTACCGGAAAAGCTGCCGCGTCTCGTGCCTTCAGCGGTATGGAAAAAAAGCGGAATGACTGGCCGTGGAGACGAGCCAGTCCGGTGAGGTTCTCCACGATCAGAATTCCTTGTCTCAGGAACCAGGTATGCGCCGGACGTTCCGCGTCCTGTGTCGAGTCGACGTTCGAGCAGTCCACGCCGAACAAGGCGATCCCCGCCTCGCAAAGCTTGGTCACCACCTCGCGTGAGACATAGGGATGTGATCGGTATGTCTCCGTTCCCCAATGACGATCCCAGCCGAAATTCACCAGCACCGCACGACCCGCGAGGTGCGTGGGAAACTGCAGGTCCGTCCAACCTACCTGCTGTGCGGGCCGCGCGTGGCGGGCATCGATGACGACGCCGTCGAGCACCAGGCGGCTAAGTTCGATCGAGGCGACATCGTCCGCGCCTTCGAACCGGTGGCGGGGAGCATCCATCTTCGTGCCAACCGAGCTTTGGAACGCCACGTCAGAGATCTCGAACGAAGCCTTGCCGTCGTAGCGGCGCCACGACTGCGCATGGGTCATGTACGGCCGAATGTGTGCCGTGAGCTCAACCGTTTCGCCGGTTTCGCTCTTGAAGAGGACGCCGGGCATCCCGTCGTGGAAGACATGCGAGAGATCAACAATCATCGACTACCTCCGCGCCAGCTGCGGCACATACCGAGCACCATGAGTTTGCCAGCCCTATTCGAACGGCCTACCCGTTGCGCACAAGCACGATCTTGCCTATCACACCGCCCTTCCCGAGCAATTCCTGCGCTCGTGTTGCCTCGGCAAGAGGAAAGCGCTGTGCGACGAGCGGCTTGATCTTTTGCTGTTGAAGGAGGTCGAGCAGAGCGATCAGATCCTGCCGGAACAAAGCCGGCTTCAACCGTTTGAGCGTCTGGATGCTGTAGGGGACGATCCGTTTCCGGCCCGGGAGAAGCCAGCCGCCGGCGATGTACAACGCGTAGATCGGGATTCCATGAAGGCGATTACGACGGCCTGTACGCCCCGAACCTAGTCCCTCCCCACGCAGCGAGGTTGTATTGCCATAACCCACCACCCTCCCGCCCCGACGGAGCGCCTTGCGGGAATGCCAGAGGTGGGCGCCACCGATGGGGTCGAAGACGGCGTCCACGCCCTCGCTCGTGAGGCGGTGAACTCCCTTCACGAAGTCCTGATCCCGGTAGTCGATCGGGACTCCGCCCAGCTCGGAAACAGCCGGCGCCCCTCGCGGTGAGCAGGTACCGTACATCTCCAGCCCGGCAAGGCGCCCCAGCTGCAGGAGTGCCGTGCCGACCCCGCCCGACGCACCGTGAAACAACACGCGCTGGCCCGGTTTGACCTTGGCGGAATGATGCAGCATCTGATACGCCGTGATGTAGTTCAGGATGAGGCTGACGGCCTCGGCGGGGTCCAACCCGGGCGGCACCGGAACCAACTCGCGCTGCGGCGGGCAGACGAACTCCGCGTACGCGCCGTGTATGGGCATCGCGGCAACGATCTGGCCCGGTTCGATTCCGGAGACACCGTTGCCGAGCCGATCTACCTCGCCAACCAGGTCCCACCCCGGCGTGTAGGGCACCGGGGGCGTTT
>DATNBX010000017.1:0-6536 GCA_035571795.1 Ramlibacter sp.
ACGCCTGATGGCCGAGTGGATCGCCGGCGGCGAACCCAGCACCGATCTGTGGGACGTGGACGTCCGCCGTTTCGGCTCGTTCACCGGCAACCGCAAGGCGCTGGCCGAGCGCACCGGCGAGACGCTCGGCCTGCACTACGCGATGCGCTGGCCGCGCCAGGAACTGGTGACGGCGCGGCCGCTGCGCACCTCGCCGCTGTACGACCTGCTGGCGGCGAAAGGCGCCGAGTTTGGCAATAAGAATGGCTGGGAGCGGGCGAATTATTTCCGGCCGCCTCTTGCTGCCTCCCCCCGGCGGGGGGAGGAGGAATACCAACCGCCCCCCGAACACACGCTCGGAATTCCCGGCTGGCTGCCCTGGATGATCGAGGAGCAGAGGGCCACGCGCGAGGGCGTAGCCGTGTACGACCAGACCTCGTTTGCGAAGCTGCTGCTGCAGGGACGCGACGCCCTCGCCCTGTTGCAGCGCCTGTGCGCCAACGAGATGGACGTGCCGGTGGGCAAGATGGTCTACACGCCGATGCTCAACGAGCGCGGCGGCATCGAGAGCGACCTGACGGTGACGCGGCAGGCGGCCGACCGCTTCCTGGTCGTCACCGGCTCGGGCCAGGCCACCCGCGACGCCGACTGGATCGGCCGTCACATCATGGCGGATGAACACGTGGCGCTGACCGATGTCTCCGCGATGTACAGCGTCCTGTCCGTGATGGGACCGCTCGCAGGCGCGCTGCTGGCTCGCGTCAGCCCGGACGATCTTTCGCCGCAGACGCTGAAGTTTTCCTGGACGCGCGAGATCGACGTCGGCTTCGCCCGCGTACGCGCCGCGCGGATGAGCTATGTCGGCGGGCCAGGCTTCGAGCTGTACGTGCCGATCGAAATGACGCGCCACGTCTATCTCGCGCTGATGGAGGCGGGGCAGGACCTGGGCCGCAGCGGCGCGGCGGACCGGCCTCGCAGCGTGGTGGATGCCGGTTACTACGCGCTGGACGCGCTGCGCATCGAGCAGGGCCGGCGGGCCTGGGGCGCGGAGCTCGGCCCGGACGAAACGCCATGGGAAGCGGGCCTTGCATTCAGCGTCAGGCCCGACAAACCCACCGCCTTCATCGGCCAGGCCGCGCTGCGGGCGGGCCGGGGCCAGCCGCTGCGCAAGAAATTGGTCAGTGCGGTGGTGCGCTCGCCCTCGGCCTATGCCTGGGGCGGCGAGTCGATCGTGCTCGATGGCGCGCCGGTCGGGGAGATTTCTTCCGCCGGTTACAGCCCTTTGGCGGGCGCGTGCGTCGCGTTGGGCTATGTGCGCGGCCCCCACGCGAACCGGCCGCACACGGGCACACCGGCGTCGGTCACGCTCTGGGGCGAGCCAGTGGACGTATTGCTGTACGACCGGTGGCCGCCTGCCGCCGGCTAGGGCCTGTTAACACTGTTATCAGTCCCCGGCTCAGCCGGCACGGTCCTCGCGCGGTGTCGGCCCAACGCGATCCGGCGACGGTTCCTCGGCATGGCTGGCCGCATCGATGTTGCTGTCGCCTATATTGGCCAGGCGCTGCTGCAGCAGCTTGCGCAGCGAGCGCCCCGAATGCCGGCTGGAGTAGTCGACCTCGAATTCCGCTCGAGCAGCTTTTCGCCTTTTCCCCTTGTCTTTGTCCGGTTCCATCGGGGCAGAATAGCAAGCGAGCGCTTACGTGATGTAGGACGCGAACCAGCCTGCGATTCGGACGGCGGCCTGCGGTTGTAAGGACGCCGACACACCGGCCCGGGCGCGGTCGAGTAGCCCCTGCGCCAACTGGCTTAACATGCGCTTTCTTTCTGCAATGAGGAGAGGTCATGCGCCCCCAGGTTCACATCCGTTCTTTGCCGCTTCGGGCGGCCCATGCCGCCCACGCGGCCCGTCGGGAGGCATGAGATATGCCGACCTCTGCTGATATCGCAGCGCTTCGCACGCTGGCCCTGGTGGGGCCGGCGACTTCGGGCAAGACCAGCTTGGCGGAGGCTCTGCTGTGGAAGGCCGGCGCCATCGGCGCACCCGGCAGCGTCGAACGCGGCACCACCGTCAGTGACAACGATCCGCTGGAAAAGCGCGCCCAGCGCTCGCTCAATTCCTCGCTGGTCCATTTTCGCCACCGCGGTGTCCATGCCCACGTGATCGACACGCCCGGCGCACCCGACTTCCTCGGCCAGTCGCTGCCGGCGCTGGAAGCGGTGGAAACGGCGGCCGTGGTGATCAGCGCCACCACCGGGATCGAGCCGATGGCCAGCCGCATGATTCAGTGGGCGGCCCAGCGCGAGCGCGACCGGCTGATCATCGTGAACAAGATCGACGCGCAGGACGTCAACCTGGAGGCGCTGGTGGCGCAGATCCAGGCCGCCTGGGGGCGTGAATGCCTGCCGGTGAATTTGCCGGCCGAAAAGGGCGCGAAGGTGGTGGACTGCTTCTACAACATGGCGCAGAGCAGCCCCCCCACCGACTTTTCATCCGTGGAGCAGGCGCACCGGGCGCTGGTCGAACAGGTGGTTGAGGTGGACGCAGCCTTTGTCGAGCGCTACCTCAACGACGGCGACGTGGATCCGCAGGAGCTGCACGCGCCGCTGGAGCAGGCACTGCGCGAAGGCCATCTGATCCCGATCTGTTTCGTGTCGGCGCGCACCGGCGCCGGCGTGCCGGAATTGCTCGACGTGATCGCCCGCCTGCTGCCGGACCCGACCGAGGCCAATCCACCGGCATTCCTGCTGGGCGAAGGCGCCGAAGCGACTCCACTGAGCGCCGAGCCGGACCCGAGCCGCCACGTGATCGCCCATGTGTTCAAGATCACGCAGGACCCTTATGTCGGCAAGATGGGCGTGTTGCGCGTGCACCAGGGCACGCTCAATGTGGGCGCCCAGCTCTACGTCGGCGACAACCGCCGCCCGTTCAAGGTCGGCCACCTGTTCGCCTTGCAGGGCAAGGAGTTCGCCGACGTCCAGCGCGCCTTTCCCGGCGACATCTGCGCGATCTCGAAAGTCGAGGAACTGCACTTCGACGCCGTGCTGCATGATTCGCCCGAGGACGACCACATCCACCTGAAGCCGCTGGACTTCCCGATCCCGGTCCACGGCCTGGCGATCGAGCCGAAGCGCCGCGGCGATGAGCAGCGGCTGCACGACATCCTGCAAAAGCTCGTGAGCGAAGACCCGTGCCTGCGGCTGGAGCACGTCGCGGTCACGAATGAGAGCGTCGTCTACGGGCTGGGCGAGCTGCACCTCCGCACCTTGCTGGACCGGCTGACCGACGTGCACCGCTGCGAGGTCAACACGCGGCCGCCGCGCATCGCCTATCGCGAAACCATCACGGCGCCGGCCGAGGGCCACCACCGCCACAAGAAGCAGACCGGCGGCGCCGGCCAGTTCGGCGAGGTGTTCCTGCGGGTGGAACCGCTGCCGCGCGGGGCCGGCTTCGAGTTCGTCGACCAGGTCAAGGGCGGGGCGATCCCGTACAACTTCATGCCGGCGGTCGAGAAAGGCGTGCGGCTGGCGCTGGAGTCGGGCGTGGTCGCGGGCTATCCGGTGGTGGACCTGCGGGTGATCGTGTACGACGGCAAGCACCACACGGTGGACAGCAAGGAAATCGCCTTCATCCAGGCCGGCAAGAAAGCGGTGCAGGCGGCGGTGCAGGCGGCGCGGCCCAGCGTACTGGAGCCGATCGTCAACGTGGAAATCGCAGCGCCGGAAGAGAACATCGGCGACATCACCGGCGACCTGGCGTCGCGCCGGGGCCAGGTCAGCGGGACCACCTCGGCCACCGGCGCGCTCGCCGTGGTGGCGCAGGCGCCGCTCTCGGAACTGGCCAGCTACCAGTCGCGCCTGAATGCGCTGACCGGCGGCCAGGGCCGCTACACGATCGAGTTCAGTCATTACCAGCCGGTGCCGCCCACGATCCAGGCGCAGCTGGCATCGCAGTACCGCATCAAGGAAGACGCCTAGAACGAACCGCGGCGTGGCGATGCCTGCCGCGGCGCCTCGAGCTGGAATCGCAGCATGAAGATTGAAAAAGACACGGTCGTAACGCTGCGCTACAGGGTCGCCGAGGCGAATGGCAAGCTGATCGAGGCCAGCCGCGACCCGATGGTGTACCTGCACGGCGGCTACGAAAACACGCTGCCCAAGATCGAGGCCGCGCTCGACGGCCATGAGACGGGCTACGAGGTGGCGCTTCAGCTCAAGCCCGAGGACGCGTTCGGCACCCGCAACGAGGCCCTGGTGCGCACGATCCCCAAGAAGGAGTTTCCGCCGGGCGTGAAGGTCGGCGGCCAGCTCGAGGGTCACACCGACGACGGCCAGCCGCATGTCTTTCACGTCATGAAGATCAAGGGCGACACCGTGTTCCTGGACGGCAACCATCCCCTGGCGGGCAAGGAATTGCGCTTCGTGCTCAAGGTGGCGGGCGTGCGGGCGGCGACGGCCGAGGAGATCACGCATCGCCACGTGCATGGAGCGCACGGGCACCAGCACTGAACGGCGGCCTGACGGCTCAAGCCGGGGCGGCCGGATCGCGCCGGTTATTCGAACTTGACGTTGTTCTCGCGCACCGTGGCGACGAAGCCGTCGTACTGCTTCTTGAAGAACGCCGCGAATTCCCCTGGGGTCATGCCGTAGCTGGAAAAGCCCTGCGCGGCCAGCTGGTCGCGCACGTCCGGGCGCGCCAGCGCGTTGCGCAATTCGGCGCTGAGCTTGTCCACCACGTCGGCCGGCAAGCCGGCCGGACCGAAGAAGCCGGCCCAGGGCGTGATGGTCAGTTTGCCGATCTTCAGCTCACTCGCCGTCGGCACCTCCGGCAGCAGCGGGCTGCGCGCGGGCAGCAGCGTGACCAGGGCCTTGATCTTGCCGTCCTTCACGAAATTCGGGGTCAGCGTGCCGGTGGAAAACATCATCTGGATCTGGCCGCTGACCAGGTCGGTCATCGCCTGCACGTCGCCCTTGTAGCGGACGTTGACCACCTTGGCGTTGCGGGTGCCGAGCAACTGCAGCATGGCCAGTTCGGCCGCGCTGTTGCTGGAAGCCGAGTTGTACTTGCCCGGGTTGGCGGCGATGTGGTCCAGGAACTCGTTCAGGTTGCGCGAGGGCAGGGCCGGCGACACCGCCAGGAACATCGAGAACTCCCCGGCGGAGCTGAGCGGCGTGAAAGCCTTGAAGGGATCGTACGGCGGGTTGGGCCGCAACGACGGCACGGCCACCATCGCCGTGTTGGTGCCGAGCAGGAAGGTGTAGCCATCGGGCGGCGCGCGCATCACTTCCTGGGCCGCGATGATGCCGTCGGCGCCGGCCTTGTTGTCGACGATCACCTGTTGGCCCAGTTGCGCGCCCAGCCCCTTGGCGATGATGCGCGCCATCACGTCGGCCGCGCCGCCGGGCGCGAAGCCCACGACCAGGCGCAGCGGCTTGGCCGGAAAAGCCTGCGCATGAAGCTCCGGCACAGCCAACAGGCTGGCGCCGGCGGCCAATGCCTTGAGCGCCAGTCGGCGGCTCGGTCGTTGCATCTCTGTCTCCTCTGGTAGTAGCTGCGCTGCGTAGTTTGGATGGCCGGTGCAATATCCGCAAGCGCGAAGCGCGAGAATATCCCCGAGCAGCAAGAAATTCCTGGAGACACCATGTCGAGCATCACGCTGGCCCGCCGGGCCTTGCGGCGCGGGGCTGCCGCCCTTGCGTTCCTGTCCATCCTTCCGATGATCTGCATTGCCCAGGTTGCCTATCCGCAGCCGGGCCGGCCGATCCGCCTGGTCGTGGGCCTGGCGGCCGGCGGCTCCCTGGACGGGCAGGCACGCGCCATCGCGCGCCGGATGACCGAGCTGGCCGGCACCCAGGTGATCGTCGACAACAAGCCGGGCGCGAGCATGATGCTGGCCGCTTCGGAAGTGATGCGCGCGGCGCCGGACGGCTACACCCTGCTGTACGCGACGTCCTCGCAGCTGGCGCAGAACCCGCACACATTGGCCAGCGTTCCCTACGACCCGTTCAAGGACTTCACACCGATCTCGATGGCCACCCGCGGGCCGCTGGTGCTGACCGTCCACAGCTCGTTGCCGGTCCGCTCCGTCAAGGACCTGGTGGCGTGGGCCAAGGCCAATCCGAACAAACTCAATTTCGCCTCGTTCGGCACCGGGACTTCCTCGCACGTATACGCAGCCGCGTTCGCGAAGGCCGCCGGCATCGACGTGGTTCACGTGCCGTACAAGGGCACCGCCGACGCCGCCCGCGACCTGCTGGAAGGCGGGGTGCAGGCCTACTTCGACGCCGCCCCCACCGCCATCCAGAACGCGGCCGGCGGCCGCATCCGCATGATCGGCGTGGCAGCGCCCAAGCGCTATGCGGCGATTCCGGACGTGCCCACCATCAGCGAGCAGGGCCTGCCCGGACTGGACCTGACCAGCTGGATCGCGATCGTCGGGCCGGCCGGCATGGCGAGCGAACTCGTGACGAAGGTCAACGCGCTGGTGACCGAGGCCCTGGCCGCGCCGCAGGTCAAGGAGTTCATCGCGCGCGGCGCCTATGAAACGTCGCCTTCGACG
>DATNBX010000018.1:0-6145 GCA_035571795.1 Ramlibacter sp.
GCGCTTCCAGCTCCTGGGCCAAGGTCAAGTCCACCCTGGCCTGCGCCTCATCGATGTCGGTGCGCACGCCGGCGCCGCCCGCAAGGCGCTTCTTCGCGGCATCCAGTTGTGTCGTGTAGGCACGCTTCTGGATCATCACCAGCTCGAGCTGGTCTTCTGCCAGCAATGCGTCCAGGTACGCGCCGGCAACGCGAACGCCCACGTTTTGAATTTCCTTGTCCAGCGCCGCCTCGGCGTCGGCCACCTGAGCCTCCGCCTGGCGCAGGTCTGCAAATTGAAAGGGGCGGAATATGGGCTGGCGGATGGTGAGCGCACGGCTACTGCTCACATAGTGCTGATCGCTTGTCACCGGAACACCGAGGAACCCGGGTTGGGTGCTGGTCAGGTTGTTCTTGTTGCGCGAAAGGCTGGCGGAAGCACTGGGCATCAGCTGTGCCCGCGCCTGCGGCAGCCGTTCGCGGCGGGCGTCGGCGATGGACCGCGCCGCGCGAAGGACCGGATCCTGCTCGAGCGCGGCCTGGTAGGCCTGCGACAAGGTCAGCGGCGCGGCTGGGACGGCGGAGGAAGCTGAGACCGAAGCCCCCGGTGCCTGCGACCATGCTGCCAGCGGGCCAACTGCCAGTGCGCAAGCCAGGGCCGCCGCACCCGCGACAGGCCGACGGCCTGCGTGTAAACCGGACAAGATCGATCGCATGGAAATCATTCCTCCTTCATGGCGGCCGCCAGCCGCTTGCTCAGGGGGTGCAGCAGGTACATCAGCATCGAACGCTCACCCGTCTTGAAAATGACTTCGACCGGCATGCCCGGCTGCAACACGCGCTTGCCTAACCTCTTGTATCCCTCGGGAGTCACGCTGACTCGGGACAGGTAGTACATGGAGCCATTCTGTTCGGTCAGCAAGTCGCCCGAAATGGAAACCACCTTGCCGTCCACTACCAGCTGCGGCGAGTTGGAGAAGGAGGCGAACCGGATGTCAACCGGCAGCCCGGCATGGACGCGGTCGATCAGGTTCGGCGCGACCTTTGTCTCCACCAGAAGCACCTCGTTTTGTGGAACGATGTCCATCAGCTTTTGACCCGCCTGGACCACGCCGCCCACGGTCTGGACCGCCAGGCCCACGACCTGGCCGGATGCGGGCGACTTGATTTCGATCCGATTCAGGTCGTCCGTCAGGGCGCGGAACTTGCCCTCGTCGGACTGCACTTCGCGCGTCACGTCACCCAGCTGGCTTTCGACCTCCTTGCGGTATTCCTGCTGCCGTCCGATCACTCGCTGCCGCAGTTCGCCGATGGCGCTCTGGCCACGCGAGATGTTACCCAGCAGTTCGGCGATCGACGCATTCGATTCCGCAACCATGCGTTCGAGTTCGAGCTGGCGGTTGCGCGGCGCGTACCCTTCCTTGACCAGTTCACGCGTCTGCGTCAGCTCCTCGTTGACGAGGCTGACCTGATTGCGCCGGTTGGTCAGCATGCCTGCATACGCTTGCAACAGCGCCTGCTGGCCCTGGATGCTTTGTTCCATGCCCTGCAAATCCGCGCGAAGCGAGGACCTGCGAGATTGGAACAATTGCTCCTGCGTCAGCATCTGGCTGCGAATCAGCGGGTCGGAACTGGCGCTCCTCAAGTCCGGGTGGAAAGAGATCGTGCTCAAGCCCGCCTGCTCCGCGGTCAGCCGACCTTCCATCGAACGAAAGCTGAGGTAGTGCTGCCGGATCGCCTCGTAGCTGGCCCGGGCCGCGGCGTCGTCCAATTTCAGCAGCAGTTGGCCTTCCTTGACCTGATCGCCCTCGCGCACGAGAACTTCCTTGACGATGCCGCCAACGGGGTGCTGGACGGCTTTTCGCTTGGTGTCGATCGCTACCAGGCCCTGACTGGGCACGCCTTCGTCGAGCGGCGCGAATGCTGCCCACAGCATGAAGCCGCCCAATCCGAGCACCAGCGCCCACAGCCCGATACGGGCGGCGCGCGAGGAATCGTCGAGGGCGGGCTTGGCGGGTTCGTAGACCAAGTCGGTAGAAGGCACTAACGAGTGCCTGGAGGCGAGGCGTTGCAGCAATTCAGGTTTATCCATGATGGGACTCGATCGATTCGATAGACGTGCGGAATATTCGCGTGGGTTCAAGCCGGCTGGGCTACGCCGACGGCAGGAGTCGGCGGTTCGTGCTGGGGTGCAGCCTGCGGACGCAAGCTGGCCAGGACCGCGTCGCGCGGACCGTCGGCCATGATCCGGCCATCCTGCAGGATCAGGATCCGGTCGGCGACCGCGACGGCGCTCGGGCGATGTGTGATCAGGAATACGGTCTTGCCTTTGGCCTTGAGTTGCAAAACGGTCTTGATCAATGCCGTCTCACCAGCATCGTCGAGGTTCGAGTTGGGTTCGTCCAGAACCAGCACCGCCGGATCGCCGTAGATTGCGCGCGCCAGGCCAATACGCTGGCGCTGCCCTCCGGACAGCAGGTTGCCGGCCTCGCCGATGGGCGTGTCGTACCCCTTGGGAAAACGCAGAATCATCTCGTGCAGGCCGGCGCTGCGAGCGGCTTCGATGACCATTTCGGAATCGAGATCGCCGAAGCGTGCGATGTTCTCGCCGATCGAGCCTTCGAATAGCTCGATGTCCTGCGGCAGATAGCCCAGGTGCGGACCCAACTCCATGCGGTCCCAGCCCTGGATCGGCAAGCCGTCGAGCAGCACCTCGCCGGACACATCCGGCCAGATGCCCATCATCACGCGGGCCAAGGTGGACTTGCCGGAGCCCGACGGACCGACGATGACCGTGACGGTTCCCGCAGGGGTCGAAAAGCCCACCTCCTTCAGGATGGGAGACGTGCGGCCGGGCGCATCGGCTATGACCTGGCGCAACATCACCTCGCCCTGCGGCGCGACACGCCTCAGGTTGGGATCGCGATCGGGGTAGTCGGCCAGCAACTGCTCGAGCCGGTGGAAGGCGGCCTTTGCGCCAATGAAGCCATTCCACACGCCCACCAGCTGGTCGATAGGCGCCAGGGCGCGAGACATCAGCACGTTGGTGGCGATCATGGCCCCGGCGGACATCTCTCCCTCGATCACCAGCAGTGCCCCGGCTGCCAGGGACAAGGACTGCTGGGTGTAACGAATGAACTTGCTCCAGGCCACGACCCGGCTGCTGGCATGGTGCGCATTGGCGCTGTGCAACAGGTACTCGCCCTGCCAGACACGCCAACGCCTGCGCAGGCTGTCCAGCATGCCCATCGACTCGATGACTTCCGCATTGCGCAATTTGCTTTGCAGATACGCGTGGACGTCGCCGCCCGCTTTGGCCGCGGTTTGGGCCGGTGCTACGGCGTGACGATGACCAAACCACGCCAGGGCCGCCTGGAACACTGCGAAGATGAGCGCCAGCCAACCGAGCAGCGGGTGCAGGAAGAAGACCACGGCGATATAGATCGGCGCCCATGGCGCGTCGAAGAAGGCGAAGATGCCGTGCCCCGTGATGAACTGCCGCAGCGTGATGAGGTCGGAAAATGCCCGGCTGGGGCTGACCGTCGACTGGCTCAACGAAGCCTCGAAGCTCGAATTGAACACCCGGGTGCCCAGCTGCTTGTCGAAGCGCAGCCCGGCGCGAACGAGGATTCTGGAACGTGTCCATTCAGAAATCGCCATGACGCCGAACAGGAACAGCGTGATCAGCGACAACGCGAGCAGGGTGAGCTCGCTGCGGCTGCTCAGGACTCGGTCGAAGACCTGCAACATGTAGATCGTCGGCGCGAGCATCATCACATTGACGATCATGCTGAACAGCCCGACGACCATGAACTCGAAGCGGAAGGCCCACAAGGCACCTGCCAGCTCGCTGCGTTGAAAAAAACCGGTCTTGTTCATGGGTGTCTCGAATTTCAAGCCGTTGCCGGCACCTGGGCCTGACCCGCGGCGCGCGGCTGGGCCCCCTGTTGTGCCTGTGCCGTCGCCTTGCTCAATGCCGCCAGCACCTCATCGCGCGACCCGAAGGCCTGCGCCTGTCCGTCCCGCAGGACCAGCATCTTGTCGACCACCGGCAGGATGCTGGTGCGATGCGTCATCACGACGAACGTGGTGCCACGCGCCTTGAGATCGAGCACCGCGGCGGCCAACGCCTGGTCCCCCGCGTCGTCCAGGCTGGAGTTGGGCTCGTCGAGAACCACGAACACCGGATCGCCGTAAATCGCCCGCGCCAATCCGACACGCTGGCGTTGGCCGCCGGACAGCATGGCGCCCTCACGCCCAACCGGACTGTCATAGCCCTGCGGCAGCTCCATGATGAATTCGTGCAAACCGACAGCCTGCGCGGCGGCATGGACCTTGGCGGGCTCGGGTTCCCCGAAGCGGGCGATATTTTCAGCGATCGTGCCGTCGAACAGCTCCACATCCTGCGGCAGGTAGCCCATGGAAGGCCCGAGTTCCGCCTTGTCCCAAGCGTACACATCGGCGCCATCGAGGCGAACCTTGCCGCCATTAGAAGGCCATAAGCCCACCAGTGTCCGCGCGAGCGTGGTCTTGCCGGAAGCCGATGGTCCGACCACAGCCAACACCTCGCCCGGCTTCAAGGCGAAGGCCACACCTTTGAGGATGGGCACCGGGCTGCCGGGCGCCGCAGCCGTCACACTCTCGGCGTGCAGAAACCCTCTGGGCTGGGGCAGCGGCATTGCCTTGACTGGAGGCGGCACCATCGACAGCAGTTGGTTCAGGCGGCCCCAGGAATCGCGCACTGCGACCACATTGCGCCACTGCGTCACGATCTGCACCAGTGGCGCAAGCATGCGGCCACCCAGGATGGAGGCCACGATCATCATGCCGCCACCGCCATTGAGCTCGTTCTTCAGCAGCAACCAGGCACCCAGCCCGAGGAGCAATGAACCCATGGTGGTTTGTAGAAACTTGGTAATTGCCTGAAAGGTTCCGGCCCGGTCGGAGGCAAATGCCTGCAGGTCGAGGAATTCGCGCTGCTTGTCGATCCACCGGCGGTGGATGTCGCGCTGCATGCCCATCGCCTCGATCACCTGCGCGTTGCGCAGCACGCCGTCGGCATATATCTGGGCGCCGGCGGCGCTGCGGGTTGCCGCGACCAAAGGCGGCTGGGTGGCCTTTTCATTGAGCCAGCCGACAAATACCTGCACCACGGCGCCGACCACAGCAACCCAGCCAAGCAACGGACTAACGGCGAAGATAAGCACCATCATTACGAGGGCGATCGGCGACTCCATTACCGCCAGCACGACAGGAGAATGCAGGAATTCGCGCAAAATCCGGAAATCGCCCATCGATTGGGTGGTACCCCCCGGCATGCGCCGCAAGTTCGCGGCGAACATCGCCACAAAAATACGGTCGCCCAGTTCGCGATCCAGCGCCAAACCCGCGGCGAACATGATTTGCCCTCGCGCCCACTCCAGCAGTTCCATCACCACATAGGCACCCACGACCACGATGACCAACATCAGCAAAGTGGCGTGGCTGCGGCTGTTGACCACGCGGTCGTAAACCTCCAGCATGAAACCGGTCGGCGCAAGCACCAGCAGGCTGGCGACAAGGCTGAACCAGAATGCCCGCATGAAATAGGGCCGCAGTAATGCGAGCGCCTGGCTCAGCTCGGGAGACGACTTTTGGGGATTCATGCGGCAGCCTCTACCTTGATGTACTCGGGGATTTGGGTGTTCTGGTGCGGTGCAGCGACGGCGGTCATGCTGCCCTCCTCGTCTTGTGCTTCGGTAAACCAGAACCGCAATTCAAATGCGCCATTCGCCTTCCGCGACAGCACGATCTCGCGCAGCTTCTTCTCATGGAAGCTCTTCTGGTCCGCCTCGGAGAGCGACAGCAAAAAGCGCATGCGCCCATCGAGGGTGTACATCGACAGCGTTCCCGCCTTCACGCTCAGCGTGTGCCGGTCGAAGTAAACCGGGCTGATGTCGAGGAAGCGCATCGTGGGAAGAGGCTTGCCGTCGAGACGGTTAAGGTGAAATGGGCTGGCGGGGTGCTGGAATACGAGCCGAGCCGTCCGCGACACCGAGTAAATGGCGTTGCACACCATCTGCGAGCCGATCTGCGGAAACTGCTCGCGCAGCGACTTGTACGCCAGATGATGCAGTGTCACCCGGTTCCAGCACCTGGTTTGCTGGACCAATGGCACGAGCGCGTTG
>DATNBX010000019.1:0-13117 GCA_035571795.1 Ramlibacter sp.
CCACAACACGGTTCACGAAGACAACGCCATGTTGCTGCGCTATGACCTCATCAAGGGGAACAGCAACGCCGGAATCGACAACGTGCACATCACGGTGCTGCCGACCCCCGACCCGCGGCCCCAAGGCGTCACCTACGTCGATTCGTGCTACCTGAAAGAAGGAAACCCGCAAGGCTTCAACACCGGGGTCAAGGAATGTGCGTCACCGGATATCGGGCCGGTTGTGCCGTCCACAGATCCGCGAACGCTGTAGACGCGAGTTCTCGCAAGTAGTTTCCGAAGCGCCCGGGGGGCGCGCCGAAAGGCGCGGCCCCCGGGGCTGCGGAAGGTGGACAGGAAAGAAGGAAGGAAAAGATCATGATCAAGAGGACTGTAAGAGCCGCCGGTCTGTGGCTGGCGCTTGCGATAGCGGGGACGCTCGCAGGCGCCGCCTGGGCCCAGCCGAAGGACTCGCCCTGGGGAAGCGACTACTTTCCCAACGTGCCGCTCGTGACCCAGGACGGCAAGACGGTCAGGTTCTACGATGACCTGCTCAAGGGCAAGAAGGTCCTGATCGACTTCGTCTATGCGAATTGCGAGCAAGGCTGCCCGATGGATACCGCGAACATGGCGCGGGTGCAAAAGCTGCTCGGCTCCAGCGTCGGCAAAGACATCTTCATGTATTCGATCACGCTGGATCCGGAGAACGACACGCCCAAAGTGCTGAAGGAGTATGCCGAGCAATACAGGGCGGGTCCCGGCTGGCTGTTCCTGACCGGCAAGCGGGAGGACATCGATGCCGTCCGCTTCAAGCTCGGTGAGCGAGGGCAAAAGGAGGAGCACGCGAATGCCGTCAAAGTGGGCGACGTCGCGAGGGGCCAGTGGGTAAGGGTTCCGTTGGCTGCCGATCCCAACTACATCGTCACCGAGGTCAGGAACATGTTCAATCCGGGCTGGTCGGCCGGGATGGCGCTGAAGAGCATTGCCGACGCGCCGCAGCAAGAAGTGTTCGGGCCGGGACAGCTTCTCTTCGCGAGCCGTTGCGCCGGCTGCCACGGCTTCACCGGCAAGGGAAACGACCTCGGACCCGACTTGCGAGGCGTGACCGAGCGCCGCGAACGCAATTGGCTGATCCGTTTCCTGGCGGAACCAAACAAGATGCGGGCCGAAAAGGATCCGATCGCCCTGCACCTCGCCGAGAACTACAAGGTGCTGATGCCCAACCTGTCGTTGACCAAGAAGGAGTTGGGCGAGCTGTTCGACTACTTGGATGCGCAGCGCTATCCGGCTCCGGACCCCGAGCCGCAGCCCGCGAAGGCCGCTGCCGGCGGCGAAAAACCGAGCAAAGTGGCGCACGACCATCACGACCACGATCACCACCACCATCACGCTGCCGACAAGCAATAGTGCCGGCAGCGCAACTCAGGGGATGCAGCGGACATGCGTTGGATCGGCTTGAACCTGGTGAGGTTGAGTATCTGCCTGTTCGCGGCCGCACATTGCAGCGGCGCGATCGCGGCGGATGCCGATGGTGGCGCCGATCCGGCCGCAGAATCGAGCATCGTCGAAGCCGCCGACCCCGGCTATGACGCCCCCCCGAGCAGCTTCGAAATTGGCCGCGAGGCGTTGCTGGCCAAGGATTACGCGGCCGCGTACCGTTCGTTGCGCAGTGCCGCCGAGCAAGGCGTGGCGCAAGCGCAAGCCGCGCTCGGCGACATGTACCTCGCCGGCCAGGGCGTCGACGCCGACAATGCCGAGGCGCTCAGGTGGTATCACAGTGCCGCCAAACAGGGGGACGCCAAGGCCCAGGCGGGTCTCGGGCGCATGTATGCCGATGGACGGGGCGTTCCGCGGGACGAGGAGGCCGCGATCAAATGGTTTCGCCTCGCGGCCGAAAATGAGGAACCCGCCGCGCAGAGCAGTCTCGGTCTGAGGTACCTCGAGGGCCGAGGTGTCGAGAAAAACGAGGCCGAAGCGGCCGGCTGGCTGCAGATGGCTGCGCTGAAGGGCGAGCCGCTGGCGCAAGTCAACCTTGGCCTCATGTTCCTCGACGGCCGCGGCGTCGAGAAGGATGACACCGAGGCGGCGCAGTGGCTTCTCCGCGCCGCCGAGCAGGGTAACGCGCTCGCGCAATATCATCTTGGCCTCAGCTATGCGGAAGGACGCGGCGTCGACCACGACCGCGACGAAGCGCTCAAATGGCTGAAGAGCGCGGCTGAGCAAGGGCTGGCGCCGGCAAGAGACTACCTGTGGGCGTACTCATGGGCCACCGGAAACGTGAGGCATTGAATCCCGAAACTGATCCACGCACTCGGTGTCAGCCCAGCTGCTCCAGGAACAGCACCGCGAAGAACACGAAGGCGGCGATCAGCGTCCACTTGAAGATCATGAGCCCGTAGCGCTTGTAGCGGGGCTCGGCCGTACCGGCGTAGAACGCGAAGCACACGCCGGCGCCCAGCAGCAGCAACAGCATCGCCGTACGAAACAGCACCATCTATAGCACCATCCGTTCACCAGGCTCGCGCCGGCTGGGTGAAGCCGGCAGGCGCCTGTCGCTCATCCTCGAAGGTGACGACGTCATAAGCGCCCGGCTGGGCCAGCAATTCGCGCAGCAGCTTGTTGTTCAGCGCATGCCCGGAGCGGAACGCGCTGTACGCGGCCAGCAGCGGCTTGCCGATCACGTAGAGGTCGCCCATGGCGTCGAGGATCTTGTGCTTGACGAATTCGTCGTCGTAGCGCAAGCCGTCGGTATTGAGCACGCGGTAGTCGTCCATCACCACGGCGTTGTCCATGCCGGCACCCAGACCGAGCCCCTTGGCGCGCATCATCTCCACATCCTTGGTGAAGCCGAAGGTGCGGGCCCGGGCGATGTCGCGCGCGTACGAGCCGGAACTCAGGTCGAACTCCACCCGCTGGCCGGTGGAATCGACGACGCGGTGCGCGAAGTCGATTTCGAAACTGAGCTTGAAGCCGTGGTAGGGCTCCAGCCGCGCCCACTTGAGGTTGTCGCCTTCGCCCTCGCGGACTTCGACCGCGCGCAGGACGCGGATGAAGCGGCGCGGCGCCCTCTGTAATTCGATACCGGCGCTTTGCAGCAGGAACACGAACGACGCCGAAGAGCCGTCGAGGATCGGAACTTCCTCGGCCGTGATGTCGACATACAGGTTGTCCAGCCCCAGGCCGGAGCAGGCCGACATCAGGTGCTCGACCGTGTGCACCTTGGCGCCGCCGTTGGAAATGGTGGAAGCCAGCCGAGTGTCGGTCACCGCGAGCGCGGACACCGGGATGTCGACCGGAACCGGCAGGTCGATGCGCCGGAACACGATACCCGTGTCCGGCTGGGCCGGCCGCAGCGTCAGCTCCACCCGCTGGCCGCTGTGCAGGCCGACGCCCACCGCCTTGGTCAGGGACTTGAGGGTGCGTTGCTGGAGCATGGATTCATTTTAGGGCCCTCCTCAATCCGCCTGCTTGCGCAGGAATGCCGGAATCTCGAAGTCGTCCATTCCGCCGCTGGACAGCGCATCGACCTTGGCCGCCGCCTGCGTGCGGTTGGTGCGCCATACGCTCGGCACGGCCATGCCGCCGTAATCGGGCTGCGATGGAACCGCCGCTGCAACGCTGGGCACGCCGACCACGGTGTTGATCGTCGGCACGTTGAACGGCGCGTTGTCGGTGCCGGTGCGCAGCACCTGCAGCGGCGGCGCCGTGCGGCGCTGGCCCTGGCGCGACAAGCCGGTCGCGACGACCGTGACACGCACGTCGTCGCCCAGGCCGTCGTCATACGCCGTGCCGTAGATCACGTGGGCATCGGCCGACGCGTACGCACGGATGGTATTCATCGCCAGCTTGGACTCGGACAGCTTGAGCGAACCCTTGGCCGCGGTGATCAGCACCAGCACGCCCTTGGCCCCGGAAAGATCGATGCCTTCGAGCAGCGGACACGCGACCGCCTGTTCCGCCGCGATGCGCGCCCGGTCGGGACCGGACGCCACGGCGGTGCCCATCATGGCCTTGCCGGGCTCGCCCATGACGGTGCGCACGTCCTCGAAGTCCACGTTCACATGACCCGGCACATTGATGATTTCGGCGATGCCGCCCACGGCGTTCTTCAGCACGTCGTTGGCATGCGCAAAGGCTTCGTCCTGCGTGATGTCGTCGCCCAGCACTTCCAGCAGCTTCTCATTGAGCACCACGATGAGCGAATCGACGTTGGCTTCCAGCTCCGCCAGGCCCTGGTCGGCATTGGTCATGCGCCGTCCGCCTTCCCAGTCGAAGGGCTTGGTGACGACGCCGACGGTGAGAATGCCCATGTCACGGGCGACTCGCGCGATCACCGGCGCGGCGCCGGTGCCGGTGCCCCCGCCCATGCCCGCCGTGATGAACAGCATGTGCGCGCCGTTGATGGCCGAGCGGATGTCCTCGATCGCCGCTTCCGCCGCCTCGCGGCCTTTCTCCGGCTTGCTGCCGGCGCCCAGCCCGCTTTGCCCGAGCTGGATCGCCTTGTGCGCGGCACTGCGGGACAGCGCCTGCGCATCGGTGTTGGCGCAGATGAACTCGACCCCCTGCACCGCGCGGCTGATCATGTGGTCGACCGCGTTGCCGCCGCCGCCGCCGACGCCGATCACCTTGATTTGCGTGCCTTGGTGGAACTCTTCGATTTCGATCATTTCGATGCTCATTTGATTCTCCTGATTCCGTTGCAGTTGCCAATTTGAAGATTGTTGTTTTGTCATGAACGCTCCACCGGCGGATCGGTGCACCGCCATCGTTTTCGCTTGCGGCAATGAGCGTGGGGAATAGAGAGAACGCCCAAGTTCGATTCCGGAATGCGTGCCATCAGAAATTCCCCACGATGAAATCCTTGAAGCGGCCGAAGGCCGTCTTCATCGAACCGTCCTTCTGCGCCACCTTGAAGCCGCGCAGGCGGGCCGAGCGCGCCTCCTCGAGCAATCCCATCACCGTGGCGGCGCGCGCCTGCGCGACCATGTCGGCCAGCGCGCCGGTGTACTTGGGAACGCCGCGGCGCACGGGCTTGAGGAAGATGTCCTCGCCCAGCTCCACCATCCCCGGCATCACTGCGCTGCCGCCGGTGATCACGATGCCCGAGGACAGCACCTCCTCATAGCCCGACTCGCGCACGACCTGTTGGACCAGCGAGAAGATTTCCTCGATCCGCGGCTCGATCACACCGGCCAATGCCTGCCTGGACAGCATGCGCGGACCCCGGTCGCCCAGGCCCGGCACTTCCACCTGCTGCTCCGGGTCGGCCAGCAGCTGCTTGGCGTAGCCGCTTTCCACCTTGATGTCCTCGGCGTCCTTGGTCGGGGTGCGCAGCGCCATCGCGATGTCGCTGGTGATCAGGTCGCCGGCGATTGGAATGACGGCCGTGTGCCGGATCGCGCCGTTGGTGAAGATCGCCACGTCGGTGGTGCCGGCGCCGATGTCGATCAGCGCCACGCCCAGTTCCTTCTCGTCGTCGGTGAGCACCGCCTGGCTGGAGGCCAGCGCGTTGAGCATCAATTGCTCGACCTCCAGGCCGCAGCGGCGCACGCACTTGAGGATGTTCTCGGCCGCGCTCTGCGCACCGGTGACGATATGCACCTTGGCTTCCAGCCGGATGCCGCTCATGCCGATCGGTTCCTTCACATCCTGGCCGTCGATCACGAATTCCTGCGGCTCGACCAGCAGCAGCCGCTGGTCGGTGGAGATGTTGATGGCGCGCGCGGTCTCGATCACGCGAGCCACGTCGGCCGCCGTTACTTCCTTGTCCTTGACGGCCACCATGCCGCTGGAGTTGATGCCGCGGATATGGCTGCCGGTGATGCCGGTGTAGACGCGGGTGATCTTGCAGTCGGCCATCAGCTCGGCTTCCTTCAGCGCCTGCTGGATGCTCTGCACCGTGGCGTCGATGTTCACCACGACGCCGCGTTTCAGGCCGTTGGACGCGGCCACGCCCAGCCCCGCAAGCTTCAGCTCGCCGCCCTGGACCACCTCGGCCACCACCGCCATGACCTTGGCCGTTCCGATGTCGAGCCCCACCACCAGGTCCTTGTATTCTTTTGCCATGTTTCTCGCCCGTCGTTCTGCTTGCTATTCGGTCCCAACGTCATTTACTCTTGCCCGCGTCGGCCACCGTGGTGCCCACGCCCCTCAATCGCACCGCATAGCCATCGCCGTGCCGCAGGTCGGCCGACACCAGCGCATCGGGCCGGCGCCCATAGCGCGAGGCCACCTGGGTCAGCGTCTGCAGAAATTGCTGCGTGCGCGCTGTCACCTCCTCGGGTGTGCCGCGTCCCAATTCGACGACGCCGCCGGTATCCAGCTCCAGCTGCCAGCTGCCACGCGCGGTCAATGCCAGCCGGTCCACGTTCAGGTCCAGCGCCTCGAACAGAGGCTTCAGCCCCGCGTACATCGCCAGTACCTGTGGCGCCTGCTGGCGCGGTCCGGAGAGCCGAGGCAATCCGTCGGATTCCACGTCGCCGGCATCGGCCTCGAACACCTCCCCGAAGTTGTTGACCAGCCGCGTCTCGCCGTCAGCTCCCCACAGCGCGACTGCCTGGTGTTCCTCCAGGCGAACTCGCAGCCGGTTCGGGAATTCGCGCCGCACCACCGCCCGGCGCACCCACGGCACGGCCTCGAAGGCTGCGCGCGCGCTGTCCAGGTTGACGGTGAAGAAGTTGCCGGCCAGCCGCGGTGCGACGTTGGCACGCAGCGTCACCGCGTTGTTGTGCGCCACGTCGCCCTGCACGGTGATGCCGGCGATCGCGAACAGGGGATGCCGCAGCGCCCACCACGCCGTCGCCGCCAGCAGCAGCACGAGGAAAGCCGCGAACAGCACCGTGGCGCTGATATTCATCAGCTTCACATCGAACGGCAATGGCTTGGCGGCGGTCATTTCCGTGCGGCGTCCTTCGCGTGGTCGAGCGCGGCCGAAGCCAGCAACTGGAAACAGAGATCCTCGTAGCTGATGCCGGCCGCCCGCGCCGACATCGGCACCAGCGAATGGCCGGTCATGCCCGGCGAGGTGTTGATCTCCAGCAGGTAGGGCTTGCGGGTGGCCGCGTCGATCATCACGTCCAGCCGGCCCCAGCCGCGGCAATCCAGCACCCGGTAAGCCTTGAGCACGATGTCCTGGATCGCCTGCTCCTCGCCCTCGGGCAGGCCGCAGGGGACGAGGTACTTGGTGTCGTCGGTGAAGTACTTGTTCTGGTAGTCGTAGTTGCCTTCGGGCGCCACGATGCGGATCACCGGCAAGGCGCGTGCGCCATCGCCCTGGCCCAGCACCGGGCAGGTGACTTCGTCGCCGCTGATGAACTGCTCGCACAGCACGTCGGCATCGAGCGCCACCGCCTGTTCCACCGCGCCTGCCATCTCCGAATAACCCTGGACCTTCGCGACGCCAATGGATGAACCCTCGCGTGCCGGCTTGACGATCAGGGGCAAGCCCAGGTCGTCGGGGACGGCCTTGACCTGCTCGGACGTGTAGCTGCCCTGATGCAGCAGGCAATAGCGGGGCGTCGGCAGGCCCTCGGCGAGCCACACGCGCTTGGTCATGACCTTGTCGATGGCGATGCTCGACGCCATCACGCCCGAGCCGGTGTAGGGGATGCCCAGCAGCTCCAGGGCGCCCTGCACCGTTCCGTCCTCGCCGAAACGGCCGTGCAATGCGATGAAACAGCGCTTGAAACCCTTGCGCTTGAGTTCCGACAGGTCTCGCTCGGCGGGATCGAAGGCGTGCGCATCCACGCCCCTGGACTGCAGCGCCTTGAGCACGCCGCTGCCGGACATCAGCGAGACTTCCCGCTCGGCCGAGCGGCCGCCCATGAGGACGGCGACTTTTCCGAAGTTGTTATCGCTCATGCGCAACTCCCAATTCCGGGTATCCGTATTCGGTCGAGGTTCATACAGCACCTCCTGTTTCCACCAGCTTTGCCGGCACGCCTCCGATCGAGCCGGCGCCCATGCACATCACGACGTCGCCGTCGCGCGCGATCTCCATGATCGCCGCCGGCATGGCGGCGATGTCGTCCACGAACACCGGCTCGACCTTGCCGGCCACGCGCACCGCGCGCGCCAGCGAGCGGCCGTCGGCCGCCACGATCGCCGGCTCGCCGGCCGCATACACCTCGGCCAGCAGCACGGCATCGGCCTGGCTGAGCACCTTGACGAAATCCTCGAAGCAGTCGCGCGTGCGCGTGTAGCGATGGGGTTGGAACGCGAGCACCAGGCGCCGGCCGGGGAACGCGCCGCGGGCCGCCTGGAGCGTCGCCGTGATCTCCACTGGGTGGTGGCCGTAGTCCTCGATCACCGTGAAGCGGCCGCCGCCGTTCCCGCCCCGGATGGCAACATCGCCATAGCTTTGGAAGCGCCGGCCGACTCCTGTGAACTCCGCCAGCGCCCTGACCACCGCCTGGTCCGGGATATTGAGTTCGACCGCCACGGCGATCGCCGACAACGCGTTGAGCACGTTGTGGATACCGGCCAGGTTGAGCACCACCTTCAGGTCGGGCAATGTCACGCCGTTGCGCCGCAGCGCCGTGAAATGCATCTGCGGCCCGACGGCGCGGACATCGACCGCCCGCACCTGGGCATCCTGCGCCAGGCCGTAGCTCGTGATCGGGCATTGCACGTCCGGCACGATCTCGCGCACCGCCGGGTCGTCGATGCACAGGATCGCCGTACCGTAGAAGGGCATGCGGTGCAGGAAGTCGAGGAATGCGCCCTTGAGCCGGTTGAAATCGTGCCCGTAGGTTTCCATGTGGTCGGCGTCGATGTTGGTCACGACCGCCATCACCGGCATGAGGTTCAGGAAGGAGGCGTCCGACTCGTCCGCCTCGACGACGATGTAGTCGCCGCCACCCAGCTTGGCGTTGGCACCCGCGCTGTTCAGGCGCCCCCCGATCACGAAGGTCGGATCCAGCCCGCCCTCGGCCAGGACGCTGGCCACCAGGCTGGTGGTTGTCGTCTTGCCGTGCGTGCCGGCAATCGCGATGCCCTGCTTCAGCCGCATCAGCTCGGCCAGCATCATCGCGCGCGGCACCACCGGGACCTTGCGCTGGCGCGCCGCCATCACTTCGGGATTGTCGGCCTGAACCGCCGTGGATGTGACGACCGCGTCGGCGCCAATCACATGGCTGGCCGCATGGCCCAGGTAGGTCTTGATGCCCAGCCCTTGCAGGCGCCGCAGCGTGGGACTGTCGGCAAGGTCCGAGCCCGAGATCGTGTAGCCCAGGTTGCGCAGCACTTCGGCAATTCCTGACATGCCGGCGCCGCCCACGCCGACGAAATGGATGTGCTTGATGGCGTGTTTCACACAAGCTCCTTCATTTCGTCGGCACTCCGAATAGTGGGCGAATGAATGTGCAGATGGCGTGCTTCATGGTTTGGCCAGCTCCTCGCAGGCTTTGACCATTTCGGCGGTGGCGCTGGTCTTCTGCATGCTCTTGGCCGCCAGCGCCCGCCGGATCAGTTCGGGCCGCTGCGTGTCGCGGATCAGCCCGGCCAGCCACTGCGCGCTGAGGTCGCGTTGTTGCACCAGCCAGCCGCCGCCCGCGTCCACCAGGAACCTCGCGTTGGTGGTCTGGTGGTCGTCGACGGCCGACGGGAAGGGCACGAATAGCGCCGCCGCGCCCACTGCCGCGATCTCGGTTACTGTGCTGGCGCCGGCACGGCACACGATCAGGTCGGCCTCGGCAAAGGCGCGCGCCGTGTCCTCGATGAAGGGCGTGAGCTCGGCCTGGACGCCGGCAGCGGCATAGTTCGCGCGCAGCTCATCGATCTGCTTGGCGCCGCTTTGGTGAATCACCGACGGGCGCTCGGCGGCCGGTATCAGTGCCAGCGCCTTCGGGACGATGTCATTGAGGCCCCTGGCGCCGAGGCTGCCGCCCACCACCAGCAGGCGCAGCGGCCCGGTGCGCGCGGCCATCCGCTCGGCCGGACCCGGCTGCTGCAGGAACGGCGCACGCAGCGGATTGCCGATCCAGGCTGCCTTGCGCAGCGCGTTCGGGAACGCCGTGAATACGCGATCGGCCACGCCCGCCAGGATCCGGTTGGCCATTCCGGCCACCGAGTTCTGCTCGTGCAGCACCAGCGGCTTGCCGAGCATGACGCTCATCATGCCGGCGGGAAACGAGATGTAGCCCCCCAGGCCGATCACCACGTCCGGATTCACGCGCCGGACCACGGCCACGCTTTGCCAGAAGGCCTTGAGCAGGCGCATCGGCAGCAGCGCCACGGTCATCAGGCCCTTGCCGCGCACGCCGGAGAAGTCGATGGTCTCGAACGCGAAGCCGCGCGGCGGCACGAGCTGGCTTTCCATGCTGCCCGGCCCGCCCAGCCAGTGGACCTGCCAGGTCCGCTCGCGCAGCGCTTCGGCCACGGCGAGGCCAGGGAAGATGTGCCCCCCAGTACCCCCCGCCATCACGAGAGCGCACTTGCTCATGGTCTGCCACCTCGCATCAGCACCTTGTTCTCGTAATCCACGCGCAGCACCACGGCAATGGCGACCAGGTTCATCAGGATCGCCGAGCCGCCATAGCTCATGAGAGGCAGCGTCAGGCCTTTGGTCGGCAGCGCGCCGAGATTCACCCCCATGTTGATGAAGGCCTGAAAGCCGATCCAGATGCCCACGCCCTGCGCCACCAGCCCGGCGAAAACCCGGTCCAGCGCGATCGCCTGCCGGCCGATGTGCATGATGCGGCGGGTCATCCACAGGAACAACGCGATCACCGTGATCACCCCGACCAGCCCGCACTCCTCGCCGATGACGGCCAGCAGGAAATCGGTGTGCGCCTCGGGCAGCCAGTGCAGCTTCTCGACGCTGCCGCCCAGGCCGACGCCGAAGATTTCGCCGCGGCCGATCGCGATCAGCGAATGCGAGAGCTGGTAGCCCTTGCCCAGCGCGTATTTCTCGCTCCAGGGGTCGAGGTAGGCGAAGATGCGCTCGCGCCGCCAGTCCGACAACGCGATCATCAGCATGAAGGCCAGCGTGATGACGGCGGCGATCAGGAAAAACATGCGCGCGTTCACGCCGCCCAGGAACAGGATGCCCATCGCGATCACGGCGATCACCATGAAGGCGCCCATGTCGGGCTCGGCCAGCAGCAGCAACCCCACGATGGCAACTGCGGCCGCCATGGGCAGCACCGCGCGGAAGAACCGCTCCTTCACGTCCATCCTGCGCACCATGTAGTCGGCCGCATACAGCAGCACCGCGAACTTGGCCAGCTCCGAAGGCTGGAAGCCCATGAAACCCACCGAGATCCAGCGCCGGGCGCCGTTGACGACCGACCCGACGCGCGGAACCAGCACCAGGATCAGCAGCAGCAGCGACACGATGAACAGCCATGGCGCCAGCTTTTCCCAGGTCGCGATGGGAACCTGGAACGCGATCAGGGCCGCAGCGACGGCAAGTGCCAGGAACACGACATGCCGGACCAGGAAATACGTAGGGGTGTAGCGCGCGAACTTCGGGTTGTCGGGCAATGCGACCGTGGCCGAATAGACCATGACCAGGCCGAAAGCGAGCAACGCAACCGTGACCCATAGCAGTGGCACGTCGAAGCCCTGGACGCGCGCCGGCGTGCGCTGGTCGAGGCGTCCGGCGATGGCAGCCTGCACGCTCATGCGCCGCCTCCGCAAAGGAATGGCGCGCGTGCAGCCCAATGTCGGCGGCACGCGGCATTCGCGCGGGTCGATCCCCGCACGCGGGGCCCCTCGCCCTTCGCGCTCATGCCGCGCCCTCCAGTTCGACCCCGGCCTCGTCGGCGATTCTTTGCACGGCGGCGCGGAAGACCTCGGCACGATGGGGGTAGTTCCTGAACATGTCGAAGCTGGCGCAAGCCGGCGACATCAGTACGGCATCGCCCGCGCTGGCCCTTTGGGTCGCCAGCGACACGGCCTCTTCCATGGACGTGGCCTCCAGCAGCGGCACACCTGCGGGCTCGAGCACGGCGCGGATCAGCGGCGCATCGCGGCCGATCAGGACGGCGGCACGTGCATGGCGTGATACCGGCGCGGCCAGCGGCGCGAAGTCCTGGCCCTTCCCCTCGCCGCCGAGGATGACGATCACCTTGCGCTCGGCACCCAGGCCCTGCAGCGCCGCGACGGTGGCTCCGACGTTGGTGCCCTTGCTGTCGTCGAAGTACTCGATCTGGTTCACGATGCCCACCGGCTCGACCCGGTGCGGTTCGCCCCGGTACTCGCGCAAGCCGTACAGCATGGGCCCGAGCGCGCAGCCGGCGGCACCGGCGAGCGCCAGGGCCGACAGTGCGTTGACGGCGTTGTGGCGCCCGCGGATGCGCAGCGCGTCGGCCGGCATCAGGCGCTGGATGTACAGCTCCTCCTCGGCCATCGCCGCCGGCAACTGGCCTTGCACCATGCGCGGCCTGCGTTTTTGCGTTTCGTCCGCTTCGAGCGCGCGCACCAGCCAGGCCATCCCGTTGACCACCTCGATGCCGAAGTCGCCCGGTCGCTGAGGCATGTCGCCGCCGAAGGTGAGGTAGGGCCGCTGCTCCATCCGGCCGCCCTTGACCCGCACCGGAGCCGGAAGCATCTTCATCACCAGCGGGTCCTCGCGGTTGAGGATCATCAGCGCGTTGCGGCCGAACACGCGCGCTTTGGCGGCGGCGTACGCCTCCATGGTGCCGTGCCAGTCCAGGTGGTCTTGCGTGATGTTCAGCAATGCCGCCGCGGTCGGCTCGAAAGTGCCCGCTGTCTCGAGTTGAAAACTCGAGAGTTCGATTACCCACACTTGCGGCAGTGCGCCGGCATCGATCTTTTCAGCCAGCGTGTCCAGCAGCGTGGGGCCGATGTTGCCGGCTACCGCCACGGTACGGCCCGAACGCTCGACCAGCTGGCCCGCCAGCGCCGTCACCGTCGTCTTGCCGTTGGTGCCGGTCACCGCGAGCACTACCGGCGCATAGTGTTCGCGCTCACGCAGCCCGGCCAAGGCGCCGGCAAAAATGCTCAACTCGCCGCCAATGAGGACGCCGCGCGCGCGGGCGGCTGCGAGCACGATCGCGACTTGATCCGGCGACAGCCCCGGGCTGCGGAACACCGCCCGCGTGTCGGGCGCAACCAGTTCGGCGCTGAACCGGCCGCCGATGAAGCGCGCCTGCGGCAGCTGTTCGCGCAGCGC
>DATNBX010000020.1:0-19467 GCA_035571795.1 Ramlibacter sp.
AAGCGCTTCTCGTTCGGGTGGTCGTCGAAGGCGACGTTGGCGGCGCTGGCGCGGGCGCCCAGCCGCGTCAGCGGCCCGAGCCGGAGCGTCGCCGGTTCGTAGCCGGCCGCTTGCAGCCAGGCTTGAGCCTTGCCGCGCGAAGGCGCATCGCCCTGCAGCGCACCGGCCAGGGTCTCGATCGCCCACTGGTTGGACTGCTGGTAGCGCTGTCCCCAGGCATAGCTCACGATGCTGTAAGGCTTGTGATGGAGCGCAGTCACGCGCGAGTTGTCCTGCAGCAGCGGCAACAGCTTGTCCTGCAGGTCGCGCGACGGCACCACCCAGGCCGCCTCGTAGCGCCACAGGTCGTCCAGGAAGAACTCCCCCAGGCCCTGGCGATAGATCGCCGAATCCGCGGTTCCGCATTGATTGAGCTTGTGCACGACGCGCCAGGCCCCGCCGCTGCCGTCGGGGCGGACCTCCCGGTAGGCGAACCCCAGGTGCGAATAGCGCACGCCATACTTGCTCAAGTCCTGGCCGGCGCGCGCCAGCAGCACCACTTTCGCGTCGCTGGCGTCGAGTCCGGCCATCGCCCGCTCGGCCAGGTTCAGGCCGCGCTCGATGGTGCGGGCGCTGGGCTTTTTCATCTGGCACGAGCGGCCTGCATGCGCTTGCGCCGACCACGCCACGGCAACCGCGGCAAAGATCAAGAGGTACTTCATGGCCCGCCTCAATACGTCAGGCGTTCGTTGTGCAGCAGGGCGCGGCCCAGGGCATTGGGCACGAACGCGATTGTCTCGCCCGCCGCCGAGAGGAGGATGCCCGCGCCGATGACGCTGGCGGTAACCAACGTGCCGGCGGCGATTGAAGCATTCGCTGCGCCCCGGCCGGCGACTTCCACGATGACCCGGGCGCCGTCGGATACGCGTTCCAGCAGATACACCGTGCTCAGCACGCCGACCTCGACCGCCTTGACGACGAACACCGCACCGGCGGCGGACAGGATGACCGGCGCAGCCACCGAGGCACCGGCCGCAGCGCTGGCGCCGGCCGCCACTGACGCGAGCGGCAGGGCCGACAGCGCGCTGAGCGCCGAGACTTCGCTTTGCGAACGCGCCGGCGCCGCGGCGGCGAGACCGAGAACCAGAGCGGCGGCGATCAGATGTGTTTTCATGATTGAGCTCCTTGTGATTGGGTGAGTCATGCGGCGGCAACGGCGGGCCCCTGTGCCATCGGGCTCTGCATCTGCGCTTCGCCAAGGTCGGCCTCGTGCGCATCGCGCAGCGTCTTGGCCAGCGTGAAAGTACAGGTGATCAGGTACAGCCAGCTCACGCCCAGGAAGGCCTTGTAGGTCTCGTTGATCTCCATGCGCAGCAGGCCCCAGCCGGTCAACCCCATGGCCAGGAAGAAGCCGCCCCACACGACCAGCCCGAACAGCGGCGTGTCGGCCGGGCGGCCTTCGGCCTTGCCCTTTTCGTGGTCGCGGACGAACTTGGCCAGCACGAACGCGGCCGACAGGCAGAAGAAGTAGCCCATGATCATGAAGGCGCGATCGAGGTCCCGGCCCGGCAGCCAGGCCAGGCCGACGCCGCACAGGAAGGCGGCGCTGAAAAAGGACACCCAGACCTGCAGCTGCCAGGCTTTCGAATCGCGGTGAATCAGGACTTGCATGTGGACCCCTTGGAGGTGGTTGAACATGCAGCCAGTGTGGATGGCGGCCCGCGAACAGTCGCACTATTCCGCCGGATTGCTACCTCCGGGGGCCTGGCGGTATCGCCAAACGATACTCAGGACGCTAGCAGCTTGGCGACCTGGGTGCGCAGCAGCTCCGGCTGCACCTCCGCCGGCGGCAGCGCCGGGCCCACGTTCAGGCCCACCCGGTTGAACAGGCCGCGCCGGAACGGGCGCACCATCGCGCCGCCCTGCTCGATGCGGCTGAAGAACGAGCCCCAGAGATTGGTCAGCGCCATCGGAACCACCGGCACCGGTTGGCGCTCGAGGATCTTCATGATCCCGCCCTTGAAATCCTGCAGCGTGCCGTCGCGGGTGATCCCGCCTTCGGGGAAGATCGCGAGCAAGTCGCCTTCCCTGAGCACCTTGGCCGCCGCCTCGAACGCGGCCTCGTAGGCGGCAGGGTCCTCCTTGCGCGGCGCAATCGGGATCGCCTTGGCCAGCCGGAACAGCCAGCCAAGCACCGGCACCTTGAAGATGCGGTGGTCCATGACGAAGTAGATCGGCCGCGGGCTCGCCCCCATCAACAGCACGGCGTCGACGAAGCTCACGTGGTTGCATACCAGGACCGCGGCACCGGCAGCCGGAATGTTCTCGTCACCTGTGATCTTGAAGCGGTACACCAGGCGCGACGCCAGCCATGCGATGAAGCGCAGCAGGTACTCCGGTACCAGCATGAAGATGTAGAACGCAACGAAAGCGTTGGCCAGCCCCACCAGCAGGAAAATCTGCGGAATCGTCAGGCCGAGCTTGAGCAGCACACCGGCAATGATCGAGCTGGCGATCATGAACAACGCATTCAGGATGTTGTTGGCGGCAATGATGCGGGCCCGGTGTGTCGACTGGCTGCGCAACTGGATCAGCGCGTACATGGGCACGCTGTACAGGCCGGCGAACAGGCTGAGCAGGGCCAGGTCGGCCATCACCCGCCAGTGCGCCGGCGCCGCCAGGAATTCGCGCAGCGTGAAGGCGGCGCCCGCAAGCTGACCGGCTTGCGGTTGCAGCCCGCGCGCGGCGAAGTACAGATCCACCGCGAACACGCTCATGCCGATCGCGCCCAGCGGCACAAGGCCGATCTCCACATGGCGGCGCGACAGGACTTCACACAGCAGCGAGCCGATGCCAATGCCGATTGAAAAGACCACCAGCAGCAGCGAGGCGACCTGTTCGTTTCCGTGCAGCACTTCCTTAGCGAAGCTGGGGAACTGGCTGAGGAACACGGCGCCGAAGAACCACATCCAGCTGATTCCGAGCAGCGAGCGGAACACCACCAGGTTGCCGTGCGCGAGTTTCAGGTTGCGCAGCGTCTCGCTGACCGGATTGAAATTGATCTTCAAGCCCGGATCGGTGGCCGGCGCCGAAGGAATGAACTGCGCGATCGCGCGGCCCGCCAGCGCGAGCATCACACAGGAAATCGCCACGTCGGTATGGCCCAC
The DNA here is from genome assembly GCA_035571795.1 of Ramlibacter sp. Taxonomy (GTDB): domain Bacteria; phylum Pseudomonadota; class Gammaproteobacteria; order Burkholderiales; family Burkholderiaceae_C; genus Ramlibacter. Next base: position 3,147 of record DATNBX010000020.1, read on the forward strand.
CTCGGGAATGGCCACGATCAGGCCACCGACGACGTTGCCGAGCAAAATCGCCACGAAGGTGCCCATTTCCACCATGCCGTTGCCGCCCGTCAGTTCGCGCTCGCCCAGCACTTGCGGCAGTAAGGCGAACTTCACCGGACCGAACAGCGTGGAATGCAGCCCCATCAGGAACGTACAGAGCAGCAGCACGCCGACGTTGCCGTTGTAGAAGCCGAAAGCCGCGATCAGCATGATCGCGATCTCCAGGTTCTTCACCAGCCGGATCATCGTGATCTTGTCGAACTTGTCGGTGAGCTGGCCACTGGTGGCCGAGAACAGCAGGAACGGCATGATGAACACCGCGCCGATCACCAGCCCCGCCATCGCCGGCGGCAGCCAGCTGACCTGCAGCTGGTAGGTGACCATCACCGTGAAGGCAAACTTGAACAGGTTGTCGTTGGCGGCGCCCGAGAACTGGGTCCAGAAGAACGGCGCGAACCGGCGCTGCCCGAGCAGCGCGAACTGGTTCGGATGCGCGCTCTCGTGCGGGCCCTGCGGCGCCTCGGCGATGGCGGTACTCATTGATAGCTCCTGCGGCCGGTGGGCAGGCCTGCGGCATTCTGCCTCGACTTTCCGCGCGCGGCGATCGCCGCGACGACCGGCCAGGCCGCCAGCGCTGCCGTCACATGCTTGAGCGTGTGTCCCGACACCATCTCGCGGCTGAGTTCATAGACCAGATGGTCATTGGCCTCCAGCAGCTTGGCCGCGGCATACGCCAGGATAACCAGGCTCCAGCGGATCTCGGACGCGGCGTCGCGCGGTCGCAGCAGCATGAACCAGACGACCAGTCCCATGCCGCCGAATTGCAGCACGGCCCAAGGCCAGACGTTGCCGGTCGCGAGCCACACTTGCACGCTGACAGGCGCAAGCACCAGCACCGCGAGGCCAAGTGCGCCGCCGGCGCGCGCGCTCACGCGGCCGGCGGCGGCCAGTCCGAGCAGTCCGGCAAAAGCGACAGCCATGCCACAGCGGTCGGCTGCCAGGCCGGCATCATCGGGCTGCCAGTGATACCAGCTCGAAACGGCGGCAGTCAGCAGCAGGCCGCCGAAGAACAGCGCGGCCATGGCGCGATCCTCGGGGAGCGCTCCCGCGGGCAACCTCGCAAGGCACCACGCACCGGCTGCGCCGGCCAACGCGAACGGCAGATTGGAAAGCACGTCCATGGCAAAAGGCAAGCCCCACAGCACGCGCTGGTCCGCGAACTCATGGTAATGGGCGGGCTGAGCCAGCGCCGGCCCCAGCAGGGCCAGCGCAAGCAGACTGAGACAAGCCAGCAACAGCATGGCTTCGGACTTCCGGCACATCGATCGCATCATTGCTCCTTTGGCTGAATGGTGGGCGCAGTGTGGGCAACACGCGCGCTTTGGGTAGCGGATTTGAGCTACATTGCATCGCCCGTAACCTTGAAGTATCGAATTTCGATACTGGCTATCATGAGCACCACCGCCGATCTCGTCGTCGCATTGAAAAAAGAACTCAAATCGGCGCAACTGACTTACGCCGACCTGGCCCATTCCCTCGACATGGCCGAGTCCAGCGTCAAACGCATGCTTGCCAAGGGCGACATGCCGCTGTCACGGGTCGATTCGATCTGCCGCGCGCTGAAGCTGGATTTCGCCGAGCTGGCGCGCCGCGTCGCCGACGCGCAGCCGCTGCTCAAGGAACTGACGCAGGAACAGGAACGGGCCGTCGTGGCCGACAAGAAACTGCTGCTGTGCGCGATCTGCGTCCTCAGCCAATGGACCCTGGAACAGATCACCGGCTATTACCGCTTGAGCGAGGCCGAGTGCATCAAGTACTTCGCCCAGCTCGATCGCATCGGCATCATCGAGCTGCGTCCGCTCAACCGCTACCGGCTCAAGCTGGCCAAGACTTTTCGCTGGCGCCCGCATGGCGCGGTGATGAACTACTTCCGCGAGCACGCTGTACTCGACTACTTCTCCGGGGGCTTCGACGGCGCCGGCGAGGGCGTGCTGCTGGTGCACGGCTCCGTGAGCCGCGCCGTCGCGCCGTCATTCGTGGAGCGGATGCAGCGGGTGGCGCAAGATTTCGCCCAGCAGCACCAGGCCGACCAGAAGCTGCCCGAGAAGGACCGCGAAGGCTACACGCTGTTGCTGGCGATGCGCAGTTGGGAATTCGCCGCTTTCACGGCGCTGCGGCGTTGAGAGCACAGATATCGGCGGGACTAGATCACGCTGCCCGGCCCGGTCTGCAGCACGCGCGAAGGCACCATGTCCTCGCTTTGCTGGGAGTCGCCTTCGTCATCGGACATGCTGTCGTCGTCCATGGCTACGGTGGCGCGCGACAGCCGCGCCTCGCGGCCCGGGCGCTGCAGCAACAGCTTGAACTGCGCGCGCAGCAGATTGCGCGTTCGGATCCAGTAGTCGGCGCGGCGCGTCTGGCGCTCGCGCTTTTCCGGCGACAGCGCCGTGGCCGCGAGTTTCTCATCCGAGTTCAGCGGCACGATCACCCAGCCGGTCGGCCCCTTGCCGGCCTCGAAATGATGCCAAAGGGCCGCATAGCTGGCATGAACGCGTTGGCCCGCCTCGCGCGAGCGCCGGGTCCACTTGTAGCTGAAGCCATGCAGCCGGTGCGCGCGCGGATTCAATCCAATCAGGGTCAGGTTCCAATGGCGCGCAAGCTCCTGCGCTACCCGCACCATCAACACCGCCGGCTTCCAGCCCTGCACCGCCTGGCTGATCTCGACCGGGCTGACCCGCGTCACCGGATGCCGCTGGCCGCGCACTCCCCCGATCACCAGGCAGCCGACGCCGTCGACGCGAAAACGGCTGAAGCACAGCACTCCGGCGTCGACCGGCTGCGGCCGGTGCTGCAGGTCGGCCGATCGCTGCAACGTCAGCGTTAGCAGCAGTTCACCCTCGGGGCTTTGGGTGGCGGCCTGCTGCAGTTGCAGCCGCATGAAGTCGTAGCCGCGCGGCGGCGTCAGTTCCGCCAGTACCAGCGGCTTGCCCAAAGCCAGTCGCTCGAAGGCGGCCGGCTGGAACGCGGTTTCCAGCCAGTCCGCGTGGTCGATGAGCTGGACGACGCGCTCCTCGAAGCCGGTGCCGCCGTGCACATACGGCCGCACGGCACGCAGGTATTCGCCGGCTACGTCCCGCACGATGCCGCGCGCATGCAGTTCGAACACCACGGCCATCCAGCGCCGCAATGCCTTGCGATGCCACAGCCCGCCGCACAGGGCGCGCCAGACCAGCCGCAGCCGCGAAGTGCCGCCGCCTTGCGCGCCGGGCTGCATGGCCCAACGCACTCCTTGCCAGATTCCCGGCATGCGATGCGAAGATCCGGCCGCCATCGTCATCGAAACACCGTGAGCACGCCGGTGTAGCCGTACAGGTGATGGCGGGCGATCTCGCCGCCGGCAAAGAAGCCCACCAGCGGAACATCGCCCAGCGCGCGCCGCACGATCTGAAGTTCAGCGCTGGGGCCGCCGAAATGGGGTCCGCCCCGGCCGGCGCAGCTGACGTAGATCGCGCCGGCGATGCGCCGGCTTGCACCGGGGGATGCCTGGCCCTCGGGCGGCGCCAGCGCCGCGCCGATCGGCAACGGCATCTCCTCGGGCTCCAGTTCCTCGCGGATCTCCGCGCAGATGCGCACCAGGTCGGCACGCGCGGCCTGCACATGGCGCTGGCAGAAGGCCATGCGCATGCCAGTGGCGACGCGGTCGGCAATCGCCACGCCGCGGCGCCCGGGGTCCAGCCCGATGATGTGGCGCACCACCACGTCGGCGCCGAAATGGCCGGTGCGACCCACCGCGTCGCCACCGGCCTCGGTCAGGCCGACCAAGGTGGCGCGCAATCCGGCCATCGCCGCCTGCGGCTCGTCCAGCGAGATGCCGGTGTCGCGCAGCAGCATGTCCAGCGCGGGCTCGCCATCCAGTTCGGTGATCAGGTTGCCTTGGCCCGCCGTGATCACGCGCTGCGCCGCCACCGGCTGGCAGCCTTGTGTCACGCGCGAAACCAGCCCGATGCCCTCGCCGAACGCCACGCCGGACAGGCCGCCGCGAAATACGCCGCCGGCGGCGCCCTGTCCCTTGATGTTGCCGTTGCCGCCGACCGCAAACTGCACCGCGCCGGCGCGGCTGGAAGCGAGGCCGCCGAACAGATAGCCGGTGGCGGTGCGCGCGGCCATCTCCGCGATCAGCTCCGACACGTCGGGTGTCGTCGCGTCGGCGTGCACCAGTGCCGTGTACGGCTCGAACCCCATGCCGTCGCCCACCGCCAGCGGCGCGACGCCCGAGAACACGCGGTACTGGTGCGGCGGCAGCTCGCACAGCATGACGGCCAGCGCCGGCTCGTCGAAGTATTCGACATTCGACGAGGCGACGCCCACACCCACGGTGCCCGACCAGTCGGTGATCTCGGGCAGCTCGGCGCCCAGGTGGTCCAGGATCTCCCGCGCCGTCTCCACATAGTGGTCCGTGATGTAGAGCAGGCCCAGCGTCGGCGCCCGGGCGTAGTCAGGCAAGGCCATCTTGGCGCGCAGCTGCGCGAGCACCAGCCCTGCTGCCATCTGCCATTGCGGATGGGTCGCGTGCCCGAAAGGAAAAAGCTTCACGGAAACTCCAGCCAACGAGCGCTCAGTGGCCGGCCGCCTTCTTCGCGGCGCGCTTGGCCGGGGGCTTTCGATGCCCGCCGGTCATCGTCTTGGTCGCGGCCTTGGCCATGCCCGAGGCCGTCTTCATCGCTTCCTTGGCAACGCCGGTCGCCATGTTGCGGGCGGTGTCCACCGCGGTCTGTGCCGCGGCATCCTTCATCGCCGTGGCGGCGATCTGCTGGAACTGCTGGGTGAGCGCGCCCCACCATTGCAGCGGATCGACCACGCTGGCGGGCGGCGCGCCCGCGCGCGCGGCCTTGCCCTTGGCTGCCGCACCCGACGCCGCATCCGAAACGCTCCTGGCGGCGTCGGCCGCCTTGTCGCTGACCTTCTGCACGCCGCTGAATACCGTGTCGGCAGCCTTGAGCTTGAGCGCGTTGGCCACATCGCCCATGTTGAAGTTCATGCCCTTGAGCGTGGCCAGCGTCATCTTCTGCACTTCCAGCGCCTGGATCGTGGCGCCCAGCGCCTTGGAGTTCTGGTCCAGCCAGAAATGCACGGCCTTGAGTTCACCGATGCGTTTTTCCAGCTCCTCGAGGTTCAGTGTCGGCGCCACCCAGTTGGAGAGATTGGGCATTTGCGGCAGCGTCTGCGATGCGCCCTTGGCCAGGTTTTGCAGGAAGTCGAAGCCGGGCACGAACTTGCCGAAGCCGAAATTCTCGTTGTTGCTCATGCCACGCTCCGTCGGGAGTTGTGTTGCCGACAGCTTACCCGAAGCGCCCGTTGCTGGCGACCTTGCGGCGATCAGTGTTTATGCGCATCCGCCGGCGCGGCAACCGGGCCGCTTGGCGGTGCGGCCACGCGTACCGGCACACTCAGGTCCAGCTTGCTCTCGACACCCTTGGAATCGCGCAAGACGAGCGATATCGGCACCGTGGCGCCCTGGGCCAGCGGTTGCTTCAGGTCCATCAACATGAGGTGATAGCCGCCGGGCTTGAGTTCCACGGTGCGCCCGGGAGGCAGCTCGAGCTTGCCGATAGCGCGCATCCTCATGACATCGCCTTCCATCTTCATTTCGTGGAGTTCGGCAACGCCCGCGACCGGGGTCGACACGCCCACCAGTTGCATCGGCTCGTTCGCAGTCAACTTCATGAAGGCGCCCGTCCCTTGCTGGCCAGGCACGGCGCTGCGCACCCAGGCACCCTCGACCCTGGGCGGCAGGAACTGGCCAAGGACAGGCGCAGCCGTCATCAATGCGGCGCCAACGGCAAGCAGGGTTGGAGCGATTTTCTTCATGAGTGGCACCTTGGGGATTCGCGCATTATCGCCATCCATTTGAAAAGGCTGGGCGCATCAGAACTTCGGCGCGCGCCGCTGGCGCAGCGCGGCGATCCCTTCGCCCACATCCGGGCCGGCGAACCCCATGAATTCGAGCGCCAGCGAAGTGTCGAATGTCGGGCCGGCCTGGCGCAACCAGTTGTTCAGCGAATACTTGGTCCAGCGGATCGCGCTTTGCGAACCCTGCGCCAGCCGGTCCGCAATTTCGTAGGCCTTGGGCAGCAACTGTTCGCCTTCGACGGCCAGCGACACCAAGCCGATTCGCTCCGCCTCCGCGCCACTCACAGCCTCGCACAGCATCAGGTAGTACTTGGCCTTGGCCAGTCCGCAGAGCAGCGGCCACACGATGGCCGCGTGGTCGCCCGCCGCCACGCCCAGGCGAGTGTGGCCGTCCACGATCGTCGCATCCTTCGCCACTACGGAAATATCGGCCAGCAAGCCCGCGACCAGGCCTGCACCCACGGCTGGACCATGGATCGCGCTGACGATGGGCTTGTCGCAATTGATCACGTTGTAGACGAGGTCGCGGGCTTCCTTCCACACGCGCGCGCGCACTTCGAAGTCGCCAGCCATGTCCTGCACCAGTGACAGGTCCCCGCCGCCCGAAAATCCCTGGCCCTCGCCCCGCAGCACCGCGCAGCGAACGCTCTCGTCGGCGCTCAAGTCGCGCCAGATTTCGGCCAATTCGCGGTGTCCTGCGTGCCCGGCCGTGGGCAGCTTGCCATTGAGCGCCCGCATCTGGATATCCAGCACGGTGCTGTCGGGTCCGCGGCGCGTAACGGCGAGTGTCTGGTAACTTGAGTAGTCCATAACGTTGCTTGTGTGGGCCTGCTTGAGGGATGACAAGCTTATGGCATCCGGCTTTGGGCGCCACGACTGTCCCGTTGAGTTTCAAAAGCTTTCATTCGCCTGCCGCGTCAGCCGCTCCTTTGAGGTCATCATTCCCATCCGACCGTAGGCTTGGTCCTACGCTTTCAAGCGCGTGCCCGGCCTAGTGCCCGTGCGCATGCTCTGCTAGGGTCAGACAGCATGAAATTTGTGGACATTGTTTACCCATCCTGCGCGTTGTTCCTCGACTTCGACGGCACGCTGGTGGACTTGGCTGAGCAACCGGAGGCCGTGATCGTGCCCTCCGGCCTGGTAGATACGCTGGGCGCATTGGACAAATACCTGGGGGGCGCGATTGCGCTGATTTCGGGCCGCCCGATCGGGCAGGTCGATGAATTCCTGCACCCGTTGCGGCTGCCGGTCGCCGGCGTGCACGGAACGGAGCGGCGCGGCCGGGACGGTACCGTCACGCTGCTGTCGACCCATCCGTTGGAGCTGGTGGAGCAAGCCGCCCTGGCGCTGGTGGCCCAGCACCCCCAACTGCGGGTCGAGAACAAGCGCGGTTCGATCGCGTTGCATTACCGGCAGGCGCCCGAGCTGGAGGCGCCGTGTCTGCAGGCGATGCAAAGTGCGGTGGAGGAGTCGCCCGGCCTGACGCTGCTGCGCGGCAAGATGGTGGTGGAAGCCAAGCCGGGCGGCGCCAGCAAGGGACACGCGATCGAGGCATTCCTGAAGGAAGCGCCATTCGCCGGCCGCATGCCGGTGTTCGTCGGCGACGACTTCACCGATGAAGTGGGCTTCTCCACGGTGCAGCGCATGCGCGGCCTGGGTGTCAAGGTGGGCGAGGGCGCCAGCGTGGCCTGGCATCGCCTGGAGTCGCCCGCCGCCCTGCGCCACGAACTGCAAGCCGCGATGGCCGCCAAGGCGGCGAAGGCCAACGCATGAATGCACCGGTGCGGACCGCGTCGCCGTCGCTGAACCTGGGCGTCATCGGCAACTGTGCCTACAGCGCGCTGATCGACGAGCGCGGCGGCATCGTCTGGTGCTGCCTGCCGCGGTTCGACGGTGATCCCGTGTTCAATGCGCTGCTCGATCAGAGCGACGCGGCCAGCGGCTGGTCGTTCGAGATCGAGGATTTCGAGCGCAGCGAACAGGATTACAGGCCCAACACGGCGATCCTGCGCACGCGCTTGTTCGACACCCAGGGCCAGGGTGTCGAGATCACCGATTTCGCGCCGCGCTTTTCCAGCCGCGACCGCATGTTCCGCCCGCTGACGCTGATTCGCCGGGTCAAGGTGATCTCGGGTACGCCGCGGCTGCGGGTGTTGATTCGGCCGCGCTTCGACTGGGGCCGCCAGGTCCCGACGCTCACCCAGGGCAGTCATCACATCCGCTATGTCGGCACGGCGCAGACCTTGCGCCTGACCAGCGACGCGCCCCTCAATTACCTGCTGGCCGAGACTTTCTTCGTGGTCGACCGCCAGATGAATTTCATTCTTGGGCCCGACGAGACGCTGATGGGCGGCATCGAGGAAACCGCCCGTCTGTTCGAGCAGGAGACCGCCAGTTACTGGTGCACCTGGGCGCGGCGGCTGGCCATTCCGCTGGAGTGGCAAGAAGCGGTGATCCGCGCGGCGGTCACGTTGAAGATGTCGCTTTTCGAGGACACCGGGGCGATCGTCGCGGCGATGACCACCAGCATCCCCGAGGCGCCCAACAGCGGGCGCAACTGGGACTACCGCTTCTGCTGGCTGCGCGACGCCTTCTTCGTGGTGCGCGCGCTCAACAGCCTGTCCGAAGTCGGCACCATGGAGGACTACCTGCGCTGGCTCAACAACATCGTGGTTCGCTCGCGCGGCGGGCACATCCAGCCGCTGTACGGCATCGGCCAGGAAGAGCAGTTGCCCGAGGCGATCCTGGGCCACCTGCCCGGCTACCGTGGCCAGGGACCGGTGCGCGTGGGCAACCAGGCCCAGGAGCATTTCCAGCACGACGTCTACGGCAACATCATCCTGGGCGCCTCGCAATCGTTTCACGATCACCGCCTCTTTCGCCGCGCCGGCCGGACCGAGTTCGGCTATCTGGAAGCGGTGGGCGAACAGGCGTTTCGCGTCTATGACCAGCCCGACGCCGGCATGTGGGAATTGCGCACCCGCGCCCGCATCCACACTTCGTCGGCGCTGATGTGCTGGGCCGCCTGCGACCGGCTGGCCAAGGTGGCCTCGACGCTGAAGCTGCCCGAGCGGATCCGCTTCTGGCGCGAGCGCGCCGACCAGATTCGCGAGCGGATCCTGCGCGAAGCCTGGAGCGAGCAGCGCCAGTCCTTCGCCGAGAGCTTCGGTGGACGCGACCTGGACGCCAGCGCGCTGCTGATGGTCGAAGTGGGCTTCATCGACCCCAACGATGCCCGCTTCATCGCGACCGTCGATGCGCTGGAGCGGTCGCTGTGCGACGGACCGTACATGCGCCGCTACGAGGCCCCGGATGATTTCGGCAAACCCGAAACGGCCTTCAACATCTGCACGTTCTGGCGGATCGATGCACTGGCGCGGATCGGCCGGCGTGGCCAGGCGCGGGAGATCTTCGAGGTCATGCTCAAGAGCCGCAATCCGCTGGGCCTGCTGTCGGAGGACACCCATCCGGTCAGCGGCGAGATGTGGGGCAACTTCCCGCAGACCTATTCGATGGTCGGCCTGATCAATGCGGCGGTGCGGTTGTCCGCACCCTGGGACACGGTTATTTGAAACGGTTGACGAGAAAGATCCCATGCCCCGCCTGGTCGTCGTCTCCAACCGCGTGGCGGACCCACGCAAGACCGCGGCCGGGGGCTTGGCGGTGGCGCTGGCCGAAGTCCTGAACAACACCGGTGGCCTGTGGTTCGGCTGGAGCGGCAAGATCGTCGAGATGTCCGCCGGGGGCAAGCAGGGCGAGGCCGAGCTGCGTACCCAGCAGGCCGGCGCCGTGAAGCTGGTCACCCTGGACTTGAGCCGCGACGACCACAACGCCTTCTATCTGGGCTACTCCAACGGCGTGCTGTGGCCGGTATTCCACTACCGGCTGGACCTGGCCGACTTCGACGCCGGCTACATCACGGGCTACCGGCGCGTCAACCAGCTGTTCGCGCGCAAGCTCAAGCCGCTACTGCGCGAGGACGACATCGTCTGGGTGCACGACTACCACCTCATTCCCCTCGCGGCCGAGCTGCGCGCACTCGGCTGCAACCAGCGGATCGGCTTCTTCCTGCATATTCCGTTGCCGCCCCCGCTGATCCTGGCGGCCATCCCGGGTCATGACTGGCTCATCCGTGCGCTGTTCGCCTACGATCTGGTCGGCTTTCAGAGCAAGGCCGATCATTCGCATTTTTGCAGCTACGTCGAGGCCGAGGCCCACGCGCAAGACCTGGGCGAGGGACGCTGGCGCGCTTTCAACCGCACGGTGCAGGCCGGGCCGTTCCCGATCGGCATCGACGTGGAGGAGTTCACGGCGCTCGCCAACGCGCCTGAGGGCCGCGAAATGTATGAGCGCATGCGGCGCGAATATTCCCGCCGCAAGCTGCTGGTCGGCGTGGACCGGCTCGATTATTCGAAAGGCCTGCCGCAACGCATGAGGGCTTTCCGCGAGCTGCTGCAGAGGTATCCCGAAACCCACAACAGCGCTACGCTGATCCAGATCGCGTCGCCCAGCCGGGAGGATGTCAGCGCCTACAACGAAATCCTGCATGAGCTGGAAAGTCTGTGCGGTTCGATCAACGGCAATTTCGGCGAGCTCGACTGGATGCCGGTGCGCTACATGCACCGCACTGTCGCTCGGGCCCGGTTGCCGGGCCTGTTCCGTGCCAGCCGCGTGGCGCTGGTGACACCGCTGCGCGACGGCATGAACCTGGTGGCCAAGGAATTCGTGGCATCGCAGGATCCCGAGGACCCCGGCGTCCTGGTGCTGTCGCGCTTTGCCGGCGCGGCCGAACAATTGAGGGAAGCGCTGCTGGTCAATCCCTACGACATCGAGGGCACCGCCAATGCCATCCAGCTGGCGCTGCAGATGCCGGTGGAAGAGCGCCGCGCCCGCCACCAGGCGCTGATGGCGACCATCCGCCGGCGCGACGTGCACTGGTGGTGCGACGGCTTTCTCGACACGCTGGCCAAGGCGCAGGCGGAGGAAACCGGGACGCCCTGGCTGCGCCTGTAGCGGGGTGGGCTCAGGTTCTGTTCCCGCGCAGCAGCGCGATCGATTGCGGATCGCCGTGGCCGGCGAAATACTTCTGAAGGCACTGCTGGAACACCGGCTCAGCCGGTGCCGCGCGGCCGAACAGCGTCATGCAGGAGCGGAATTTCAGGTCATCCGGCGAGCCGAAGATGTAATGGATGGAGCGATCCTGCACGGCCAGCACCAGCCGGGCGCATTCGCGCAAGCGGGCGCCGAGCACGGGATGCGCGAGGTAGGCTCGCGCCTCGTCCAGCGAGGCGATGGCAAACCGCTGCGCCATCGGGCTGTAGCCCAGGCCGGCGAGTTGCGGAAAGATGAACCACATCCAGTGGCTGCGCTTGTGGCCATCGCTCAGTTCCGCCAGCACCTGGCCGTAGACCGGCGCCTGGGCCTCCTCAAAGCGCGAGAGATTGTGTGGGTCGCTCATAGGGCGGGCCCATTTTGCTACGGCCAGCGGCTCATCGGCCGCATGCCCGAGTGGCCCGCTCTACGAATGCGCCAGCGCCGCCAGCAGGCCGACCGCGCCCAGGCCTAGCGCGGCGAGCGCGTCGCCCGAGATCAGGCCGCCGCCGAACAGCGCGGTTGCGCTCATGTCCGGCGGCAAGGCAGCGCTGCCGGCGGCCGGCCGCCCGGGGGCGCGTGCATCAATCAAGCTGGCCACCACGCCGCCGGCGCCGAACCATAGCGAGGTCGGCAGGTTGACGAAGCCGCCGAATGACAGCGCATACGGCGACGGCAACACGATCGCGTCGACCCCGAAGCCGAGCGCGCGGCCACGCCCAGCCCCGTCGATGAACCGCTGATAGCTTGGGTTGGAGCGGAGGAGTTTGCGCAGCGCTTCGATAACCAGCCCAACGGCGATCCCCAGCGCAATCGCCGTGCGCTGGAACGGCTTGTCGTCGGTCAGGCTGCGCAGCACGCCGACGAACTTGTAGGTCATGGCCGCGCTCCATTCGGCCGGCTGCTGGTCGGCTTTCATCACCGTCTGGTCCAGCGACAGCACCGGGTAGGCAGCCATGAACAACCGCGCGAAGCCAACCGCCAGCAGCGCACCCACCAGGATTCCCAGCACCTGGTAGCGAAACTGCAGGACCCGATGGGTGCCCAGGCGCCAGCCGGTAGAGCGATCCTGCTGCATGTCACCGGCCACGCTGACGGCGACCAGCAGCACGGTGCCGGCCATCAGGCCGACGCCCGGGTCCTTCAGGCCGAGCGCCGCCATCAGCACGATTGAAACCACGAATGCCGACGAGATCGGATTGGAGTCGCTGACGCCGGCCGAAATGCCGTTGACCAGCGCGAACACGAACACCAGGGCCACCGCCAGCAGCAAGAAGCCCAAGGGCTGCCCGAGCACCGCATGCCCGGTGAATACGATGCCCGCGCCCCAGCAGGCGATCCAGAGCAGCAGGCGCGCGCTGTGCACGCGCCTCCAGTCATCCTCGGCGGGCAAGACCGCCGTGGCGGGGCGCGCGCGCCATTGTTGCCAGCCGCGCCAGCCGATCACGCCCAGGTCGACCAGCGCCGCGCCCATGATCGTGCCGAGCGCGAGCAGGAACATGATCTTGCGAGGGGGGTCGCCAAGCCCCAGCCAGCCGATCGAAACGAAATACGGCTGAAGGGCCCAGCCGATCAGCCCGCCGGTCACCGCCGGAATTCCGATCCGCGCGCCCACCACCATGCCGGCGCCGAAGGTCGAGGCGGACAGCTCGACGGCGCCTAGCCATGGCACGCGGCCCGACGCGAGACCGGCGGCCAAGCCTGCCGCCACCCCGCCACCGAGCTTGCCGATCGAGCGTCGCAGCAGCGCGGGGTCCGTCAGAGCCCGCAGGATGTTGGCCACCGCCAGCCCGGAGGGAAAAGCCAGGCGCATCCGGTCCACCAGGATCGGTGTGTACAGCATGCCGATGCCCGCCCCGAACATGCCGATGCACAGCATATAGGCGACCAGTTGCCACACCGGCGGCTGCGGCAGGCCCATCCAGACCATCGCCTGCACCAGCACGCCCATGCCGCTCATGCTGGCCACCGAAGCGGCCGCCGTCTGGATGAAATTGGCGCCGTGCTTGCCGTCCGGGCCGTAGCCGGCCGTGACCGTGGAGCCAAGCAGGCCGGCGAGCACCTGGCCGCCGACGAAAAAACCGAGCGAGAAATTCATGTACGCCGCGGTGACGCCGGCCAACGGCCCCAGCACGAAGACGCCGATTGTCCCGAGCAGCAGGTGATATTTCCAGCCTCCTTGCGCAGGCAGCCAGGCCCAGCGCGCGGTCGCGGGGGCGGAGGGGGCAGTCAGCATCGGGACGCTCGCATCTGTTGGCGGGCCAGTTTCGGCCTTTCCCGGACGACAGTCCGCTACTTCGCCAGCGGCGCGATCTTCTGGTCGATCGCCCCGAAGATGCTCTGGCCGTCGCGGCCTTTCATTTCGATGCGGATGGTGTCGCCGTACTGCATGTACTCGGTCGTGGGCTTGCCGTCCAGGATCGTTTCGATCGCGCGCTTTTCGGCAATGCAGCTGTAGCCCTTGGTCCACTCCTTCTTGCCGTCGGTCTCGGTCGCGCGGTTACTCACGGTGCCCGAGCCGACGATGCTGCCGGCGCGCACGTTGCGCGTGCGGCAGATGTGGGCGATCAGCTGGCCGAAGTGGAAGGTCATTTCCTTGCCGGCGTCACACATCCCCACGGTGCGGCCGTTCCAGCTGCTTTGCAATGTCAGGTGCAGCCGGCCCTTGTCCCAGGCGTCGCCCAGTTCGTCCAGCGTCACGGCCACCGGGCTGAAGGCAGTGGCCGGCTTGCTCTGGAAAAATCCGAAGCTCTTGGCCAGTTCGTCGGGAATCAGGTTGCGCAGCGAAACGTCGTTGGCCAGCATCGCGAGGCGGATGCCCTCCAGTGCCTGCTCCGGCGACGCGGTCATGGCCACATCGCCCGTGACCACCGCGACTTCGGCTTCGAAGTCGATGCCGTATTCCTGCTTGGCCACGATGACGTCGTCGTGAGGACCCAGGAAATCGTCGCTGCCGCCCTGGTACATCAGCGGCTCGGTGTAGTAGTTGGCCGGCACTTCGGCATGGCGCGCGAGTCGCACCAGCTCCACGTGATTGATGTAAGCCGAGCCGTCGGCCCATTGATAGGCCCGCGGCAGCGGCGCCATGCACTGGCGCGAATCGAACGGGAAAGAATGACGCGCTTTGCCATTGCTCAAGGTCTCGTACAGGTCCTGCAGCTGGGGCGACAGGAAGCTCCAGTCGTCAAGCACGTGCTGGAGCCGGTCCGCAATGCCGGTCGCATAATGGGCCGTGCTCAGGTCCCGGGACACGACGATCAGCTGGCCGTCACGCGAGCCGTCTTTATAGGTAGCGAGCTTCATCGGAATTACCCAGGCAGGTTGGACGCGCTAGAGTCAAAAGACGTTAGGCAGTGTGAAATGAGTTTACCCTGCTGGAGGTTTTGTCCAGGATGACTGCCAAACTCGCCATTCCGCTGCGATTGCTCGTCCTGGCGGCTGCCGTCCTGGCGGCGCACCTCTTGCTGCTGCGCGCTGGCCCAGGTCCGGTGCATCTCTCCCCAACATTGGGCACCCAGCCGTTCATCACGCGCAGCGTCGCTAGCCAGCCGCCTTCTGGTGCCGCGGTGGTACAGCCAGCCGCGTTGCGGCCGCGACCCGCGGTTGCTGCACAGCACACCATTGAGCGCGTTTCGAGCAGCACGTTCAAGGCGCGTGCGGGAAAAACCACGGCAGCAGCGGCGAACCCGCCACCGCTGGGGGAGCTGACTCCGGCGGCTGCGCCAGCCGCGGCTCCTGTGCCGCAGCCCGCAGCACGGCTGGCGGCATTCACGATTCCCCACTCCATGAGGTTGCATTACCAGGTCACGGCCCTGGTCCGCCGGCAGACCTGGTCCGGCGAAGGCGAACTGGTCTGGCACCACGATGGCGAGAGCTATGAAGCGACGCTCCAAATCAGTGCACCGCTGCTGCCCGCGCGCACGCAGCACAGCACCGGGAAGATCACCGCCGAAGGATTGGCGCCGCTGCGGTTTTCAGACAGGTCACGGTCCGAGCAAGCCGCGCACTTCGAGCGTGACAAAGGCAAGGTCAGCTTCAGCAGCAACACTCCTGACGCGCCGCTATTGGCCGGCGCCCAGGACCGCTTGAGCGTGATGCTGCAGCTCGGGGCCATGATCGCGGGCGAGCCGGCGAAATTTCCGCCGGCCACCACCATCTCGATCCAGACGGCCAGCACGCGCGAGGCCGAGCCCTGGCTGTTCACGGTCGAGCGCGAAGAGGAACTGCAACTGCCCGGCGGGAAAGTCAGCGGACTCAAGCTCACCCGTAATCCGCGCCGGGAATTCGACCAAAAGATTGAACTCTGGCTGGCCCCCGGGATGGATTACGTACCGGTGCGCTTGCGTCTGACACAGCCGAACGGAGATTCGGTCGATCAGCAGTGGTCCTCCACCGACAGGGGCTGACCGGCCCACCCCCTAGTCTTAGGCGGGAGAGGTCCTCTCAGCGTTAGTCCCGTGCACCTTGAAACGGGCTCAAACGTTGCTAGATAACCAGCCAGAAGGATTAGCACCATGCAAATGCTCTATGACTCCGACGCCTTCGTCGTCGTGCACATGCAGGCCAATGAGCCCCTGGAAGGGGAGCCGGCGCCGCGCATTGCGCGCCACGGCTTCGAGATCGTGGACAAGCGCTCCAACAAGGAGGTCTACCTGGACGGTTCGTGGGCCGAGGCGTTTCAGCGGCAGATCAATGCCTGGCAACTGAACACGCCGACCCAGGAAGAAGTCGAGGAAACTTTGGATGGTTACGCTGAGCTGGCACAGAACCCGCTTGTCATGCATTGAGAGCTAGCGCAGGAATCTCATGCTTCGGAACCAGCCGCCAGATCCGCAAACCACCTAACGAGAGCTTTTAAATGATGACCGCCATCGAAGTGAGAACGGAAGTTAACCGGCAATACCCCGGCGCTGTCGCTGGCTGGGCGCGGCTTGACCTCACCGATGGGCCGGTATTAGCGCGGCGCAAAATGGCGCACGACAGCGAACTAATCTACCTGCTGGTTGTGTCAGGCACGGGTCCGCACAAAATGGCCCGGCACTACGTTGTCACGCCACAACAGGAACTCAAATCGATGGCGGCAACCGCGATTTACGGCAAGGACCTTACGCATTGGGTAGAACTGGTTGGCCTGACCAGACTAGAGTACGAGAATGTTCGGCATACCAAATCATTGACAACACAGCAAAATGCTGCCGTCAATAAATATGAACACGCCGACAGCAACCAGCAGGCACATCTGAGACGCCGTCACGACGACGGCGGGCACGGCAGTTGGCAGTGCCCTCGATGCCGTCGG
>DATNBX010000021.1:0-5448 GCA_035571795.1 Ramlibacter sp.
GGAGGGGATTTTCGGCGTCGCGGTGGACGTCTCATCGTCGCTGATCATCCTGTTCACGATCTTCGGCGCCTTCCTGCAGTTCTCCGGGGCCGGCAAGTTCTACATCGATTTCTCGTTCTCGGCGATGGGCGGCAAGCCGACTGGAGCGGGCCGCACCGTCGTGCTTGCTTCCTTCCTGCTCGGAGGACCCTCCGGATCGGGCGTCGCAACCACCGTCACGCTCGGCTCGGTTGCCTGGCCGATGCTCGCCAAGGTCGGCTACGAGCGCAATGCGGCCGGCGGCCTGCTGGCAGCGGGCGGCCTGGGCGCGATCATCTCGCCACCCGTGCTGGGCGCGGCGGCGTTCCTGATCGCCGAATTCCTCAAGATCTCCTACCTGGACGTGATGCTGATGGCCGTCATTCCGACGCTGCTGTTCTATCTCGCTCTGTTCCTGATGGTCGAGATCGATGCGCGCAAATACGGCATGCACGAAGCGGTGTTCGAGAAAGTGGACTCGCTGTGGCACCTGACGCGCCGCTACTGGTTCCACTTCCTGTCGCTGATCTCAATCGTCATCTTCATGCTGTGGGGCTTCTCGCCGGTACTGTCGGTGTTCTGGGCGACGGTCGTCTCCGGGGTCGCCAGTTTCCTGAGGCCGGAATGCTCGCTCATCCCCTACGAGGTGTTCCGCGGCCGCGGGCCCATCCTCAAGCAGCTTTGGCAATCGAACCTCATCAAGGCCCTGGAGGGCGGCACCATCGGCGTGCTCAACGTCGCTTCCACCTGCGCCGGCGCCGGCATCATCGTGGGCGTGGTGACGCTGACGGGCCTCGGGCTCAAGTTCAGCTCGATCGTCATCGACCTGGCCGGAGGCTCGCTGTTGATGACAGCGGTGTATACCTCGCTGGTCGTGTGGATCGTCGGCCTCGCGGTGCCTGTGACCGCCTCCTACATCATCTGCGCCGTCATCGCGGCGCCGGCACTGATCAAGCTCGGCGTGCCCGACTTCGCCGCGCACATGTTCATCTTCTATTACGCGGTGCTCTCGGAAGTGTCTCCGCCGACAGCCCTCTCCCCGTTCGCGGCCGCTGCAATCACCGGCGGCGACCCGTACAAGACGACGATGCAGTGCTGGAAATACACCGTGCCCGCCTTCCTGGTGCCGTTCATGTTCGTGCTCGATCCCAGTGGGCAGGGCCTGCTGTTGATGGGCTCTATCAAAGCGCTGGCCACAGCCAACTGGTGGTCCATTGCCGAGGTCACATTCACCGCTGCACTTG
This sequence comes from Ramlibacter sp., assembly GCA_035571795.1. Classification (GTDB taxonomy): domain Bacteria; phylum Pseudomonadota; class Gammaproteobacteria; order Burkholderiales; family Burkholderiaceae_C; genus Ramlibacter. Next base: position 1,263 of record DATNBX010000021.1, read on the forward strand.
GAGTCGCGGCAATCGCGGCGGGGTTCCAGGGCTGGGCGCTCAAGCGCGCGACCCCTTTCGAGCGCGTCCTGTTCCTGGCCGCCGGACTTGCATTGGTCTACCCGACGGTGACCGCAGATCTGATCGGCATCGGGCTGGTGGTTGCCGCGCTGGCGCTGCAGTATTTCAGGGACCGTCCGGTCCTTGCCTAGACGAGCCTCACCAATGACCAAGCAAACCGTGAAACCGGCAGCCGCAACACCCGCCCCTGCCGAAGGAATGGAAAAGGGCCTCACCAACTACGGCGACAAGGGCTTCTCCCTGTTCCTTCGCAAGGCCTTCATCAAGGGCGCGGGTTACACCGATGCCGCCCTGGACCGGCCGGTCATCGGCATCACCAATACCGCGAGCGGCTACAACCCTTGCCACGGCAACATGCCGCAGTTGCTCGAAGCGGTCCGCCGCGGCGTGATGCTCGCCGGCGGCTTGCCGGTGGACTTCCCCACCATCTCGATCGGGGAAAGCTTCGCGCAGCCCACCAGCATGTACCTGCGCAACCTCATGTCCATGGACACCGAGGAGATGATCCGCGCCCAGCCCATGGATGCGGTCGTCCTGATCGGCGGCTGCGACAAGACAGTTCCGGCGCAATTGATGGGTGCGGCTTCAGCGGGCATTCCCGCGATCCAGCTGATCACCGGCGCCATGCTGGCCGGGTCGCACCGCGGCGAGACGGTGGGCGCCTGCACCGACTGCCGCCGCTACTGGGGGCGCTTCCGCGCGGAGGAAATAAGCAGCGAGGAAATCGCGTCGGTCAACAACCAGTTGGTGCCCAGCGTCGGAACCTGCTCCGTCATGGGGACTGCCAGCACGATGGCGTGCATCGCGGAAGCACTGGGCATGACGATGCCCGGCGGTGCGTCGCCGCCCGCCGTCACTTCCGAGCGCATGCGCATCGCCGAACTCACCGGCGCGCAGGCGGTGCAGCTGGCCAAGGATCATATGAGCATCGACAAGGTGCTCACGGCCGCCGCCTTCCAGAACGCAGTCACCGTACTGTTGGCGATCGGCGGCTCCACCAACGGCCTGGTGCACTTGACTGCGATCGCCGGGCGGCTTGGATTCGAGATGGACCTGCAGGCCCTGGACCGCCTGGGGCGGAAAGTGCCGGTGCTGCTGGACCTGAAACCCACGGGCGAGCACTACATGGAACATTTCCACGCGGCCGGCGGCATGCCCACGCTGCTGCGTGAGCTCAGGCCGCTGCTGGCTTTGGACGCGCTCACGGTGACCGGCCGCACGTTGGGCGAGGAAATCGAACGGGCCGGCGCGCCATTTGCGCAGACAGTGGTGCGGCCGCTGGCCAACCCGATCTATGCACAGGGCGGCATTGCCGTGCTGAAGGGCAACCTCGCACCCAAGGGAGCCATCATCAAGCAGTCGGCGGCCAATGCGGCGTTGATGGAGCACGAGGGCCGGGCCGTGGTGTTCGAGGGCCTGGAAGACCTGGCTGCGCGCATCGACGATCCCGGCTTGGATGTCGCTGCGGACGACGTGCTGGTCTTGAAGAACATCGGCCCGCTGGGCGGCCCCGGCATGCCCGAGGCCGGCTACATTCCGATCCCGAAAAAGCTGGCCCTCGCGGGCGTGAAGGACATGGTCCGGATTTCCGACGGCCGCATGAGCGGAACGGCTTTCGGCACCATCGTCCTGCATGTGACGCCGGAGGCGGCGCTCGGCGGACCGCTAGGCTGCGTGCAAAACGGCGACCGCATCCGATTGAGCGTCTCGCGCCGCGAACTCACGCTCGTCGTTTCAGCCGCCGAGCTTGCGCAGCGGGCAGCGCGCCAACCGGCGGCGCGCCCCATCGCGCAACGCGGCTACCGCAAGCTGTTTTTCGAATCGGTGACGCAGGCCGATCAGGGCGTGGACTTCGATTTCCTGCGCGGCGAGCCGGCCGGCGTGGTCGTTCCCAAGTCGGATTAGGAGCGCAGGCTCCTGTGACAGGACGCCGGCTCAGAATGAGGCGATTCCTGTCTGCGCCCGGCCCAGGATCAGCGCATGCACGTCATGCGTGCCCTCGTAGGTGTTGACCGCCTCGAGGTTCACCAGGTGGCGCGCGACGCCGAATTCGTCGCTGATGCCGTTACCGCCCAGCATGTCACGGGCCAGCCGGGCGATGTCCAGCGCCTTGCCGCAGGAATTACGCTTCATGATGGAGGTGATCTCCACGGCAGCCGTGCCCTCGTCCTTCATTCGCCCGAGGCGCAGGCACCCTTGCAGGCCCAATGTGATCTCGGTTTGCATATCGGCGAGCTTTTTCTGTATCAGCTGAAAGGACGCCAGCGGCTTGCCGAACTGCTTGCGGTCCAGCACGTACTGGCGGGCGCGGAACCAGCAGTCTTCGGCCGCACCCAGAGCACCCCAGGCGATGCCGTAGCGCGCGCTATTCAGGCAGGTGAACGGCCCTTTCAGTCCGCGTATCTTGGGAAAAGCGTTTTCCTCCGGGCAGAACACCTCGTCCATCACGATCTCGCCCGTAATGGACGCGCGCAAGCCGACCTTGCCGTGGATGGCCGGGGCGCTCAGGCCCTTCCAGCCTCTTTCCAGCACGAACCCGCGGATGTGGCCTGTGTCATCCTTGGCCCACACGACGAACACATCGGCGAACGGGCTGTTGGTGATCCACATCTTGGTGCCCGAGAGCTTGTAGCCGCCATCGACCTTCCTGGCACGAGTGATCATGCTGCCAGGGTCGGAGCCGTGATTCGGCTCGGTCAGACCGAAGCAGCCGATCAATTCCCCGGTGGCCAGCTTGGGCAGGTACTTCTGCTTGGTCGCTTCGTTGCCGAACTCGTTGATCGGCACCATCACGAGCGACGATTGCACGCTCATCATCGAGCGGTAGCCGGAGTCCACGCGCTCCACTTCACGCGCCACCAGGCCGTAACAGACGTAGTTCAGGCCCGCGCCGCCGTACGCTTCCGGAATCGTGGGGCCCAGCAGGCCCAACTCGCCCATCTCGCGAAAGATGCCGGGGTCGGTCTTCTCGTTGCGGAACGCCTCCAGAACGCGAGGAGCCAGGCGCTCCTGGCAATACGCGGCCGCCGATTCGCGCACCATGCGCTCTTCCTGGGTGATCTGCTGGTCCAGCAGAAGCGGGTCGGCCCAGTGAAAGGACGCGGCTTTATGCGAAATACTCACTTGTAGTCTCCAAAATGCGGTGGGAATGCAGGGCTGTGATTCGCTCTGCCTGCCGTGTTGCGGGGCGATCGCATCGCCGGGACGCGATCGCAATGTCCGTGCAACTATAGAATTTCGTCCGGACAGTCACAAACGATATATACGCACGCTGTAGTGCGTTTCAGGAACTTCAGCCATGCGCAGGAAAATTCCCTCCACGATCGCCTTGTCCGCCTTCGAGGCTTCCGCGCGTCACCAGAGCTTCACCAAGGCCGCGGACGAACTCTCGGTGACCCAGAGCGCGATCTGCCGGCAGATCGCCGCTCTCGAGGACCTGTTGGGCGTCAAGTTGTTCCGGCGTACCAAGCGCGGAGTCATCGTGACTGAAGCAGGGGCTAGCTATGCGCGCAGCGTTCGCGCCCGGCTGGACGAGATGGAGCGCGACACGCTGGAGCTGATGGCCAACGGGGCCCAGGGCACGACTCTCGACCTCGGGGTGGTGCCGACCTTCGCCACCAACTGGCTGCTGCCGCGTCTGGCCGGGTTCCGGCACGACCATCCCCACATCATCGTGAACCTTCATACACGCACGCGACCATTCCTGTTCGACGACACCGCGCTCGACGCCGCGATTTACGCCGGCGCAGCGAGCTGGCCGGGAACGCAGGGCCATTTCCTCATGCGCGAGAACCTGATCGCCGTGGCCAGTCCCACGCTTATCGCCCCACGCAAGGTCCTCAGGGCCAGCCAGCTCGCGCGGCTGCCATTGCTGCAACAGACCACGCGCCCCCACGCATGGCGCGAATGGTTCCAGTCTCAGGGCCTGGAAGTGGAAAACGACCTGGCCGGTCCGCGGCTGGAACTGTTTTCCATGCTGGCCAAGGCGGCGATTCATGGAATGGGCGTGAGCCTCATTCCGAAGTTCCTGGTGGAAAAAGAACTTGAAGAAGGCTTGCTCGTCCAGGTCGTGAAGGATGCCTATCTGAGCGATCGTTCCTATTACCTCATCTACCCGGAACGCAAG
>DATNBX010000022.1:0-7458 GCA_035571795.1 Ramlibacter sp.
CTGGATCGAGCGCAAGTTCTCCAGCCGCCCGCTGTCCAAGGCGGCGGTCCTGGTGCCGCTGGTGATGCGCGAGCGTCCCACGGTCCTGTTGACCGAGCGCACGACGCACCTGTCCACGCACTCGGGGCAGGTGGCTTTTCCGGGCGGCAGGCAGGATGAAAGCGACACCGACGCGGCCCACACGGCGCTGCGCGAAGCAAATGAGGAAATCGGCCTGCAACCCGGCCTGGTCGAGGTGATCGGCCAGATGCCGACCTACACGACCGGAAGCCAGTTCATCATCACTCCGGTGGTGGCGCTGGTCAGTCCAGACCACCGGCTTACCCTCAATACCTTCGAGGTGGCCGACGCCTTCGAAGTCCCGCTGGAGTTCCTGATGAACCCGGCGCACCACCGCCGTCACGCCTTCGAATGGGGCGGCGCGCGCCGCGAGTGGTTCTCGATGCCTTACATGGACGGAACCTCGGAGCGCTTCATCTGGGGCGCCACCGCCGCGATGCTGCGCAACTTCTACCGATTGCTCTCGGCTTGAGTTCATGCCGTCCCGCTGCCACGGGCGGCAGGGGGACGGAAGCGGGCTGCGCGGCTATGATTTGCGCATGAGCTTTTTCGCCATCCTGTTCGCCTTGCTGATCGAGCAGGTGCGTCCGCTGGCGCGGCACAACCCGGTCCATGCCGGCCTGCGGGCCTGGGCCCGCTGGGTCAGCAGGAATTTCGATGCCGGCAAGCCGCACCACGGCTGGGTGGCTTGGACGCTGGGGGTCATGCTGCCCGCCGCCGGCGCCCTGGCGGTGCATTGGACGCTGATCGCATTGCTGGGATGGCCGTTCGCGGTCCTGTGGAGCGTGGCCATTCTCTACGTGACGCTCGGCTTCAGGCAATTCAGCCATCACTTCACCGACATCCGCGACGCCCTGGATGCCGGGGAGGAGGCCCGCGCCCGCGAGCTGCTGGCGCAATGGCAGCAGGTCGACGCCAGCGAGTTGCCGCGCAGCGAGATCGTCCGGCATGTCATCGAATATTCGGTGCTGGCCGCGCACCGCCATGTCTTCGGGGTTCTGGCATGGTTCTCGGTGCTGGCCGCGTTCGGCTTCGGACCCGCCGGTGCCGTGCTCTACCGGATGAGCGAATTCGTCGCCCGCTACTGGAAACATGGCAATCACACCGAGGTCCAGCCGGCCAGCCCGGCGCTGCAGTCTGCGGCGGCCCGCGCCTGGCACCTGATCGACTGGATTCCGGCGCGCGTCACCGCGCTGGCGTTTGCCGTGGTGGGGAGCTTCGAGGAAGCGATCGACTGCTGGCGCAATTACGCGCAGCGCTTCCCCAATGACAACGACGGCGTGATCCTGGCCGCGACCTCCGGCGCCGTCAACGTGCGGCTCGGCGGCGAGGCGCTCAAGCCGGCCTTCGCGCCGGGCAGCTCGCAAAGTTTTCGGGCCGGCGTCGACACGATGGACGACACCGAGAGCACGCCCGGCCGCGAGGCCGAGACCGGCCACCTGCGCAGCATCGTCGGGCTGGTGTGGCGCTCGGTCGTGCTGTGGATGGTGCTGCTGGCGCTGCTGACGCTGGCACGGCTGCTGGGGTAGCGAGCCCCGTTCAGGCCGTTCGCGCACGCAGCCTCGCGCGACCGGGGTTGGCCGCCGCCGCGCGCCGCTTGAATTCGGTTACCGCAACCGCAAGGGCGGTCAGGCACCAGAACAGGTTGTATTCGATGCCGCCGAAGTTCCAGAGCCACTTGAACGGGCCGACATTCAGCAGTGCGAAGATGGTCAGGGACATGATCGCGGCAACGCCCAAGCCTGCCCAGCGCGTGGCCAGGCCCAGCAATAGGAAGATCCCGCCGACCAACTCCGCGGTCGCCGCAAGGCCGACCATGAACTCGGCGGGCTGCATTCCGGCTTTGGCGAAAAAAGCGACTGTGCCGGGATTCAGTCCGCCTGCGGCGAACTTGCTAGCGGCATGGGGCAGCATCATGAAGCCGGCCAGGATGCGCACTACGTTGTGGCTTTCGGTGAGGTCGAAGTTGGAGGCTTTGAGGCGAAGATCGTCGCGGGTGATGAACAAGATTGCTCCTTGAAAATCCGTCTGCGCTTTGCGAATCAGCAGCGCTTGGGAGCACTGTAGGTGTCTCGGAGTCGGAGATAAACTGTCCTTAGTGAGATGAACTGTTTTTCAATCAGGAACAAATGGACCGGTTCGAGGAGATGCGGACCTTCGTCGCCGTGGTGGACGCAGGCAGCTTCGTGGGCGCGGCCGACGCACTGGAGATGTCCAAGCCGGCGGTGTCGCGCTACGTGAGCGAGCTCGAGTCGCGCCTCAGCGTGCGGCTGCTGCAACGCACGACCCGAAAACTTTCGCTCACCCGGGAGGGCGAGGTCTTCTATGCGCGCTGCAAGGAACTCCTGGCCAACGTCGATGAAGCCGAAGCCGAGATCACGTCGCACAGCGGCGAAGCGGCGGGACCGCTCAAACTGACGGTGCCGGTCGCATTCGGCGAACTTCATCTGTCCGAGTTGTGGGCACGATTCATGGCGCGTCATCCGAAGGTCACGCTGGATGTATCGCTGACGGATCGCGCCGTGGATTTGGTCGAAGAGGGTTTCGACGCGGCCGTGCGCATCACCGCGCAGCCGAGCCCCGCGCTCATCAGCCGCAAGCTCACTTCCACGCGCCTGGTGCTGTGCGCGTCACCGAGATACCTGAAGAAGCACGGCAAGCCCAAACATCCGTCCGACCTGATGCACCATGACGTGCTCGACTACACGCTTAGGGTCATGGGCGAGAACTGGGAGTTCGAAGGGCCGGAAGGGCGAGTGGTGGTCAAGGTGGTGCCGAGATTCCGCAGCAACAGCGGCGGCACCTGCCGCGCCGGCGCGCTGCATCACCTGGGCATCATCCTGCAGCCTTCGTTCCTGGTTGGAGAGGATTTGCGTTCCGGCGCGCTGGTGGAGGTGTTGTCGCAATACCGGGCGGGCGAGATTGGCGTCTATGCCATCTACCCGACGCGCAAGCACGTATCACCGAAGGTGCGGATGCTGGTGGACTTCCTGGCGGAGGCGTTTCGGGTGAAGCCGTGGCCGGAGTGAGCTACAGGTATGTGCCAAGTCCGCCTAGGAAGGTTCTGAAGGCATGACTTGTTCAAGAGCTTTCCTAAAACCGCGGCGGCTGCGACAGCTCGGCGAACAATTCCTGGTAGATGCGATAGCGCGATGGAGTGATGCCGTCGTCGCCAGTGCCGACGGCCGCGATGATGTCGCAGCCGGGCTCGTGCAGATGCGTGCAGTTGTAGAACTTGCAGTTGCCCATGTGCACCGCGAAGTCGGGCATGCACTGCGCCAAGCGCGCGGGCTCGATATGGTTCAAGCCGAATTCCTGGAACCCGGGCGAATCGATCAATGCCGTGCTGCGCTCCGGGTCGACCCAGTACAGGGTCGTGGTGGTGGTGGTGTGCTTGCCCGCACTCAGTGCCTGCGAAATCTGGCCGGTCTGCGCCAGTGCGCCCGGCGCCAGCAGGTTGATCAGCGTGCTCTTGCCGGCGCCCGACGGACCCAGCACCAGCGTGGTCTTGCCGGCCAGGTGCTTGAGCAGATGCTCGCGGTCCACGGCCCCCGACCGCCTGAGCGACAGGGGCAGCACGCCGTAGTGCATCCGCTGGTAGGGCAGCAGCCGCTGCCAGGCGCGCTCGAACGGTTCGACCAGGTCGCTCTTGTTCAACGCGATGATGGGCGCGATGCGTTCGGCTTCGGCGGCGATCAGGGCGCGTGCCAGCTGGCTCTCGGAGAATTCGGGCTGGGCCGCGATCAGGATCAGCACCTGGTCCAGGTTGGCGGCGAACGACTTGGTGCGGATCTCGTCCTGCCGGTAAAACAGGTTGTGCCGCTCCTCGATCTTCTCGATGGTGCCCTCGTCATGGGTGCCCTGCCACAAGACCCGGTCGCCCACCACCGCAGCGCTTTTCTTGCCGCGCGGATGGCAGATCAGGCGCTCGCCCTCCGGCGTTTCGACCAGGAAGTGCCGGCCATGGCTGGCGACCACCAGCCCGGGGTCGAGCGCAGCGCGCTCAACCAAGTCGGGCCACCCTCACGCGAGCAGGGCGTCGACTTGCGCCGCGCATTCGAAGTCCGTTTCGGAGATGCCCTTGACGTCGTGCGTATTGAACCGCACGACGCAGCGGTTGTAGTGGACCGAAAGGTCCGGGTGATGGTCCTGCGCGTTCGCGATGAAGGCGACGGCGTTGACGAACGAGATCGTCTCGTAATAGTTGTCGAAGCCGTAGGGCTTCTCGATTGCCACGTCGGCGCCGTCGCCCGTCAGCTGCCAGCCCGGCGCCGCCGCCAGGTGCGTGACGATTTCGGTGGCGTTCAGTGCCTTGCGAGGCAGCAGCGACCAGTCCTTCTTCTTCATCATCGTCGTCATACGGGACTCCCTGCAGTCATTCGCGCCAGCCGCTCGGACGCGGGCGGGTGCGAGTAATAGAACTTCACGAAGACCGGGTCGGGCGTCAGCGTGGACGCGTTGTCCTCGTACAGTTTCAACAGCGCGGTGGACAGATCCTGGCCGCTGGTCTGCTGCACGGCGTAGGCGTCGGCCTCGAACTCGTGCTTGCGCGACAGCAATGCGAACAGCGGCGACACGAAGAATGAAAACACCGGCACCGCGAGCAGGAAGAGCATCAGTGCCAGCGCGTCGTTGGGGCCGGCCAGGTTGGGCCGCACGCCCAGGCCGGCGTAGAACCAGGCCTGGGTCGAGCACCACCCAAGCAGCGCAAACCCGGCCAGGCTCAGCGCGAACAGGCCGGCGATGCGCTTGATGATGTGCTTGTGCTTGAAGTGGCCCAGTTCGTGCGCAAGCACCGCGTCGACCTCGCCCGGGGACAGTTTGGCCAAGAGCGTGTCGTAGAACACTACGCGCTTGGCCGCGCCAAAGCCGGTGAAATAGGCATTGGCGTGGGCGCTGCGCTTGCTGCCGTCCATCACGAACAGGCCCTTGGCCGCGAAGCCGCAGCGGCGCATCAGCTCGGTGACGCGGGCCTTGAGCGTTTCGTCCTCCAGCGGCTTGAACTTGTTGAACAGCGGCGCGATGAACATCGGATAGATCACCAGCAGTAGCAGGTTGAATCCCATCCATACCGCCCAGGCCCACAGCCACCACAAGCGGCCTGTCGCACCCATCAGCCAGAGGATCAAGGCGGCAATCGGCAGCCCGATCGCAGCGCCGAGGGCGGTCGATTTCACGAGGTCGGCCAGCCACAGCTTGAAGCTCATCTTGTTGAAGCCGAAGCGCTCTTCGATCACGAAGGTCTGGTACAGCGTGAAGGGCAAGTCGATGGCACCGCTGATCAGTGCGAAGCAAACGATCAGCGCCAGCTGCTGTGCCATGCCGCTGCCCAGCCGTTCGAGCAGCGCGCGGTTCAGCGCGTCCAGGCCACCCAGTAGCGTCCAGCCCAGCAGCACGGTAGCACCGAAAGCCAGCTCCAGCAGCCCAAAGCGGGTTTTCGTGACCGTGTAGTCGGCCGCTTTCTGGTGCGCCGCGAGCGAAACGGTGCCCGCGAATGCGCCCGGCACGGCATCGCGATGCTGCGCGACATACCGGATCTGGCGCGATGCCAGCCAGAACTTGACGACCAGCCCGGCGAGCAGGAAGGCGGCGAATGCCAGGGTCAACGCATAGGAGGCGGTCATCGGTTGTTATCTTAGGCCATAGGCGACAATCGCGAGCATGTCCGACCCCGTTGCCCCAGCCGTTGCCGCCCTTGCCAAAAGCGACCAGAACCTGATCTGGCTCGACTGCGAAATGACCGGGCTCGACCCGGAAGCCGACCGCCTGATCGAGATCGCCGTCATAGTCACCGGCCCCGACTTGACGCCGCGGGTCGAAGGGCCTGTGCTCGTGATCCATCAAAGCCCCGAGCAACTGGACCGGATGGACTCATGGAACAAAGGCACGCATGGACGCAGCGGCCTGATCGACAAGGTGAAGGCCTCGTTCATCACGGAGGCGCAGGCCGAACAGCAGATTCTCGACTTCGTGGCGCAATACGCGCCGAAAGGTTCTGTGCCGATGTGCGGCAACAGCATCAGCCAGGACCGGCGCTTTCTGGTGAAGTACATGCCCCGGCTCGAGGCGTTCTTCCACTACCGCAACATCGATGTCAGCACGCTCAAGGAGCTGGCCAGGCGCTGGCGCCCCGACGTCTACAACTCGTTCAAGAAACAGCAGAAGCACACCGCGCTGGCCGACGTGCACGAGTCGATCGACGAGCTCGCGTACTACCGCGAGCGCTTCATGAACCTGGAAAGTCCGCGCGCTTTTGCGGGAAAACCCTGAAACGTGCGATAATTGTTGGCTTGGCTGCATTGGCAGCCCTCGTGCATCTCCCTTCACACCACGGCTCATAAGAGCCAGCAGCGCCTCATGGTGCTGACAGTCGTTTGATGGTTGATGTTTTCCAACCATTGACGACAACGCCGCCACCCACGTGGCCGCGTATGCGTGTGAGTAACTCATGACCGACACTTTTGATGTGCAGGGCAACTTTTCGCCTGCCGAATTCGCCGACAGCTTCGATGCAGCGGGGCCCGGCGCGACCGTGGCACCCAACGCCTTCCTCAAAATGGGCCTCGCGCCCGAACTGATGCGAGCCGTCGAGGACCTGGGCTTCAGCCAGCCGACTCCGGTGCAGGACGAGGTCATCCCGCTGGCCATGCCTTCGGATGACGAGGGCGCCGCTTTTATCGACCTGATGGTGTCCAGCCAGACCGGCAGCGGCAAGACTGCGGCCTTCCTGCTGCCCGTGCTGCACAGCCTGCTCAAGCAGCAAGCCGCCGCCGAAGCCAGGGAACGCGCGGAGTACGAGCGCGCCGTGGCCGAAGCCGCGGCGAAGGGCGAGCCCGCGCCCAAGCGTGCCAAGCGCAAGGATCCCACCAACGCGCGCAATTTCAAGGCCGCCACGCCCGGTGCGCTGGTGCTGTGCCCGACGCGCGAACTCGCGCAGCAGGTGGCGCACGACGCGATCGACCTGGTCAAGCATTGCCGCGGCCTGCGCATCGCCAACGTGGTGGGCGGAATGCCCTACCAGATGCAGATCGCGAAGCTGCAGAACGCCGATCTCGTGGTCGCCACGCCGGGGCGCCTGCTCGACTTGCAGCGCTCGATGCAGATCAAGCTCGAGCAAGTGCAATTCCTGGTCGTCGACGAAGGCGACCGCATGCTGGACCTCGGCTTCGCCGACGACCTGGCCGAAGTGAACCAGCTCACCATCGCCCGCAAGCAGACCATGATGTTCAGCGCGACCTTCGCGCCGCGCATCCAGCAGCTGGGCGCGCGCGTGATGCGCCAGCCCCGCCGGATCCAGATCGACAACCCGCAGGAAAAGCACGTCAACATCAAGCAGGTGCTGTTCTGGGCCGACAACGCCCAGCACAAGCGCAAGCTGCTGGACCACTGGCTGCGCGA
>DATNBX010000023.1:0-2457 GCA_035571795.1 Ramlibacter sp.
ATGCGCCGCCGCCGGCGTGGCGCAACCAGCCCGCCGCATCGCGTGGCCAACGCCAGCCGAACGATCCGCGTTGCAGGGCCGAGGCGACCATGCCGGCCAGCAGCCCGAACACCAGAACGCCGTGCCACATCGAAGGAGCCGGTGCGGCGCCCAGCCAGCTCAACACCTGGGTCCGCAAGTAGTTGGTATAGGACCATGCACCCTGCGTCGCATACAGCAGGCCGGCGGCCAGACCCATAAGCGCCGCCGATACCGAGAGGTGATAGGAAGGTGCCAGCAACACCGCCTTGATCGGGCGACCGTGGCGGCTCAATCGCCACAGGACGTACGCCCGGTGCAGGGCCCAGGCCAGCAGCACAGCCAGCAGCCAAGGCGCCAATTGCGGCCAGCGCAACCAGGGCGACACCACCGGGGCCAGCCCAGCGGGCCAGCCTGCCGCCTGCACGCCGATCCAGCTGGTCACGCCGGCCAGGAAGCCAGCCAGCGCCGCTAGCATGCCCAGATCGCCGTCGGCCAGGCGCGTCAACGTGGACATCGAGCAGCCACCGTTGACGGCTGCGCCCACCCCGAACAGCAGTCCGCCGGCCCAGGCCCATGCCAGCGGCGTGCGCGTCCAGGCGGGCGGCGGAACGAACCCGAAAACAAGGACCAGCGCGCCGGTCAGCAGGACCGCCCATAGCATCGCCTGCAGCAGGCTCCACTGCATGCGTGCGCTGCCAGCCGTCATGAATTCGGCGACGGCGCGCACGTTGCACAGGCTGGCGCGATGCGCGGCAAATCCGATCAGTGCGACACAGCTAAGGGCGATTGCCGCGAGGAGCATCGGCGGGACTTCGTATGACTCACCTAGGTGGCCGAGGTCTCGACCCTACACCCCGGCGCCCGCGACTTGCTGACATGTGGCCACCATTACCTCCGAATGCAGCGTTCGGTGCACCGGGCATTTGTCGGCGACCTCCATCAAGAGCGCGCGCTGCGTCTCGTCCAGCGGACCCACCAGTTCGATGACCCGTTCGATCCGGTCCAGCTTGCCGGCTTTCGTCTCGCAGTCTGCGCAGTCGGCGGCGTGGATCTTGCCGTGCGTAAGCGTAACGCGTGCGTTTTCCAGCGGCCACTGCTTTTGCCGCGCGTACATCCGCAGGGTCATCACCGTGCATTCCCCCAGTGCGGCCAGCAGCAGTTCGTACGGACTTGGGCCAAGGTCGTCTCCGCCGACGGCCAGCGGCTCGTCGCCCACCAGGGTGTGGCGTCCGGCTTGGATGCTGACGGCAAAGGCGCCGGTGCCCCGATCGCTCACGCGCACGGTGCCGCCCTGGAGCAATTCGGGTGTTGGGGGCGACAGCTCCGATTCGACCGGTGGCAGATAACGACCGGCCCAGGCTGCGATGATGCCGGCGGCAAAGCGCGCATCGGCCTGGCGGCTGAGAAGGTGATCGGCGTCGTCCAGCGACACGAAAGACTTGGGATGCAGCGCCCGCTCGAAGACGCGGCGCGCGTTCTCAACCCCCACCACCTTGTCGCCCGGCGCATGCAGCACCAGCAGGGGCCGGCGCAGCGCGTGGATGCGCTCGGCCTGCGGCTGGCCCGCAACGTCGTCGAGAAACTCCCGCCGCAGCGCGAATTCGCGCCCGCCCAGCGTGACCCGGGCCTGGCCTTCGGCCTCGATGATGGCAAGGCTCTCACCCAGTTGCCCGATCACGTGCGCCGGCTCGAAAGGCGCTCCCAAGGTCACGACGGCACGCGCATCGGCAATGCGGTGCGCCGCCGCGAGGACGGCAGCACCGCCCAGCGAATGGCCCACCAGCAGCGCCGGCGCACCGTGCGCGGCGCGCAGCCAATCCGCCGCCGCCACCAGATCGTCGACGTTGGAGCTGAAATGGGTGTTGCCAAAGTCTCCGCCGCTGCCGCCCAGGCCCGTGAAATCGAAGCGCAGCACACCGAAGCCCGCCTCGGCCAGAGCGCGTGCGATATAGGCAGCGGCCTTGGTGTCCTTGGAACAGGTGAAGCAGTGCGCGAACACCGCCCATCCCCGGGGTTGCCCGTCGGGCGTGTCCAGGCGACCGGCCAGCGGGTGGCCGAGGCTGCCGGTGAATTCGATGCGGATGCTGGGCATGGTGAAAGCCTTTCCATCAACGTCAGAGGGCGGGTGCCGCGGCACGCTTGACGCATTGTTGTCACATGCCCGCTCGAACGCAGCACTTGGTCGGCCGATCAGCGTGGACCCTTACACCGACGCGGTGACCGGACGCTGGAAGCGCGAGACCAGCATCTCTACCGATGCCGAACTCGAAACGCCATACATGAGCCACAAACAAAAACGCCCACTCGTGAGTGGGCGTTTGCTGTCAGCGGGAACCGCTGTCATGTTGGTTGCGCGAGCAAGATTTGAACTTGCGACCTTTGGGTTATGAGCCCAACGAGCTACCAGGCTGCTCCATCGCGCGTCGTGTGTGAATT
>DATNBX010000024.1:0-2784 GCA_035571795.1 Ramlibacter sp.
GCGCAACATGATGAATTCGCTGCTCCAGCACGAGGTCATCAAGACCACCGTCCCCAAGGCGAAGGAACTGCGCCGTGTGGTCGAGCCCATGATCACGTTGGCCAAGGAAGCCACCGTCGCCAACAAGCGCCTGGCGTTCGACCGCCTGCGCGACCGCGACATCGTCACCAAATTGTTCGGCGAGCTCGGCCCGCGCTACAAGGCGCGGCCGGGCGGTTACACGCGCATCCTGAAGATGGGCTTCCGCGTCGGCGACAACGCGCCCATGGCGCTGGTCGAACTGGTGGATCGCCCCGAGCCAACCGAGCCCGCCGAAGCCCCTACCGCCGAATAAAAAACGCGAGCCGCGCTATAATTCACACACGACGCGCGATGGAGCAGCCTGGTAGCTCGTTGGGCTCATAACCCAAAGGTCGCAAGTTCAAATCTTGCTCGCGCAACCAACATGACAGCGGTCCCCGCTGACAGCAAACGCCCACTACCCAGTGGGCGTTTTTGTTTGTGGCTCATGTATGGCGTTTCGCTTCCAGCGTCCGTTCACCGCGTCGGTGTAAGGGTCCATGCCGATCGGCCGACCAAGTGCTGCGTCGAGCGGGCATGGGACAACAATGCGTCAAGCGTGGCGCGGCACCCGCCCCTTTGACCCTGCTGTTGATGGAAAGGCTTCGACATGCCCAGCATCCGCATCGAATTCGTCGGCAGCCTCGGCCATACGTTGGCCGGCCGCCTGGACACGCCCGACGGGCAACCCCGGGGCTGGGCGGTGTTCGCGCACTGCTTTACCTGTTCCAAGGACACCAAGGCTGCTGCCTATATCGCACGCGCGCTGGCTGAGGCGGGCTTTGGCGTGCTGCGCTTCGATTTCACGGGGCTGGGCGGCAGTGGCGGCGACTTTGGCAACACCCATTTCAGCTCCAACGTCGACGATCTGGTGGCCGCAGCCGACTGGCTGCGCGCCACGCACGGTGCGCCGGCGCTCCTGGTGGGCCATTCGCTTGGCGGCGCTGCCGTCCTCGCGGCCGCACACCGCGTCGCCGATGCGCGTGCCATCGTGACCTTGGGCGCGCCTTTCGAGCCGGCGCACGTGATTGGGCAGCTGGGTGAGAGCCTGGCCGTCATCGAGGCGCAAGGCCAGGCCCGGGTCACGCTCGGCGGGCGCGAATTCGCGCTCCGGCGGGAGTTTCTGGACGACGTCGCCGGCCAGCCGCAGGCCGAGCGCATCCGCGCGCTGCGCCGGCCCCTGCTGGTGTTGCATGCGCCGGGCGACAAGGTGGTGGGAGTGGACAACGCGCGCCGCGTCTTCGAGCAAGCGCTGCACCCCAAGTCTTTCGTGTCGCTGGACGCCGCCGATCACCTCCTCAGCCGCCAGGCCGATGCGCGCTTTGCCGCCGGCATCATCGCGGCCTGGGCCGGTCGTTATCTGCTACCGGTCGAATCGGAGGTGTCACCCCCGACACCCGAGTTGCTCCAGGGCGGCACCGTGCGCGTGAGCGATCGGGGCACCGGCGCCTTTGCCGTCAGCATCCAGGCCGGACGCCACACCCTGGTGGGCGACGAGCCGCTGGCCGTCGGCGGAGACGATCTCGGCCCAAGTCCGTACGAATTGCTGCTGGCCGCACTGGGGGAATGCACGGTAATGACCTTGCGCCTGTACGCCCGGCAAAAGCAGTGGCCGCTGGAAGACACCCGCGTTACGCTTACGCACGGCAAGATCCACGCCGCCGACTGCGCAGACTGCGAGACGAAAGCCGGCAAGCTGGACCGAATCGAACGGGTGGTCGAACTGGTGGGTCCGCTGGACGAGACGCAGCGCGAGCGCTTGATGGAGATCGCCGACAAATGTCCGGTGCACCGAACGCTGCATTCGGAGGTAAAGGTGGCCACATGCCAGCAAGTCGCGGGCGCCGGAGCGTAAGGTCGAGACCTCGGCCACCTACGTAAGTCATACGAAGTTCCCGCCGATGCTCCTCGCCACAATCGCCCTCTGCTGCGTTGCGCTGATCGGATTTGCCGCGCATCGCGCCAGCCTGTGCAACGTGCGCGCAGTCGCCGAATTCATGACGGCTGGCAGTGCACACATGCAGTGGAGCCTGCTGCAGGCGATGCTATGGGCGGTCCTGCTGACTGGCGTGCTGGACCTTGTTTTCGGGTTCGAGCCGCCGCCGGCCTGGACGCGCACGCCGCTGGCATGGGCCTGGGCCGGCGGACTGCTGTTCGGGGTGGGCGCAGCCGTCAACGGTGGCTGCTCGATGTCCACGTTGACGCGCCTGGCCGACGGCGATCTGGGCATGGCCGCTGCGCTGGCCGGCTTCCTGGCCGGCGTGACCACCTGGATCGGCGTGCAGGCGGCGGGCTGGCCTGCGGGGCTGGCCCCGGTGGTGTCGCCCTGGTTGCGCTGGCCGCAAATGGCGCCTTGGCTGCTGGCCCTGCTGCTGGTCTGGGCCTTGCACCGGGCCTACGTCCTGTGGCGATTGAGCCGCCACGGTCGCCCGATCAAGGCGGTGCTGCTGGCACCTTCCTATCACCTCTCGGTATCGGCGGCGCTTATGGGTCTGGCCGCCGGCCTGCTGTATGCGACGCAGGGTGCATGGTCCTATACCAACTACTTGCGGACCCAGGTGTTGAACTGGCTGGGCGGCGCAGCGGCTCCTTCGATGTGGCACGGCGTTCTGGTGTTCGGGCTGCTGGCCGGCATGGTCGCCTCGGCCCTGCAACGCGGATCGTTCGGCTGGCGTTGGCCACGCGATGCGGCGGGCTGGTTGCGCCACGCCGGCGGCGGCGCAT
>DATNBX010000025.1:0-6315 GCA_035571795.1 Ramlibacter sp.
GCTGGCGCAGGCTCGTGGCCATCTCGCCCATGGCGTACAGCAGGCTGCGCTGGTCGCCGCCCTTGACGTCGACATGCACGGTCAGGTCGCCGTTGGCGATGCTGCTGGCCAGGCGGGCCGCGTAGGACGGTTCCCCGCCCAACTGGATCCGCAGCCGGCGCGAAAAGAGGAACGCGACGACCCCGGCCAGCAGGATCGCCAGCAGCGACAGCACCAGCATGCGGCTGCGGCTGGCCTCGTAGCTGGCCGCGGATTCGCGCGACGATTCCTTGGCTTCCTCGGACAGCGAATCGGCGAACTTGCCGATCGCATCGATGTAGACGGCTTCGGCGGGACTTACCTTGTCCAGCAGTTCCTTCCTGGCTTCATCGAAGCTGCCGGCCGCCGCCAGCCTGAGGAATTCGTTTTCGGGACCGCTGTAGCCCTCGGCCGCCTTGACGATGTTCTGCAGCGAAGCTCGGGCGCTATCGCTCGAGATCAACTTGCTCACGTCCTGGACGATCCTGGCGCGGGCCTGCTGCCCGGCACGGATCGCCGCCAGCTCCGACTTGATCTGCTCGGGCTCGGACAGGATCAGCACGTTGCGCATGCGCCGCGCCGTCTGCAGCACCGCTCCCTCCCAACGGCCCGCCAGCATCAGCGAAGGCGTGCGGTTGTTGGTGAACGTATCGATCTTCTGCTGCATTCCGTCCAGCCCGCTCAGGCCCATGGCCGAGCCGACGATCAGCATGAAGATCATCATGCCGAACGCCATCGTCAGCCGGCTCGAAACACTCATCCGGTCCGCCAGCGTCATCGGGCTCGAAAGGCTCATCTTGTCGAACATGCTTTCTCCTAGAGATCGGTTACTCAATATTCAATGACGGCTTCGTCGACCAGCGCCATGTCGGAGCCGGTGACGAGCTTTTCGATGTCCAGCAGGATCAGCATCCGGCCGTCCACCGTGCCCAGTCCCGTGATGTATCGGGTGTCGAAAACGGAGGTGGCGAATTCCGGCGCCGGCCGGATCGATTCGCTGGCCAGGGCCACCACGTCCGATACCGCATCGACCACAACGCCGATCACCCGCCCCGCGACGTTCAGAATGATCGCGACGGTGAACTCGTCATAGCGCACGTCGCCGAGCTGGAACTTGATGCGCAGGTCCAGGATCGGCACGATCACCCCGCGCAGGTTGATCACGCCCTTGATGAAGGCCGGGGCGTTGGCGATCGCCGTCGGCTTCTCGTAACCGCGGATTTCCTGCACCTTGAGAATCGGGATGCCGTAACTTTCCGCGCCCAGGCGGAACGTCAGGAACTCGCGGGTCTGCGCGTCAGCTGGTTCCGGGTCGAACTGAGGCTGCCGTGTCTGCTCTTTCATCGATCCTCCTCGTCTGCTGTGTTTCGCGCGGGGTTGCCGATCGTCAGCTTCACGGTCATCTCCGCGCCAGGTTCCGAATACACGCTCACGCTCGAGACAAGCGACGAGTGCCACTCCGAGCCTTGGGCCGCGCCCCGCGGCGGCGGTGCGCGCCGCGGGTCGGCGGTGATGGCGCCCACCATGTAGAGCGCGCCCAGGTGTCGCGCCAGTTGCGCACCGGTCATGCCGGTACGTTGTCCCAGCTCGCTGAAAGTCCCCGGCATGTACTCCAGCTCGCGCACGAGCAACAGGCTCGGGTCGTTGAGCAGCCGCATTGGCACGCGCGGCGGGCGGCGCAGGAAAAGCTGCCTGGTGCGGTAGTGCGACGGCAGGCAGACACGGGTGGTCCGCGTGGCGTACTGCCACATGAGCTGGGAATAATCGGTGCGCACGAAGCTGCTGGGAATGGCATCCGCCGAGTTCGGCCGGTGGCTCCACACCGCATGCACCAGTTCGGCCGGATCGGCGATCGGCCAGACGCCGATGCCGCTGCGCAGGCTGACGATCGCGTACAGCTTGCCGTGCACGCTGACATGAAACACCCCGGAGCGCAGATCGAGCTCCTGCTCCACGATTTGCGAGGCGAGGTAGAACTGCACCATCAGCGGCCGCAGCCAGCCCTCGAGATGCTGCAGCACCGCTTCGATGCTCTCGGCGCAATCGGCCTGGAACGTGAAGGCGGGATCGAAGCCGGTCGAACCCAGCGGCGTGGAAAACGCGATCGGCCAGTCGATCTCGCCCGGGTGGATGCGGATGGAGCGCCCGGAAGGCAGCCCCGGCAGGATCCGCAGCACGCCGCCCGGCAGGCTTTGCACCCGCGAGCCGTTGACGCACCACGCATCCGATTCGCCCAGCGGCGCAAGCTGCCAGCTGGTCTGGCTGTGCGGGGCCCGCGCCGCGAGGGCGGCGCTGATCACAGCCTGCTCTGCGGCCGTAAAGCCGGCCAAGCCCAGGCGCAGCATTGGAAATTCGGAGGCGGGGTGCATGAGGGATGGCGTCAGCATTTCAGGATGCCTTTTGAGTCATTGTTTGTTGTTCGCGGATCGCGGCCGGCAGCTGGCGCGTGCCGGCGCCGCATGCGTTGATCAGGTATGCGGTGTCCAGGATCAGCGCCACCGAGCCGTCGCTCATGATGGTCGCGCCGGACGCACCGGGCACCTTGCGGAAATTGGTTTCCAGGCTCTTGACCACGACCTGCTGCTGGCCCACCAGGGCATCGACCAGCACGGCGGCGTTACGGCCCTCGGCCTCCACGATCACCGCGATCCGGTCGGCATCGGCACGCGGCTGTTGCGGCGGAAAAAGTTTGGCCAGGCGCAGCACCGGCAGGTAAGCGCCGCGCACCGCCAGCGTTTCGCCCTGGCCGGGCAGGGCATGGAGGTCGCCGGGTTCGATGCTGCGCGATTCCACCACCGCGGCCAGCGGCAGCACATAGATCTGCTCGCCCAGCGAAACCGTCATCGCCTCGACGATCGCCAGCGTGAGCGGCACCGTCATCGTGACTTTCAGGCCCTGGCCCTTGCGGGAAGCGATTTCCACCGTGCCGCCCAGGGACAGCATGTTGCGGCGGACCACGTCCATGCCGACGCCGCGGCCGGACACGTCGGTCACTTCCTGCGCCGTGGAAAAACCGGCCTCGAACAGCAACTGCCAGACCTCGGCGTCGGAGGCATCCGCCGGCAGCGGCCGCCCGCGCTGCGCCGCGCGCGCCAGGATCAATTCGCGGTCCAGGCCCCGTCCGTCGTCGGACACTTCGATCACCACCTTGCCGCCGCGCTGGCTGGCCGCCAGGCTGACAGTACCGGTGGGCGGTTTCCCGGCGGCGACGCGCTCCTCGGGAGTTTCCAGCCCGTGGTCCACCGAGTTGCGAACCAGGTGAGTGAGGGGATCGGAAATTTTTTCGATCAGCCCGCGGTCGAGTTCCGTCGTCTCGCCGGAGGTCGTCAATTCGACCTGCTTGCCCAGCCGCGACGACAACTCGCGCACCAGCCGCGGAAACCGGGCGAACACGTCCGAGATCGGCACCATCCGGATGGCCAGGACCGCCTGCTGCAAGTTGCGGGTGTGCCTTGCCAGGTCGGCCAGGCCGGGATGGCCCGCATGTCCAGCCTGATGTTCCAGCGCCGCTCCCTGCCGCGAGAGCATCGACTCGGTGATGACGAGTTCGCCGACCAGATTGACCAACAGGTCGATTTTTTCCGTGGCGACGCGAATGGAATGTCGCGCGTCGGCGCCCGGCCGGGCGGCCGCCGGCGCGGCCGATGCCACCGGCGCAACCGGCGCCTGGATTGGTGCCTGCGGCGCGGCCGGCGGGTTTTCGACGGCCGGTCGAGATTGGCGGCCCCGCTTGAACTCCACGGGATCTACGAACAGTTCATCCGCATCGCCGGGGGCCGCCGGACACGGCGGGATGACGGCTGCAGCCGCTGCGCCCGGCGCAACCGCCGGGTCCGGTGCGCCCGCCGCCTGCGTTGCCGGATTCGCCGCCTGCACGTCGATCTGCTCCGGCGGCACGACCAGGGACAGCACGCTGCGCAAATCGAACTCGTTGCCTTCGAGCTCGAGGTCGAAACAAACCAGCCCGCCGGCGCCGTTGTCCACGGCCTGGTTACGCAGGGACCCCATCTCGGCAAGCCCTGAAAGCATCATGTCGAGTTCGGCAGTGTCGATCGGCCCAACAAGAGGCCCGAGCCGGACGGCGAAGGCCCGGCTCGCCGGAACCTTGGGGGCGAGCGCAGCCCCGGCGAATGCCACGCGCTCGCGCAACAACGCCTGGGCCGGCGAGGCGTCCGGGGCCTCGCCCGCCAGCCCGAGGTGATGCGCCACCTGCGACTTGACGATGTCGCCGGCAGCGAGCATGGCGTCGACGTCGGCCTTCGCGATCGCGCGTTCGCCCTTGCGCAGCAGGTCGAGCAGGTTTTCCAGCACATGCGTCAGCGCCGCGATTTCGTCGAACCCGAGCATCGCCGCGCTGCCCTTGATCGAATGCACCGCGCGGAAGATCGCGTTCAGGTCGTCGGGATTGGGCGCGTCCGTATCCAGGCGCAGCAAGATCTCTTCGGTCCCGGCCAGATGCTCCTGGGCTTCCTCGAAGAAGATGGCGCGGAACGCACCGCCATCGCCGAATCCGGGGGAGCCTTGCTTCATATGAGCCTAGATGAACGTCCGCACGATATCGAGCATGCGTTGCGGATCGAACGGCTTGGCCATCCAGCCGGTCGCTCCCGCCTCGCGGCCCTGCTGCTTCAGCTCGGGGTTGACCTCGGTCGAGAGCACCAGCAGGGCCACCGGGTCATAGGCCGCCAGGCCGCGCAGCTCGCGGATCAGGCTGATGCCGTCCATCCGCGGCATGTTCTGGTCGGTGACCACGAGGTCGTAAACATGCTGGCGTGCGAGCTCCAGCGCCTCCACGCCGTCGGCCGCTTCCTCGACCTTGTAGCCGGCCGTCTCCAGCACCGCCGCGACCATCTTGCGCATCGAGCGCGTGTCGTCGACCACCAAAATCGATTTCGTCATGTTTCACCTGTGCTTCGAACGGCCCGAGCGCCTGCGGCTGCTGGGCAGGAATTTCGCGATGACCTCGAGCAAGCGGTCCTCGTCGAGCGGCTTGGTGAGGTATTCGTCGCAGCCGGCGAGCGACCCGCGCAACTTGTCGAACGGCGAGCTGCGGCTGGTGAGCATCACGACCGCGGTCTTCTTGATCGCCTGCTTGTTGGCCTTGATCAGCTTGCACACCTGGTAGCCGTCGATGCCGGGCATCACCACGTCCAGGAAGACACAGGCGTATTCCCGGCTACCCGTCAGCCCGACGGCCTGCTCGCCGGTTTCGGCGAAGTCGATCTCGAACTTGAACGGGGCCAGCTTGGCCTGCATGAACGCGCGCACAGTGGCGTTGTCGTCGACCACCAGCACGGTGTCGCCGAGCGCGCGTTTGATGTCGGAGTCATTGACACCGGGACTCGGCCGCGGCGTATGAATGGGCGCCGGATGGCTGTTGTAGTAAGGCGAAGCGCTTTCCGCGCCATGGTCGTGCGCCCGCGGTTCGAGCGGCGCCGGCGAGGTTTGCTCGCGATCGCCCAGGGCATCTTCCAGCGCCTGAAGCAGCCGCGCCCATTGCAGGGGGCGCTCGAGGGTGGCCTGCCCGCCGGCCCGCCCGGGCGAGGCCACCAGCACGGCCGGCAGCGACTCGCGCCGGTTCAGGACGCGGTACTCGCCGAAGGCCGCCGCGTCGTCCATGTCGACCAGATAAAGGTCGGGTGCCCGTGCAGAAACCGGGTCGTATTGCGCAAAGCCCGGATCGCGTCTTGCCGCCAACGCGAAAATGCTCGTCAGCATGGAACGTTCGGTCGGGTTGAATCCGATCACATCGACAAAATAGCGCGCCACAATAAATTTGCTTCCTGATCTCGTTATGACGGCATACCCATGCCGGCCGGCGCAACACGCATGATTTCCTGCGCCACCGCATCGGCATCGGCGAGCCGGTACTTCGGTCTTTTTTCCAGCATGCGGCCGATCAGCGGCTGGTAGTGCGAAAACTGCGCGGGCAGCGGCGGCACCGCCGCGACGAGGTGCTGTGACAGGACTTCGAGCGGGGTCGGGCCGGTGAACGGGCGCCGCCCGCACAACATTTCATAGAACATCACCCCGAGGCTGTAGACGTCCGCGGCCGCGGTGGGCAGCTCACCCTGCGCCTGCTCCGGCGCGGCATAGGAAGGCGTGCCCACCAGCTCGCCCGGCGCAACGCGCGGCCCGGTATGCCGCCCGGCCGCCGCGACACCGAAATCGGCCAGGACCGGCGCGCCGGATGCGCGCATCAGGAAGTTCTCCGGCTTGACATCGCGGTGCACGATCGCGCGCCGGTGTGCCGCCGCCAGGGCGCCGGCCGCCTGCCGCAGCAGCGACACCGCGGTT